>CAJWQE010000072.1 GCA_913045375.1 uncultured Halieaceae bacterium | reverse complement strand
TTGGATATAGATTCCGAGTTGGTCGAAGTCCATAAAGCCAAGACCGAACATGATGGCTTTTGGCATTTTTTTGCAGTAAACCGCGACGCCATTCACCTTTGCATCGTCATAATTATCGGCAAAGTAGGCGTGGTAATTCTCGGGGAAGAAATCGTTTGAAGGCAGTGAGTATTCGGAGCACCGAGTGTCCTGAAAGCAAATCACGTCCGCATCCTGCTGAAATGCCCACGTCAACAATCCTTCAGCGTGCGCTCGCTCAAGGCCGTCGACTGCAAGTGATAACACTTTCATTTTTGTTTCCCGAATATTGAGCTTGGTATACTACGTCAGAACTTTTCATACTGAAATCTGTGAACCGGTTGATTCATAATATGTTCATAATTTCAGGGCGGCCGCCCACTGGAATATTGTATGCGCGCATCAGACAGTAAACGTCAATTTATCGAGCTATCGATCCGTTTCGGCGCATTGAAATTTGGTGAATTCACATTGAAGTCCGGCAGGGTCAGCCCCTACTTCTTTAACGCAGGTGTGTTTTCAACCGGCGAGGCAATGGCGACGTTGGGTGCCTGTTACGCCGACGCTGCCAAAGGCATCGTTGATGAGATTGATGGACTCTTTGGGCCGGCATACAAGGGTATTCCCTTGGCGACCGCGACTGGCATTGCCTTGCAACAAAGCCATAACCGCGATTTATCGGTCACCTTCGATCGTAAAGAGGCCAAGTCGCATGGCGAAGGCGGGATCCTCATGGGTGCGCCGCTAAGCGGTAATGTGTTGATTATTGATGACGTGATCACCGCAGGAACCGCGATTAGACACTCGGTGGACTTAATCAGAAGCGAGGGCGCAACGCCTTATGGTGTTGTCATTGGTCTTGACCGGTGTGAGCGAGGTGCAGGTGACACGTCCGCAGTGGAGGAAGTAAGGCGCACGCTGGGCCTGAAGGTTCAAAGCGTTATTACCATGCACGACATTATCGAGTGGTTATCTGAACAGCCTGATATGTCGAAGAGCCTAGATCTCATGCATCAATACCGGGAGCAGTACGGTGTATAAGCCTCTAGGGAACTTTATTCTTCTGGTGCTTATGAGTAGCTCCGCTTTCTCGGACAATCTCTATCGGTACAAGAATGATGTTGGCGGCACAGTGGTTGATTGGCATGTGCCTGCGGAGTATGCAGGTCGTGGTTATGAAGTGCTGAACGCACAGGGCGAAGTTGTTGAGGTGGTGCCTCGTCAACTGAGTGCTGAAGAATTACAAAATAAAGATTTAGTCGAGCGCCTACAGCAGGATGCCGAAGTCGAGCGTGCACGGCTTGCCGAATGGGATAAATTTTTGCTGCTTCGCTACAGCAGCGTTGAAGATATTGATGCAGCTCAAGAGCGAGCGCTACGTGAGCTGAAAATAAGACTGTCGATATTAGCAAGCAATCAGCGCGTGTCTCGTAGTCGATTGGAGTCCCTGCTCGCTCGGGTTGCGGATACGGAACGACGGGGTGATGCGCCACTCGAGCAGGACGTCGACGCAATAGCCGCTTTAAGAACAGAAATCGCGAGCACGGGTCGAGCGATTGAAGAGCGAGAAGCGCAGGTATTGGAGGTCACCCAGGGCTACCGTCAGGATCGAGACCGGTTCGAGCAGCTTCAAGATGTTGTTTTGTTGCGGCGGTCCTTAAGTCGTGACCAGGGCACAACGCCCGCTATCGATTAAGATCCTTCGGGGACTGCCTTTACGAGCGTAGCGGTTACCAGAGACCACTGTTCGTCCCAGGCCTGTGTTGGCACCGTCGCAAAATCCGACCTAACAAACTGCGCGATTCTTCCTTCCGCCAGTGCAAGCAGCAAATTAGCTGCGCTGCTGACAGGAATGCTCGTTCGCCAACCCTCTTCTACCTCTGCCATACGCAGACATTGGCGCAGTTGCGTTTCTATCCTGTCGTAGACTTGCGCAACTCGGCCGCGCAGTCTCTCATGCTCTCCGGTTAACGCATCTCCTGACAGAATGCGCGTAATGCCCGGGTTTCGCTGACAGAATACGAGGAAGAGTGTCAGGATCTTTTTGCAGCGCACCAGTTGCTCGGACTCCTCGCTGAGTATCTGAGTAATGCGCGAGAACAGGGTCTCTTCGACAAAGTCGATGAGCGATTCATACATCCGAGTTTTAGAGGGGAAATGCCGATACAGAGCTGCCTCCGACACGTCCAGACTGGCCGCCAGCTTCGCTGTCGTAATCTTGCTTCCCGGACTGGACTCAAGCATCGCCGCCAATGACTGGAGTATTTGCTCTTTACGGTCGCTTCGTCGTTGAGGCATGAGTTCCGCCGAATGTGCTGGGTGACAAGTGTTAGGAACTTGAGACGTTACCCATGCTCTGGTTGGTGATCAAGGTGCCAATGCCCTCATCACTAAAGATTTCCAACAAAGTCGCGTGTGGAACGCGTCCATCAATTATATGAGCACTAGTCACGCCCGCTCTCACTGCATCCATTGCGCATCGAACTTTCGGCAGCATGCCGCCTGTAATGACGCTTTGCTCGATTAACTCGTCAACGCGTCGGGTGGACAGCCCCGTCAGCGTTTTCCCTTCTCCGTCCATCAACCCAGTTACGTTGGTTAACAGCATCAGCTTTTCCGCTTTCAATACCTCAGCAAGCTTTCCTGCTACTAGATCCGCATTGATGTTGTAGGTGTGTCCATCAACACTGCCGGCAACGGGGGCAATGACCGGAATATAGTCGCTGTTGGCTAGCATGGTCAGAATGTCCGTGTCGACGCTCTCGACTTCGCCGACTAAGCCAATGTCTTCCGCACCGCCTGCGTCGTTCGCGCTCAGCGCTTTAGCCCGCAGGAGCTCGCCGTCTTTACCGGTAATTCCGACCGCCCTCCCTCCGTTTCGGTGGATGCTATCGACAATTTCCTTGTTCACAGACGCGCCCAGCACCATTTCGACAACATCGACCGTTTCCTCGTCGGTGACACGCATGCCCCCAACAAATCGCGATTCAATGCCTAAGCGGTCAAGTAGTTTTCCGATCTGGGGTCCGCCACCGTGAACGACAATAGGATTCATGCCGACTAATTTCATCAGCACGACATCACGGGCGAAGCTTTCATGCAGCTCTGGGTCGGTCATGGCGTTACCGCCAAACTTGATGACCATAGTTTTGCCCGTAAATCGCTGAATATAGGGCAAAGATTCTGTCAGTACACGAGCAAATTGCTCAGCGTCAGTTCGGTTAAGAGACATGAAGTCCTCTATCGTTCGATATTGATGGCTCCCTCGTTAAGGCGGAGGCAAAATTGGGCCCGGATGCTTTCTCGCCAACATATCTGCCAGATGGCGCTCCAAGCATTGCCCGCATTCTACATCATCAATCAGCCTAGAACTTTGCTCAGCTCTCCAATAATCGATTCGGCGAGTACCCGCTTTGAAGACATTGGCAGAACAATATCTGAGTCCCTGCCAATGAGCACCCCTGCATTATGTTCGCTATTGAAGCCAATAGCTTGATCGCTGACATCATTCGCAAAAATGAAATCTAGCGACTTACTCGCAAGCTTCTTGCGAGCGTAATCTTGTACGTCATGTGTCTCAGCGGCAAAGCCAACGACAAGTTTAGGCCTCGCCTTGCTGTCTGCTACCGAGGCGATGATGTCGGGATTCGGAACGAGCGATAGATCCATCGCTTCGATACCGCTACGCTTAATTTTCCGATCGGATACCGTCGTTGGTCTGAAGTCGACCACCGCTGCTGCACCGATAAAGATATCGGCTGTCGCAGCTGTCGCCATACTCGCATCAAACATTTCCTGTGTTGTTTCAACATTGATCACAGTAGCACCCGAAGGTGGCTCACAGCTGACCGGGCCCGAAATCAATGTCGTTTTGGCGCCCGCGTTGATACAGGCTTCAGCGAGCGCATAACCCATTTTTCCGGAGCTTCGATTGCTTATGTAGCGCACGGGGCAGATGGGTTCTCGAGTTGGTCCTGCCGTTATCACCACATGCCGACCCGAGAGCGCGCCCGTACTGAGGTGCTCTGCAACTGCTGAGACGATGTCATCGGGCTCGAGTAGACGGCCTACGCCGACATCGCCACAGGCCTGACTGCCCGACGAGGGCCCCAGCATCGCAATACCTCTACTAACTAAGGTCTGAACGTTGTCTTGGGTGGCTTGCTTTGCCCACATCTCTTGGTTCATTGCGGGTGCGACAAATACGGGTGCGGGGGTTGCTAGTGCGCAAGCACCGAGCAGGTCATCGGCACGACCTTGTACCAGCCGCGCAATGGAATCCGCACTTGCTGGCGCTATCAGCAATGCGTCAGCCCAGCGCGCGAGCTCGATATGACCCATCGCGGCTTCCGCCTCCGTGTCTAGCAGATCGGTATGAACCTCATGTCCCGATAAGGCTTGTAGCGTTAGCGGCGTAATAAACTCGCAGGCGCCCTCTGTCATGATGACGCGCACATTGGCGCCCTCGCGAATAAGGCTGCGAGTCAGTTCAGCTGCTTTGTAGGCGGCAATACTCCCTGTAACGCCTACGATGAAATTACGATTAAAAAGCCGTGCCATATCTGATTAAAAGCTAAGACAGTAGGTGCCAAAGGTAGCATCCGACAGCACCTAATCATACCGGCGTCGATCGAGTATCTCAGGGGATTTTCTTCGTGGCAGACATATACAGGTCTAATGCAAAGCCCTCCTCTATTTACACAGGTGGTAAATCATTGAGCTGGGGCTCTGGGGTGGATGAGCAGATACCCATCAAAGGTTGGAGTTATGAAGGCACGGCTGCCAATCAGTCGGTTCTGGCGACGGTCACGCTAAGCCGCGTTTCCGGATTGCCCATCGCGGACATTACGCGGCTTTTGGATGAACAACCGGGCAGCATGCGGCTCGATAAGCTGATTCGAGGCTTGGCAAACGGCGATATTAAACACCCGTCATGGACAGACGCAGCCAGGGCTCGCTTGAACGCCTCAATTACCTTGCATTCACTTGCTGCTCAGGAGCCATTAAGACAGCCTTCACCAAGCTATGACTGGCGTTTATTTGAGTCGTTTATTGTTGCCGAGCTGTCCGGTGGGTCACGAGAGACATTTATGGCCTTGTTTCTCGACACGCACTACCGGCTGCTATCGGCTGAGGTGCTGTTCATGGGTAGTGTCGATAGCGCGCCCGTCTACACTCGCGTGGTAGCTTCTAGGGCGCTGGCCCACCAAGCAACGTCCGTGGTGGTCGCGCACAATCATCCCTCGGGTGTTCTTAAGCCGAGTCATTCTGATGTTTCGGTTACCGAGAAACTGTCAAAAGTACGGATGCTTCTCGACATCCGGCTGTGCGACGATTTAATCGCCGCTGAAGGTCACTGCGTAAGCCTTAGAAACTTAGGTTTTGTGTAAGACTTCGTGTTGCTTACGGGCTAGGCCTTTGGTATCTTGCCGCTCCTTTTTTTGGTGGACAGACAGATGTCTCGAGTATGTCAAGTTACAGGTAAGCGCCCGATGACGGGAAATAACGTCTCGCATGCGAAGAATCGCACTCGCAGACGCTTCCTGCCTAACCTACACAATCACCGTTTTTGGGTTGAATCTGAGAAGCGCTTCGTGTCGTTGCGCGTGTCTCCCAAGGGCATGAGAATCATCGATAAGCGCGGTATTGAAACCGTGTTGTCAGAGCTGCGCGCTCGCGGCGAAAAGGTTTGAGGAG
Organism: uncultured Halieaceae bacterium; assembly: GCA_913045375.1. GTDB lineage: Bacteria > Pseudomonadota > Gammaproteobacteria > Pseudomonadales > Halieaceae > Luminiphilus. The sequence goes on along the minus strand of CAJWQE010000072.1, from coordinate 6,462 downwards.
TAGCGACTAATGCGTGAAAAAATCCGAATGAATTCAACGGCGGGCACAGGCCACTTTTACACGACTGACAAAAACAAGCGCACAACGCCTGATAAGTTGGAAATGAAAAAGTACGACCCTGTTGCACGCAAGCACGTGATCTACAAAGAAGGTAAGATCAAGTAAGTGCAAGGCTTTATAAAGACCCCGGCAGAGCCGGGGTTTTTTTTGCCTTAAATTAGTCGGGAGATAGATGTGCCTGAGTTGCCAGAGGTAGAGACAACGCGCCGCGGTATTGAGCCACATGTCATGGGCCATAAAGTCACCAACGTTATCGTTAGGGATCGGCGTCTGCGCTGGGCGATTCCACCGGGCTTCGAGCAGCAACTCGCCGGCGGGACCGTCGCTGGTACGCGGCGCCGGGCAAAGTATTTATTGATGGACTTCGATTCGGGCTGCCTACTCGTGCATTTGGGTATGTCTGGATCGTTACGAATGGTCGCTCCTCAGGAGCAACCAAGGAAACATGACCACGTAGATATTGAATTCGACAATGGCTTGATACTTCGATATCACGACCCGAGGCGTTTTGGCAGCATGCATTGGTTGTCGAGTGACTCCCATGCGCTGCTTGATCACCTAGGTCCGGAGCCGCTCTCAGACGCCTTTGATGGCGAGTACCTCTACCAGCAAGCACGTAGGCGCAGCAGTGCCGTAAAACTCTTTATTATGGATGCCAAGATCGTCGTGGGCGTGGGCAACATCTATGCTAACGAGGCCTTATTTATGGCCGGCATCCGTCCTGATAGACCTGCGAATAGAGTCAGCAAAGCGCGTTTCGAAGCCCTCGCTACGGCTATCAAAGATGTGTTGGCAACGGCCATCGATGTTGGGGGCACCACGTTAAGAGATTTTGTTGGGGGCGATGGAAAGGCTGGCTATTTCGCCCAGAGTCTTCAGGTTTACGGGCGTGGAGGGGAGTTCTGTTATCGCTGCAAGGCTAAACGACTCAAGGAAATACGACAGTCAAACCGTGCGAGTGTCTTCTGTGGTGGCTGTCAGCGTTAATGCCTGAATTTTTTATTCAGCGCGTCGAGTACAGGCTCAGGTACGAAGTCGGATACATCACCATTCATTGAGGCAATCTCGCGAACAAGCGACGATGAGATAAAAGACAGTGTGTTCGAAGGCGTCAAAAAGAGGCTTTCAAACTCGGGATTCATTGCTCGGTTCATATTTGCCAGCTGGTGCTCATATTCGAAGTCGGCCACCGTTCGGATGCCGCGCAATACGCAGTTGGAATCCTGAGCTTCGACAAACCGAATGGATAAGCCGCTAAACCCTTTGACTTCAATGTTGTCGAGATGGCTGAGCGATGCTTGCGTTAACGCGATGCGTTCTTCTGTAGAGAACAACGGCTGCTTCTTTGAGCTCTCAGCAACACCAATAACGACGCGGTCAAACAAATTGGAGGCGCGTTCCACTAAGTCCACATGCCCTTTGTGGATGGGGTCAAATGTACCGGGATAGACAACCGTGTTTTTACGCATAGCAAGCATTCCTTACTGATCAAATGAGACTACACAACCCACTCGTGAAGGACAAACTCTACTAGCGGATGCCAACCAAACGCGATATCACTTCACCCGCTACTTTTTCTTTAATGATGGAGAGGTTGCGAGCTGGCAGTTCGTGGCCTTTGGGCGCCTCTATGTAGATCAGGGTGTCCGGGTGAATGCTGGGGCTTGCCAAAAGCCAATCCAAGGTACTGTGTAACAGGTGACTCGCGAAAGGCGGGTCTAAAAATACCAGATCGATTGAGTGGTCTAGCGTAATTACTGAGCCTGAGTCTGCGAGTATCACGTTGGCTCGATCCTCGCAGTTCAGCGCCTGCACGCTCGATCCGAGCGCAGCTTGCACTTGTTTGTTGTTGTCGATGAAACAACAACTTCTGGCGCCTCTCGACAGCGCCTCAAAACCCAACGCCCCCGACCCCGCATAAAGGTCTAGGCAATGTGCGCCGGCTATGTGAGGTGACAGCCAATTGAATAAGGTCTCACGAATGCGATCTGGCGTAGGCCGCAATCCTTCGATCGAGGGAAACTGGAGTTTTCGTCCTCGCCAATCACCGCCGATAATTCTGACCTGATTGCTGGGCTTAGCGCGATGACTTTTGCTCATGAGTGCATTACCTAATGATAGACTGGCGTAGCATAGCGCTCATTGCCTTTGCTTGTTGAAACAAGGGTTAAATTTGGAATGAAGTGGTTCGGACGTAAGCAAAAAGGCGATCAACAAGATCAAGGTCAGGCTGAAGCAGATGTTTCAGCATCGAGCCAACCTGCAGAGGCCGATGACAAGGCGACTTGGTTTTCGCGGTTAACCTCAGGCCTTGGAAAGACCAGCAAGGCGCTGGTTACCGGTATCGAAGGTGCGCTGGGTGTAAGACCGACCATCGATGATGAAGTCATCGAGGCACTAGAGACCGAGTTGCTCATGGCCGATGTGGGTGTTGCCACCACGCAAACCATCATTGATCGACTGACCGATGCCCATCCGCGGAAATCGGAGGTTAATGTCGAGGCAGTCATGGCAACATTGAAGCAGCTTCTTGTTGCTACTTTGGTTGAGACAGAGTCTGAGCTGGAGCAGCCGGCAGATGGCCCACTCGTGATTTTGGTGGTTGGGGTAAACGGGGCAGGTAAAACAACCACTATTGGAAAGCTCGCGCATCGTTATCTGTCAGAGGGTAAGTCGGTCATGTTAGCGGCCGGGGATACATTTAGAGCTGCCGCGGTCGAGCAACTTCAAACCTGGGGCGAGCGAAACAACGTCCCGGTGATTGCACAGCACACGGGTGCCGACAGCGCATCGGTGTTGTTTGATGCGCTGACTGCGGCTCGGGCGCGTAATGTCGATGTTTTACTCGCTGACACCGCAGGTCGGCTCAACAACAAGGCGCACTTGATGGAGGAGCTAGAGAAAATCGTCCGAGTCATCAAAAAGGCCGACGCAAAGGCGCCTCATGAGACACTGCTTGTTCTCGATGCCGGCACAGGCCAGAACGCCGTAGCACAGGCACGAGAGTTCGATGCCGCCGTGGGAATTACGGGGATAGCGCTGACCAAGCTCGATGGAACGGCAAAAGGCGGGGTGGTGTTTGCAATTGGTGAGCAGATAAAACGCCCCATTCGCTTCATTGGAATTGGTGAGGGCGTTGAAGACCTTCGCCCGTTTAATGCCGATGAATTTGTCGACGCCCTCTTTACAGCGGCCGAGTAACGCTTATGGATGTCGTTTTTAACCGCGTTGGGAAGCGTTTTGGTCAGCGGGATGCACTGGCTGATCTCAGCTTCGAATTACAAAGCGGTGAGATGGCCTTTCTCACTGGGCATTCGGGCGCGGGAAAAAGCACCTTACTGCGATTGTTACTTCTCCTCGAACGGGCATCATCCGGCGATATCGCCGTCGGTGGCAGGCCGCTTTCAAAAATAAAACCCTCAGGTATCGCGAAGTACCGTCGAGATTTTGGTGTTGTCTTTCAGGACCACCAGCTGTTGAGTGACCGATCTGTCTATCACAACGTAGCGCTTCCCCTGGAGATTGCTGGTTTCACACAGCGCGATATTGACCGTCGTGTTCGCGCGGCTCTCGATAAAGTCGGCTTGTTGGATAGGGAGCGGGCTAATCCAGACACGCTTTCGGGCGGTGAGCAGCAGCGTGTAGGCATTGCGCGCGCCGTCGTCGCCCGCCCTAAAATTTTGATTGCCGATGAGCCGACAGGAAACCTCGATCCTCAATTATCGGCAGAAATCATGGGCTTGTTTTCAGCATTTAACAGTGTGGGAGTCACGGTGATCGTTGCCAGCCACGATTTGGCACTCATCTCGCGAATGTCTCATCGCATTTTGACTTTGGATAAGGGAAGCTTGATCACGGTTGGCGATTCCCAGCGGGGTAGAGACTGATGTCGAATCAACAGTCAGCAGCTGGTATTGGCGTGGGTCCCCGCTCACCGATTAGCGCCTGGTTCCATCACCATCGTCAGGCGGCGCAGGCCAGCTATGAAAAGCTGCTGCAGGCTCCGGTATCGAATTTTCTGACTATTTTAGTCATCGGCGTCGCACTAGCCCTGCCACACTTGGGGATATCGATTGCGACAGCTGTACAGGGCCAAATCGAGCAGCTGGATTCGCCACCCCAACTGTCATTGCTACTCGATGGCACTGTGACCTACGAGGAGGCAGCGCGCATTCGGGAACAGGTAATGCGTAAACCCGGTATCGCCGAGGTTAAATTGGTTGATCGAGATCGCGCGTTGGCCGAGTTCACGGCTGCCACTGGTTTGCAGGATCTCGTTGAGCGACTGAGCAGTAACCCATTGCCCCATTCGTTGTGGGTATATCCCAAGGCGAATGTGAGGACAGCGGGTTTAGAGCAACTACAAATAGATCTGGGTGCACTTACCGGCGTCTCACAAGTCATTCTTGATAGCCGTTGGCTTAAGCGGCTGAACGCGTTCACCGATTTACTGCGGACAACGGCGTCTGTTTTATTTCTTGTCATGGCGCTGGGCGTCGTTTTAACCCTGGGTAATACCTTGCGCTTAGGCATTGAAGCGCGGCGAGATGAGATCGTAGTCATCAAGCTGATCGGTGGCGGCAATGCGTTTGCCCGACGTCCCTTTTTGTACACCGGGTTGTTTACGGGTGCACTCGGAGGAGTGATGGCTAGCTTGCTCAGCGGCCTTGCGCTGATGGCACTCAATGCACCTGTTAACCGCCTTTTCGAACTGTATGATCAGGTTCCCGCCGTACCTTCGCTTGTTCCGTCTGACTTGTTTGTGCTCATTTTGATGGGTGCTGGACTCGGCTTAATCAGCGCATGGTATTCGGCTCAACTCCATCTCACTCGAATTCAACCGAAGTAGGCTCTACGGAACTTTTCCGCCAATTAGCACTCTCAGATGAAGAGTGCTAAAATTAGGGCTCAAGTGAGGAGTTTTGGGTATGACCGAGACAAATACTTCAGTTGCATTGACACCAAACGCCATTTTGAGCATGGCGCCTGGGGCCAATTTAGCAGCATACGTTCAGACCGTCAGCGCGATTTCTGTGCTGACGCCCGAGCGTGAGCGCGAATTGGCAGAACGTCTATTTTATGAGAACTGCGTTGACTCAGCACGTGAGTTAGTACTCGCTCACTTGCGCTTCGTAGTTCACGTGGCCCGCAGTTACTCGGGCTACGGTTTACAAGAGGCTGATCTCATCCAAGAGGGTAATGTCGGCCTTATGAAGGCTGTAAAGCGCTTTGATCCGACCAAAGGCGTGCGGCTGGTTTCGTTTGCTGTGCATTGGATCAAAGCTGAGATGCACGAGTACATTCTTAAGAACTGGCGTATTGTTAAGGTCGCCACGACGAAAGCTCAGCGCAAACTGTTTTTTAATTTGCGAAGCCAGAAGACTGGTGCGCATTGGTTAACTCATGATGAGACTCTTGCAATCGCGGAGGACTTGGGTGTTGATCCTGCCGAGGTAACTCGGATGGAAAGCCGGCTTTCCAGCCGAGATGTCGCGTTTGATCTTCCTGTGGATGCAGACGAAGAGTCTGCTTGGCAGGCGCCTCAGCATTACCTAGAGGATCACTCTGAAGATCCAGCACTGGTCGTTGAAGCCGCAGACTATGTGAGCCATGAGGAAGGCCAGTTGACGCAAGCATTGTCAGCACTCGACTCTCGAAGCAGAGATATTGTTGCACGGCGATGGCTTGCTGAGCCGAAGGCAACACTTCACGAGCTCGCTGAGGAGTACGGCGTATCTGCTGAGCGAATTCGCCAGCTAGAGAATAATGCGATGAAAAAGCTCCGTACGGGGATGGTCGCTTAACCCAGCCCTAACATGCGGTCGTCTTTCATTGTTATCGCCTGCCTTTTGGGCTTGATGGCCGTCGCACTAGGTGCGTTCGGTGCCCATGCACTCTCCTCAAGTATCCCTGAATCACGCCAAGCTACTTGGGCGACGGCTGTCGACTATCACATGTTTCATGTTCTAGGGATGTTAGCGCTTGCGGCAGTTTTTCGAGGCGCGCAATCACCCTGGGTAGTGAGAGCACAAACTAGCTTTGTGATGGGCATTGTCCTGTTTTCCGGGAGCTTATACGCGTTGGTTTTGCTCGATATTCCTGCCTTAGGTGCTGTGACGCCTTTTGGGGGCTTGTGCTTTATGCTGGGTTGGCTCTGCGCTGGCGTAGCCGCTTTTACCAGTGACGACCCTGGCCATGACTGACTCCGATTTATCCCGTCGTATTCGAAGCTTTGTTATTCGAACCGGGCGCATGACCGACAGCCAAAAGGCTGGATGGGATATTGGATTCCCCAAACATGGCTTCACCTTGTCTGATAACCAATTCGATTGGGATTTGAGTTTTGACGTGGCGGGCCCACGAGTGTTGGAAATCGGCTTTGGCATGGGTGACAGTCTTGTT
>CAJWQE010000071.1 GCA_913045375.1 uncultured Halieaceae bacterium | reverse complement strand
GAACCCTGCGTCCGCCGAGGCCAGCCAAGCGAACCGAATATTCGATGCAACAACATCGGTCGCGTCGTTGTACTGCACCAAAGCCTGAAGCGATACCTTGGGGTTGAATGAGTAGGTCATCCGAAGTGAACCCACGTTGATCTCAAGTTTTTCGGGGTTATTGGGACGCTGAATCTCGTTATACGTCCATCCCAATCGCGCATTGAATGTCTCGCCAATGCGGTATCTGAGACTCGGGGTCAGTTGAGTACGATCACCGCCGAAGAAGCCACCAATCTTTGCCGTCATATTAAAGGAGAGCGGCTGGCTATCATCAGTCATCAGCACCAACTGAAGTTCTTCGTCGTCGTAATCCCCGGCCTCGACCACTTGTCCGGGCGCAAGCTCAAAGTCCTCTCGCACGCCTTCATGCAAGAAGTTCACACCCGTGTGAATCTCAAAGCCTGATTTCCACTCCCAGTGGTTATCAACATGCAAAAACCCAGTCTCATGTAAACCATCGCCACCCCAGTAACCGCGATAGGCAATATGAGGTCGGAGCTCAAGTAGATGTTGCCAGGAAGGATCGCGCCATCGTTTCAGGGCGAACAGCCAACCACGCTGAAAGTCTGTTCGCTGCAGAAAGCCCACTTCGGGATTAAAGTTTTTACCTACCTCAGTAAAACTTGCCGAGTAGGACCACTCCTGTGTATCCGCTGCCGCCGAAAGGTGCAACGCGGTGTCGTCCCCGTTTAGTCCGGGCGTCTCGGTCTTGGCAAAGAAACCCGACAACAAGCCATCTTCACCCAAGCCTAACTGGCCATCGACTGCATACGTACGGTTGTAATGATCAGGCTCGCCATCAAGGGATCCATTTTCCTCTTTATTCACCAGAAGAAACCCCAGACTCGAGCGGTTGTCGAACTCCTGACTGACTCGTGCGACACTGAAATCTGTCTGCGGCACCACTCCCGGTACTTCATCCGCCTGCATATGCAGAAACCCTAAATTGGTCGCCTCACCAATCTTCCCCGATAGGCGTGCGCCTGCCTTGATCGGGATCTGGCTACCGTCTCCGGCTATACCGATCCGCCGACTGAAAAAAAGCTCTACCTCCCGCGAGATACCGACTGAAAACTGCCCAGCGTTCTCGAGGAAAAACGGCCGCTGCTCAGGAAGGAATAGACTGAATCGGTCAAGGTTAATCTGGAACTCATCTACCTCCACCTGAGCAAAGTCGGTGTTATAGGTCATATCCAAGGTCAAACTGGGTGTGACAGAGTATTTGATATCAAAACCCAACTCCTGCTCGCTCAGGCTTTCAATACGATTGCCGTTGCGCTCCTTCGCCAGACCATAAGGCGTTATTTTTAGGTTGCGCTGTCGCGGTGCCGAAATATTTCCCACGCGTCCGGCGTCAGCTAAACGTGAAAGGCTGTATTGTCGAGATATCGGCGCCCAATAGGCGACTTCGTTATTGCGCCGGATGGTGCGCTTGAAATTAAAGCCCCAGCTTTGAACATCCGCATTACCAAACCGCAGTGACTTAAAGGGTATCTCGAACTCTGCAGACCAGCCGTAATCACCGATCTTTGTTGCAACCTGCCAATTAGTATCCCAGTTCAGATTGAAGCCAGCTCCGCGACTCATTGCGCCGCTCGCTTCCTTACTCACCTGCGCGTCGTATTCGATACCGGCTGGGTTAGTACCGAAGACAAAACCGTTTTGCTGGTCCCGAAACGCGTCAATGATGAAACTGAAACTGTCACCATTATCTAACGATGCGTCGCGCCGACTATCTGCAACGATGATGCCCGCAGGATTATCGTCATAAGCAACGACGCCGACATACAAAGTGGTATCTGTGTAGCCGATGTAGACATCGGTTTGCTGTGTTGACGGCGCACCCTCGACAGGGCGTTGTTGCCAGAAGCCACGCAGTGCTCGCTCGCCCCATGCGGTATCACCTAGCACATCGCCATCGATTAAAGGGGCGTCCGACAACCTAACCGCATCAGCGGACGGTTCAGCGAAAGTTGGCAACGATAAAACGGAGAGGATGACGACAAAAATAAAGCAGCGATGAGCGCGAGAGATCACAGGGTTTACCGTTAAAAGAAGCATAGATCACAAGAGCATGAGGATATCACCTACCGCGAATGGTGCCGGCAGGACTACCCCTTGCACGTTAGGCCGATTGGAGGATATTCGTCACATTTAAGCGCAATGTGACTGGGTCAATCGCTGTTTTAGCGCCAACGAATGATCAGGGTCTTGCTTTCTGCCGACTCAACCGCCATCGCAGAAGCCTCTTCACCAAACCGATCTGAAATTTGGTCTCGCTTTATCTTCAGTGTCGGCGTGAGCACCCCATTTTCAATACTCCAAGGTTCATAGGTAAGAATCACTCCGCCCATCCGCGCATGCTTTTCAACTACTCCGTTCAACTGCTCCACGGTGTCGAGCACCGATGCCTCAATGACATCACGGGGGGCGTCGCGCATGGTCTCCGATACGACGGCCACCATGATGGTTTTATTCATCCCCAAGCCAACCAAACACTGCTGTTCCACGTAGGGGTTGTCGGCAAACTGCGCCTCAATAGGGGTGGGTGCAACGAATTTTCCCTGAATCGTTTTGAAGTAATCTTTGATCCGGCCCGTAATATACAGGAATCCGTCTTCGTCCTGGCGAAAGCGATCGCCGGTGTGTAGCCAGCCGTCTTGGATTAACTCGGCCGTTTTGTCCGGTTGCTTATAGTAGCCGGGTGTACATCCGTCCGCCCTGATCGCTAACTCGCCCTCCTCGGTGATCTTAATATCAACACCCGGGGCGGCTTTACCCAATGAGCCAAGACGTCGCGCACCTTCTCGACTGATGATTAGACTCATCGCCTCCGTCTGGCCGAACCCCTCCATCAACGAGATACCGACGCTATCCCACCACTCCATCAGCGGCGCGGGCAGAGGGGCAGATCCCGTGAGATGAAATTCGCAGCGATCAAGACCCAGTGCCGTTTGAACCGTATGGGCAATCCCGTCCGGGTTAGCGGCCAACGCGGCATCGAACGCCTCACGACCGCCAAATTTAGCGAGAATTGCCTGCTGCAATTGCTCCCAGACCCTGGGTGCTCCGAAGAAGAACGTTGGGCGGGTCCGCTGCATGTCGCGGCCTAGAAATTCCAATCCTTCATTGAAGCTGACCGGCGCACCGTGACATAGCGAGGTAAATTCAATGACCTGCCGCTCAGCGAGGTGCGAGAGAGGTAGATAGGAGAAGTAAATGGGGTCCGCCTCAATGGCGAGGAACTCACTGCCGCGTCGAATAGGGATAACGTTGCTATCGTTGGTCTGAATCACGCCTTTGGGTCGGCCTGTAGTCCCGGAGGTAAAAATAAGCGCGATCATGTCATCGTGCTTGGGTACGTGACTCGGACTCTTACCCTCTCCTTCGCTAAGCAACTGATCCCATGTCAGCGATGCCTCAGGTATATCGACACCGGGTAGGCTAATGACAGTGACATCATCAGCAAGCACCTCTTTGACGCGATCCCAGTTTTCCGCCTCGCCGACGAAGATGGCTTTAGACTCGGTAAATTCAGCGATGTACTGCGCAACATCTGCATTCAAGGTAGTGAACAAGCCCACGCTGACATTACCGGCGGCCATGATGGCCAGATCCGCGAAGAACCAATGGGCTCTGTTTCGCGACAAGAGTAGAATTTTGGTGTCCTTGTCGAACCGCTGCTCTAGCGCTGATGCGACCGCGTGAATCTGGCGCCGACTCTCTCTCCAGGAATAATCGTCACTTCCCTCGCCTTTAAAGTCACGCAGCCAGATCTCATCAGATTTCTCTTCTGCCCACTGGTCGAGGTAAGCCAACAAAGTATCGTGTTCCATGAAATCGCCTCTGTGAAACCTTTTTTATTTTTTTGGCGCTCAGGTCGTCGCCCTGCCATCCACTCTGAGCATGCCAGACTGCGCGACTATGGCAAGGGGGCGATGGCAAGGGGGTGATGGCAAGGGACGTGATTGTCCCGAGAGAAGCTCAGTTCTGGGGCGCGTCAGGAAGCTGCGCAAGACCGAATCTTATTGAAGCTTGATAGCTGAGCGTCACCGCCGACCAAGCCCTCGTTCTTACCGGCCTCGCTGAAGTGCATCAATAGCAGTGTTCGCGTGTCAGGCTCGAACTCTTGGGTCGGTGGCTGGAACGAGGCGCGATAGCGAGTCTCGTTGCTGATACGAACCTCATCCACCAAGCCATTGAGCACCTCGTAATAACCACGGCAGCAGTTGTTACCGCCAATTGCAATATTCTGGTATCCCAACTGGGCAGGGCGAGCGCTGTATTCTTTTTCTGCCACTAGCTGGCCGTCGATAAACAAACGCATGAGGCCTTCTTCGTTGGTTGAGGCGACATGTACCCATCGATTTTTCGGCACTGGGTAATCGGAATACAGGCGCCTCGAGTTCGCCAGTGTTCCATCGATAGAAAACCAACCTCGTAGCAGACCGTCTTTGCCCACTGAGAGTCGGTATTCCCGTCCTCGACCGGAGCCAGAATACTTGTCGACAATGATCCCCCCTCGGACATAATCGCGCAAAAAGACCCGTGCCTCGATGGTGTAATAGTCGTCGAGGTGGAGTTCTTGGGTATTGCTCACCGTAATTGCCTGGGAGCCCTGATAAGGGTCAAAGTCTGCCGACATTCCACAAAAGGCACTAGTGTCGGCGTCAACCTCAGACACGCAGCCGACCTCATCTTCCTCACAGTCTCTCACGGTCAGTATCGCGTCCGCAGTCCCTTTCGTTTGATCGTCAATGTCAATTCGGGAATCATCGACCACCAACACCAAATCAACAGCAGGCTCGCTCTCTGTCTTCCCAATTTTCAATTTGTAGCGCCCCGAAATAGGCTGAAAGGGCAGCATCAGTTGAATGCGAGAATCGTTAGCATCGAGTAACCGGGGCTGAAAAAGGTAGTCGGCATCCTCAGCTCCGAAAAAGACTCGATCATCCGGAGTGCTGAGCAGTTGCTCACCGTAAACATTTAATCTTGAGCCCTTCATCTCGACCTGCAGTACGGGACCGCGCTCAAAATCAGTCGAATCAGATGCCCACAACAACGGAGGTGCTGTCACAGACAACACTGTCATCAGAACAGCATGTCTAATCGCTGTTAAAGGCTTCAAAAGGGCGTTCCCCGGAAAGTTATCGCGTATAAACCCTTAAGTATTAGTGCAATACCATCGCTAAAACGAGTTTTTCGACTGGCTAAGCGACAATTTGGTCAAAAAGCCTTCCGAGCAGCGATCGTGTATTGCAGACATCGCTACCGTCATCGGGCTGAGTCTGGCGGTCGATTGCATCGAGCTGAGCAGAGAGCCGCTCCGAAATCATATTTCGATTACAGTGATGGGTGAAAATGTAGAAGTCACCTGCCTCCACACCTGCTACAGCATGCTCACTAATCTGTTCCGGCGAAAAGCCCAGAGCAGGGCCACCGCCTGAGAAAGTCTCGGGACCACCGAATTCATCAGGGATTCGCGCGACCGACGCTGCGATATTAGTCGCTACCAGAGCAGGACACAGTAAGCTCACACCGAGGAAATCAGGCGTCTCTCGGTCAAAGGTTTCTGTGAGCCCCAAGACAGCGTGCTTACTAGCGTTGTAGGCACCCAGTAGCGGCGCAGGGACTGCAATACTATTTTCAGAACCCGTGACAACAACATGGCACTGAGATCCTTGCTCAATAAGGCGAGGCCCAAACGTTTGTAAGGTATGCCATACCCCGAAGTAATTTACCTCCATCACCCATCGAGCATGTGCCTCGGTGTGATCCAACAGTGGGCGCAGAGGCAGTCCAACGCCCGCATTAGCAAAGACTAAATCGACGCCACCTAGGGTTGCCCAGCTAAAATCAGCCAGTGCCTCCAGCGCATCCTGTTGGGTCACGTCGCAGGCAAACGTATGAAACGTGTCACGCTCATCAGCGCAGATGGTCAGTGCTGCCGCATCAATATCGGCAAGTACGACCTGACAACCACGATCAGCCAGCTGCCTAGCTATGGCGAGGCCAATGCCACTTGCACCACCCGTGATAACGACTCGGCATCCATCAACCTTCATCGACTGCTATTCCTCTTCTTGAACCGCTTTTATCCAAAACTTGATGGCTGACTGCTAACTAGGCAACAACACCCTCGGAACTGAGCTTTTGTATGTCACGGTCGCTCATGCCAAAACTCTCCAACACCTCCCGAGTGTGCTGCCCGTGTGTAGGCGCACCGCTCCCCGGCGCTAGTCGCTCTCCGCCAAATAGCGGAGGCGCAAGAATGCGCCGAGACGAGCCCGCAATTGGATGGTCATAAATGTCCACCGTGCCATTCGCCGATAACTGCTCTTGTGCGAGTACCTCGTCTCGCGTCATGACCTTGGCACAGGGCACATCGACTTCGCGTAGCCGCCCCACCATTTCGTCGCAACTCAGCTCGGCACATCGCTCGGAAACAAGACCTTTGAGAACGTGGATATTGCGCATCTGGTTCTCAAACGTCGCGAATCGCTCGTCATCCAAGAGATGCTGCATATCAATCGATGTCAAGAAGCGTTTCTGCATCTCGTAACTACCTGCTGAGATGATGACACCGCCATCACTACACACCCACGGATCGTAGAGGATATCGATGAGCATGCCTCCCCGTTCATGATCGTCACTGAGCAGCGTGTGATTTTGAAAGCCGTCAAGGAAAATAAAGAACAAGCCAGAATCAATCATTGAGAGATCTATGTGCTGACCTTCCCCAGTTCGTTCCCTTAAGAAGAGCGCACTCGTGACCGCTTGGCAGGCTGTGTAGCCCGTAATCTTGTCGCACAAGAGCGTGCGCATGAATGCGGGTTCTTCACCCCTACCTTGAGTAGCAGCGACGCCAGCGTGTGCTTGGATAATGGGATCGTAGGCAGGTGCGCTACTCATAGGGCCTTCAGTACCGAACCCCGAGATCGCGGTATAGATGAGCTTGGAATTGATACCGCGGAGTGTCTCAGAACCTAAACCCAACTTATCCATGACACCGGGTCGGAAGTTATGAATAACGACGTCGACCGACGGAATCATTTCTTTAATAACGCGCACGCCCTCTTCTGACTTTAGGTCAATCCGGAGTGATTCCTTGCCGCGATTACAGTTAGCAAACAGGGCCGATATATCGGCTTTTCGCGCACCGATGTAACGCATCGGATCCCCCATCGCCATGGGCTCGACTTTGATAACCCGAGCACCCTGCTCAGCCATCATCATTGAGGCGAGTGACGCTGTGATCATCGTGGAAAATTCGAGAATCGTAATTGACTCAAGTGGCTTCATATCGACTCCGTCGCTTCTTATTCGTGTGCCTTATGACACGCTAGTGGCAGACCGACCGACAATCAAGTGATGACGCAAGAATCACATCCAGTTGATAGCCCCATAACCCGTGTTCAATGCGAGGAAGGTGAAGAGCATTACATTTCGTCGATTCTGCCGAAAGTGTGCGCCCACCACGGCGATGGAATAACCCAGACACCACAAAGCGAACGACACAACCGGATCTAGCCATTTGGTAGTCATACCTACACCCGAGACCACGGTGATGACGAGAGTGATGTTTTCCAGAGCCGGTGCGTAATGGGCTGATGTTGGCGCTCTAGGCGCAGAGGATTCAGTCATAGGAAATGCCGGTAAAAAATGTACGGTGGTAATAGATCTGGGAACTGGGGTATCTGTTAGGCGCGTTTGTCCGCCAGCAGGGCCCGAGAAATGGCGAGCAATTGTTCATAGTCAGACTGGTACAGCTCGTCCAACTGCTCTCGCATTCCGCCTCTACTCATCATATCCCAGTCGCGGTAGATCACTCGGTCGAACCCGTGCTTAATAAAATTAGCGCGTAGCTTTCTAAGAGGCTTCAGCCAGAGGATCCAATATAAGTCGCTTGGGCCATGGTCGGAGAAGGATACCGGCTTATGTGATGCCGGCCCGCCCGAGCAAAATCGCTCGATGGCCTGTGCTGAGTAACTTCGATTTTTCACCCGATCTGGCTCGAGGTGCGGCAAGCGCGGGAGCCCTATCAGTTTACGCAAGCACTCCAGCACATCGTCTTTGTGACTGCGAACATGTTCAAAGCAGATAAGCGCCACTCGATCACGGCCAAATAATTCAACGCAGTGATCGTAAATTGAGCGGACCGGAAATCCTCGAGCGTCCATGTTTCGCATGCCATCAGCAAAGACGGCGCGTTTCTCATTAAACGTTCCATCCCTGTAGTTGAGGAATGTCTCGATAGGGCCGCCCCGACCCTTGACCAGCGATTGGCGATAAGCTGAGTGAAGCCAGTCCGCCGGGTGCCGCGCGACGTAGAGGATGCGAGCCTCTGGCACCAACTCTCTTAACATCGCGAGATACTCTGGATGCTCGGGGTAGCCATCGTACATTTCTCCTGGGATATCGGGCTTCGAGATCAACAGGCACTTTCCCTGCCCTTCCGCTCGCAACGTCGCCAGGGCAGTCATGACTCTCGCTTTAGCCTCCTCGGCTGAGGGATCCCGATAGAGCGCATGCAGTGGTGCCATCAGCGCCGGCGGATTGAAAAGCACACCAACGCTTGTCAGTTGAGAAAACACAAAGTTCTGAAAGAAACGCGTTGCTGTTTTATGCAATCCGATATGCACAACAATGCGAAGCGGCGATGTCTCAGGCACCTATCTTTCCTACTAAAGCAACCCCGGCTCGCATGATGGATAGCCTTGAGATTAAGTTCAAGGTGGCGGTCAAAAATCATCAAATACCGTCATTCGCTGGCATTCCATGTAACCTGGGCTATGGTTAGGAGAGCCCATGGATGGGCGTTAATCTTCACAAGGAAGTGACAATGACATTACAACTGACGAATCAAAATCTCGGCTTCGATGAGAATAACTCTTCTGTTACCAACGCACCGCGCCCACTAGCTAGAGGCCGCGACTGCGATATTTTTGCGCTTCGGCTGCGGGAGCGTCCCCCCGAGCCACCCGAGCGACTCCTCGAATTCTTTGACCCCAGTCCACAAAGACCGCTATCCCACACGACACTCAAAGTCATCGATGTCTTGCTGACGGGCGATCTGAGTCGAATTCGCTCAGAGACAGTGGCCGACAGCTTGCGGATCAGCCCCACAACGCTCCGACGTCGGCTGAGCAGAGACAGCATGAGCTATCAAACCATTTTGGATGCGGTTCGACGATACCGATGTGAGGAGAGCTTGGCTGACGATTGGGTACCTGGTAAATGCCTCGCCTGGGATCTCGGCTATGCAGAGGTCAACAGCTTTTATCGCGCATTCCGCCGATGGACCGGGAGGAACTACAGCGACGTAAAGTTATTGCTGATCTGAGGAAGGTTCGTCGGCGCCAACGGGGTCAAAACGCCCCAATCGGTCGTAGACCCAATAACCGACCCACTCATGGATGGCCGCTGTGCTGGTCGAAAGGTGCTCAATGGTGGGCATCCAACCGGGGATAGCATGAGGGTATCGATGAACTCGATGGTCAGTGGGCGCTGCAGTGACTTTAAACCCCTGCGCACTGAACAAGGCAACTGCACGCCGCATGTGCAACGAGGATGTGACCAGCAACACATGCTGGTTACGACCCCCTTCCAGTTTGGCTACCTGCTCGGCATTACCTTGGGTAGTCAGGCTGTCTTCCTCGAGTGCGATCACTGATGGCGAGACGCCAAGCCGGACCAGCAGATCACGCATCCGAGATGCTTCCGAAATGGGGCCTTGTGTACTGCCACCGCTAACAATCAAACGTGGTGCTTTTTTTGCCTGCCATAGCTCCGCGCCCATCAGAACCCGGTCACCAGCCTCGTTAAGATCGCCCCAGCGCCCAAACTTCCCCTCGGACTCCACACCACCACCCAATACAACAATGACGTCACCATTAGGGAGCTCTTCGGGCGCAAAGGCGGGGTAGCGTGCTTCAAGTGGTGTTGCAAACGTGTCGACGCCAAACTGAGTCGATGGGACATAGATGACGCCTAACGCCAGAAAGGTGTAGAGGCCGGCAGCGGCTCGATTTCCGCGCAACTGACCCCACAGCGATAAGCCAACAAAGAACAACCCGAGAGAGAGTGGGTAGACGAAAAGCGAAAGTATTTTCGTCAACGTGAACATCAGGCGTAGGGGTTCCTCAATACGATCGTTTCTGCACGATCAGGCCCGGTCGAGATAATGTCAATGGGCGCACCCACCAATTGCTCGAGCTTTGTAATATAGTTTCGAGCGGCGGTTGGCAGATCATCAACGCGCTGGGCGCCAACCGTCGACTCAGTCCAACCGGGGACAGTCTCGTAAACGGGGTGCAAATCATCGTAGTTCTCCGCACCACCCATCATGGGATTTCCATCAGCGTCGGTATAACCCACACAGATGGAGATTTCCTCGAGTCCATCGAGTACATCAAGCTTAGTGAGGCATAGGCCGGAAATAGAGTTGATTTGAACTGCAGCTTTCAGTGCGACTGCATCAAACCAACCACAGCGCCGTGGGCGGCCGGTTGTCGCGCCAAATTCATGTCCGCGTTCTGCTAACCGTTGCCCAATCGCATCGAAGAGTTCCGTAGGAAAAGGGCCGGAGCCGACACGGGTTGTATAGGCCTTGGTAATCCCTAAGACGTAGTCCAGGTAAAGTGGGCCAAAACCAGAGCCGGTGGCAGTACCACCAGCAGTGGTGTTGGAGCTGGTTACAAATGGGTAAGTGCCATGATCAATATCGAGCAACGAACCCTGAGCACCCTCGAACATGATGTTGGCACCATCCTCACGATATTCGTGAAGGCGCGACGTCACGTCGGCCATCATGGGTAACAACTGCTCACCCTCTTCATAGGCAGTTGCGAGGACATCGTCGAAGTCGAGTGCCTCAGCACCGTAATAATGAACCAATGCATGGTTGTGATATTCCAAGACTTCGCGCAATGAATCAGCAAACTTTTGCCGGTCTCTGAGATCGCCAAGGCGCAAGCCTCGCCGTGCCACCTTGTCTTCATAAGCTGGGCCAATACCACGACCTGTTGTTCCGATTTTCTTTTCGCCCCGACGCGCTTCACGGGCCTGATCAAGCGCGACGTGGTAGGGCAAAATTAAGGGGCAGGCAGACGATATCTTGAGACGATCACGAACGGGCACACCGCGAGCTTCCAGCGCTTTGATTTCTTTGAGCAGGGCCGCGGCCGAGAGCACAACACCATTACCAATCAGACACTCTACATCCGAACGCAAAATACCCGAGGGAATAACATGAAGAACAGTCTTCTCGCCCTCTATGACAAGCGTGTGTCCCGCATTGTGGCCACCCTGAAATCGGACAACCGCTTCCGCTTGCTCAGTTAGCAAGTCGACGATCTTACCCTTGCCCTCATCGCCCCATTGTGTGCCGAGTACGACGACGTTACGACCCATTATTGCTTCTCCAGTGGCTCGACTAGCCATTCGTTATTTCGGTTTACGAGTTGCCCGGTACATCGGTCATCCACCTCACCACCGATAGCCTTGATTACTATGACACCAGAGGCGCGAAGTTCAGACTCTTTTGCGGCCAGCTGAGCGGACTCGTCGACAGGTGAGGCAACAAAGACCTTGTCTGCGACCTCTAGTACCGCTAGCGCGGACCACGCCTTTAAATCGATGGCGAAGCCCGTAGCTGGACGTCTCCGGCCAAACACCTCACCGACGCCATCGTATCGGCCGCCTTTAGCCACCGCCGCACCGAGTTCCTTTGCATACAAGGCAAACACAACACCCGAGTGATAGCGGTACCCGTGTGCCTCGGTCATATCGACATAGAGATTCACTCGACCCTGAAGACGCTGACAGCAGGCAAGAACAGCCTCCACTTCGCCAATGACCTTTTCGAGTCCTTCGATATCAACAAATGCTGCTCGCGCACGTTCCAACACCTCGATTCCGCCATGCATTGTGGCTAGAACTGATATTTTCTCGGCCTGCTCGCGAGACAGTGTGGTGAGGAGACGATCGAGATCGGAGTTAGCCTTTCGCGCCAGTAGCTCGAGCACCGTGTTCTGCTGTTCGCTTGAGAGACCGACATGGGACATCACCAGCTCGCAAAATGCGACGTGCCCAACATCAAACGTAATGTCCGACAACCCGCTTCGCTCGACGAGAGAGAGCAGCAAATCGACAACTTCGATGTCGGCTTCAATACCTCCGCAGCCAAAGATTTCAGCGCCAAGCTGCACGGGGCTCCTGTCCGCGGGAATGGAATTGGCGACGCTCTTAAGGGTCGACCCCGCGTAGCAGAGTCGGTTCACTCCTTGCAGCCCCATACTGTGAGCATCAATTCGTGCAACCTGAGGGGTGATGTCAGCCCTGACAGCAAGGGTTTTGCCGGTCTCGTGATCAGTAAATTTGCAACTGAGCAATTCGAGGTCAGCACCTAAGCCAACATGCAGGGAGTCCGTAAACTCAACGAGCGGGGGCACGACATACTCATAACCCCAACTGGAACAGGTATTGAGTAACAGCCGTCGGCAGTCTTCCACGCGACCTGCCTGCTCAGGCAAAAGCTCATCGATCCCGTTAGGGAGCAACCATC
>CAJWQE010000070.1 GCA_913045375.1 uncultured Halieaceae bacterium | reverse complement strand
CATGCACTAAGTCGTCTGGCAGTTAAGTCGAGGGACTTTCATTGAAGAGCTTTCATTGAAGAGCTTTCATTGAAGAGCTTTCATTGAGAGCTGCATAAAAGCTGTACGGGCAGCCGAATTAACCGTCGGATGACACCCGTATCAAACGCAGAGCTCTCGACGCGAGCTTCGACTGAAGCCTCAACGTCTTTTAAGGCGTTACAGGGGTAATCGGTACCGTTACTGGCTGGCCTTCAATCCCCGCATAGACCACCAAAATCACCGCATCTTCATCGCCAATATTGGCGCCACCATGCGGCTGATTCACCAATTCAACAACAGCATCGCCCGCTCGCGCGATATGTGTTTTCCCGCTGTCGGTTCTCACTTCAATAATCCCTTGTAGAACGACACCAGCAGTCATAAACGGATGCTCGTGGAGTGGCAATGCCATGCCGGCAGGAATTGTCACTCGCGCTACGGTGACTTCGGGTTGACCTTCAGCGTAGTGCTCTAGTACCGAGCCACCCCAGTCTTGCGTCGACTTCGCTAAGACGGTGGTTTCAATTTTCCGCTCAGCGGCAAAGGAGCTACTGGGAAGCAATAACGTCAGCATCAGGGCGCTAAGGCCGGACATTTTTGAAAAAGTCACCAGAGTCTTTCGCATCATCATAAAGGGCCGCCTGTTCAACCTAGCCGTGAGAATAAGCCAGTTACGTACGAAGCAACAGGTAGCCGTATTATTCCGAGTCGGCCGATACCACGGCCATGAGCTCACCCATGCCACCTTGCGTGATCAAGAACTCGATGGGCCGACAACAGACCTGACAATCTTCAATGTACTGCTCACCCAAGTCCTCTGGGTTAAGCAAAACAGAGATAGACTCCCAGCAGTAAGGACAGTCAATGTATGACTCCTGAAGTGCCCTATCCATGACGCTTAGCTCGCTTGCTTCAACGGCTCTGCTTCAGCGTGACGCGATGTGAAAATCAACGCGCCGTCAGAGATGGCACTGCCGCGAAACATCTTCTTGTCTTTACGATAGTTTTGCGGATTAACCCACGGCATCTGAGTTCCCTGCCGAGGCAGCTTGGGCATCATGCGCTGCATGTAACCGGCGGAGAAATCATGTATCCAATAACGCTTCTCCATGGTCTTCGCCAGCAACTCAGGGATACGGGGAGTTGCCTGCTCAAACCCAAACTCTTCCATGTGGTTAAGCACCCGACAAACCCACTCTGCAGTGAGGTCTGCTCGTAAAGTCCAGGATGCGTTGATGTAACCGAAGGTTTGAACCATGTTAGGGATGTTGGAACACATAACCCCTTTGTAAGTCCATTCATCCGCGAAATTCACGGGCTGACCATCGACCGTGAAATCAGCGCCACCCAAGTTCAGAAGCTCGATACCCGTTGCGGAAACAATAATGTCGGCGTCAACATGTTCGCCCGAGCCGGTAACCAGTCCTGTCGCATCAATGTGCGAAATAGTGTCGGTCACTACTTCGGCTTTACCCGTGCGCAGCGCGGTAAACAAATCATCATCAGGCACTAAGCACAGACGCTGATCCCATGGGTTGTAGGTCGGCGTGAAGTGCTTCTTGACGTCTACGATGTCACCTACCGCCTTTTCAACGTCTTCGAGTAAGGTTTGCGCCACGCGATCCGGATTGGTTCGCGTCTGGTTGTAAACGATCTGCTGCCACAGTGTGTTGCGCAGACGAACCAGGCCGTAAGCCCAACTCGACGGCATGATCGCGCGTAAAAAATTAGCAACTCGGTCCACCGACGGCCTCGACACAACATAGGTCGGAGAGCGCTGCACCATGGTGACCTTTTCAGCACGCTGCGACATATTTGGAACCAAGGTCATTGCAGTCGCACCACTTCCTATGACGACCACCTTCTTACCTGTGTAGTCGAGATCTTCGGGCCAGAATTGAGGGTGGACCCAGGTACCTTGGAAGTCATCACGACCTTGAAATTCGGGTTGATGGCCTGCGTCGTAGTTGTAATAGCCGGCACACATCAAGAGGAAATTGCAACTGAAGTACTGAGTTTCTCCCTTGCCAGTCTCAACCGTCAGTAGCCACGAGGCCGATTCTGTCGACCAGGAGGAGGCAATCAGTTTATGACCAAAACGAATCTGGTCCCTGATACCGTATTCGTCTGCGGTCTCATTCACGTAGGTCCAAATAGCAGGTCCATCAGCAATCGCTTTTTCAGCACGCCACGGTTTGAAGTTGTAGCCCAGCGTGTGCATGTCCGAATCGGAGCGAATCCCTGGGTATTTGAATAGATCCCAGGTACCACCGATGGCATCGCGCCGCTCAATGATCATGTAGTCACGGTTCGGGCAGTTCTTTTGCAAATGAACTGCAGAACCGATGCCCGAGAGCCCAGCTCCCACTATCATCACGTCCGTATGGATCGCTGTTTCTGGCGTGTTGTTCATACCGTATGCCTTTTTATTCTTTGCAAGCTATGGGCTGAGCGCTCTCGCTACTCGCCCCCTAGTACAGATCGCCCTTTCTCAGCAGCAATTCGCAGACGCAATGCGTTTAGTTTAATGAAGCCTTCGGCATCTGCCTGATCGTATTTACCTGCGTCATCCTCAAACGTTGCGATGGCATCATCAAACAACGAATCCTCTGATCGGCGCCCGGTCACTATAACGTTTCCTTTATACAATAAGACGCGAACATCACCATTGACTACCTGCTGCGAGTCATCGATGGCCGCCTGCAGCATTAGGCGCTCCGGCGCCCACCAATACCCGTTATAGATCAATTTTGCGTAACGTGGCATCAACTCATCCTTTAAATGAGCTACCTCGCGATCGAGCGTTAGAGACTCGATAGCGCGGTGCGCACGCAACAAAATGGTACCTCCAGGGGTTTCATAACAACCGCGAGACTTCATCCCTACGTAACGGTTTTCAACAATATCCAAGCGACCCACACCATGCGCGCCACCCACCTTATTTAAGTGCGCAAGTACCGTAGCAGGGGACATCGGCTCACCATCAATCGCAACAACATCTCCCGCCTCAAACGTGAGCGTCAGTTCGACGCCCGAGTCAGGCGCAGCTTCGGGAGACACCGACCAACGCCACATGGACTCCTCTGGTGGACACCAAGGATCCTCGAGCACGCCGCCCTCATAGGAAATATGTAGCAGGTTCGCATCCATGGAGTATGGAGATTTCTTCGAAGCAGAAGAGAAATCAACGGGAATCGAGCGTTCGGCACAGTAAGCCATGAGAGACTCACGAGAGTTCAAATCCCACTCCCGCCAAGGGGCAATTACTTGAATGCCAGGCTTTAGTGCATAGGCGCCCAATTCAAATCGGATTTGATCATTACCCTTTCCCGTAGCGCCATGCGATATCGCATCCGCGCCCGTTTCATTCGCAATTTCAACGAGTCGCTTTGCTATCAGCGGTCGAGCAATCGACGTACCTAGTAGATACTCACCCTCGTAAATCGTATTCGCTCGAAACATGGGGAAAACAAAATCGCGGACAAATTCTTCCCGCAAGTCGTCAATGTAAATCTCTTCGACACCCAAGGCTTCAGCTTTGGCGCGCGCCGGCTCGACCTCCTCACCTTGACCGATGTCCGCTGTAAACGTCACAACCTCGCAATCATAGGTATCTTGCAACCATCGAACGATCACCGAGGTATCTAGGCCTCCTGAATAGGCCAGAACGACTTTATTAACGCTACTCATTGACGACTCCTGTAAATTCGGCGTGAAGTTTACGCGGCGCAACGCCCGATGGACAGTCGATCACTGCTAAACTAACGCCCACGCGTCACCAAAGGTCGAAAAATGTCCCGCATTACGATTACGAAGCCCGATGACTGGCATATCCATTTGCGCGATGGCGACATGCTAGAGCGCACAGTTAACGACGTTGCAGCCTGGGCAAATCGTGCAGTCGTGATGCCGAACCTGACGCCGCCGGTCAAAAATGTGTCTGACGCAACGGCATACCACAGCAGAATCATGTCTGCGTTAGCAGGTTTCCCGCAGTTTGAACCCCTTATGACCTTGTATCTGACTGACAGCACCACCCCCGACGATATTGCAGCGGCTGCGCAGTCTAATCTCGTATGCGGTGTAAAACTCTACCCGGCCGGTGCGACAACAAATTCAGCCGCAGGTGTTACAGGTTTAGAGACACTGAAACCCACGCTCGAAGCCATGCAGTACCATAATTTACCCCTGCTCATTCACGGGGAGGTCACTGACCCGGACGTGGATATCTTCGATCGAGAGGCAAAATTTATCGAGCGGACCCTAGCGCCTCTAACTGAGGAGTTCCCGGAATTACGCATCATCCTCGAGCACATCACCACAGAGGACTCGGTGAATTTTGTCACGGAGTCAAGACCGGGAGTGGCGGCAACGATCACACCGCAACACTTACTCTTTGATCGAAACGACATGCTTGTGGGCGGTATTAGACCGCATCTTTTTTGCCTCCCCATCCTCAAACGTCGTCAGCACAAAGAAGCGCTAAGACGAGCGGCAATCTCAGGTAATCCAAAATTCTTCATTGGCACAGACTCAGCGCCACACACCATCGAAACAAAGGAATCTTCTTGCGGATGTGCCGGTTGCTACAGCGCACACGCGGCGATTCCGCTGTATGCCGAAGTCTTCGAGGAGGAGAACAGTCTCGATAAATTGGAGGCCTTTACCAGTCACTTTGGCGCCGACTTCTACGGTAGAGCGCGAAATAAAGAGACCATCGATCTCGTCAAAGTCGATCATCTGAGTCCTGAGAGTCTCCGGTTTGGGACCAGCACCGTGGTGCCGCTGCGGGCCGGTGAACTCCTCAAATGGCGACTGGAAAAGACTCAATGAGCGACGCCTCTTCCGTTCTCCTCAAGCACCGATTCCGTGGTTTCCTCCCGGTTGTCGTGGATCTTGAAACAGGTGGATTCAACGCAAGCACCGATGGCATCCTTGAGATAGCCGCGACCTTTTTCGAGCTGGATGACACAGGACAACTGTCCGTCAGTCACACCGTCGCGAGAAACGTTGATCCCTTCGAAGGTGCCAATCTTGAGCCATCAGCGCTTGAGTTCACAGGGATAGATCCAGAAAACCCGCTTCGCGAAGCAGTGCCTGAGGAAATCGCGCTAGGCGATATCTTTGGTGAGGTTAGACGCGAGGTAAAAGACAAAGGCTGTAACCGAGCGATCCTAGTCGGACACAATGCGCATTTTGATGCAGGCTTCTTGAACGCAGCGACTGAACGGTGCCAAATCAAGCGAAATCCGTTTCACCCCTTTTCTTACTTCGATACATCAACACTGGCGGGTCTTGCCTACGGACACACGGTGCTTGCGCAGGCCTGTAAAAGAGCTGGCATAGAGTTTAGTAACAGTGAAGCACACTCCGCCGACTACGATGCACAAAAGACCGCAGAATTATTCGCCGGGATCGTTAATCGCTGGCAAGCTCTGGGCGGGTGGTCGTGGCCCCAGGCCGATAGTATTGACGAGGAATAAGCTAGCCCGAGAGTTCGCTTAACAGTTCATCCAATTCATCGACATAAACGTTGATGTCAGTAATACCCAGCAGTTCATATTTAACTGAGTTATCAATAGGCAGAAGCTGCGTCAGTACGTGGCAGATGTTCCATGCGTTACCCGTATCAACCGTAAGACCGAGTCGTCGCACTTCTGGGTGACGCTGCAATCCAGCTAGGACGCCTATCATGGAACGGCCTTCTTCGGGAATCTCAACTGCGTCAAGAGAGGGCTCTATATCAACCCGCGCCATGTTGAGGCCTGTATCTTCCCGCCAGACCTCTTCGATATGGAAACGCTGGGTGCCCTCAATCGTAATCCCGAGCAAACCATTGGGAAGCTGGTCCCAATCAACAATAGTCGCCATCGTCCCGTAGTCACCGAGGTCAAGGTTTGTTACCGACGCCTCGGCAACCTCCGAGCCGCGCCTGATCCATACAACACCAAAGCCGGATCCCTCACGCATGCACTTGGAAATCATATCCACGTAACGCCGCTCAAAGATCTGCAGTGGTAAGCGACCCGAGGGGAAAAGCACAGTTCCAAGAGGAAACAAAGGGATATCGGTCAATTCAGGCTCCTTTTGGATCGCTCAATACTTCGAGTTCAGTCAACAACTGTAGCGCTTCTTCTCTCGAGCTACCGCAAAAGGCGACTTCTGCCTGAAATTGGCTGCAGCAGGCTGGGCGTCGCGAGTCACCGAACAATCCACAGAGCCAGTTGTCATCAAGATGCACACATCGCTCCCCTTGCCCCTTCCCATTGGGCATGCCATGAAAGGGCGTGTGTATCGCAGGCACGATGCAGCAGGCACCGCACCCAGCTCGACATTCCATTAGGCAGCCTCGGGTCCAAGCGGTTTAAACGTAAGCATTAACTTGGGGAGTAGCAGTAAGGCACCCATGACTGCTGCGAGCATTGCCATTACGGTCAGTACGCCAAAATAAATACTTGGTGTGAAATTGGATAAGGTCAGCATCGAAAAGCCAACAACGACGGTCAGCGTTGTGTAGTACATGGCCCGTCCAATGCTTCCGTGGCTTCGATACATGGCCTCGCGGTAATTTTTATCGACTGCAAATTCCTTGCGGAATCTGTGGATATAGTGGATGCAGTTATCGACACCCATACCAACCACGATCGCGGCAATGGTGATGGTCATGATATCGAGGGGAATACCGGCGAGGCCCATGACACCTAACACTAACCCGGCAGCAAGGATATTCGGCGCAAGCCCCAACAAGGCAAGCGATACCGACCGGAAAAGCGCCAGGAACATGAGCCCGATGGCGACAAACACCGCACCCAGAGTGAGAATTTGAGAGGCGTAAAGGCTTTGTAGTACGTTGTTATAGAGGACTAATAAGCCCGTAAATTTAACTCGCGTCTCATCGAGACCGGTGTCGGCCAATATTTGTGCGTAGAGCGATTCTAAATACTCAGCTCTGCGGAGGGTTTTGCTGGTTTCCATCGCTCGCACGGTGATGCGTGCCTGCTGCTCAACCGGGTCGTAGTAAGGTGCGATCAGTACCTCGGCAACATCCTCAGGCAAACTCCTCTCAACAAGCGCGAGCTCAACGCTTCCCAGCTTGTCATCGTACAGGCGATCCATAACCGAGAAGCCTGTCGACAGGGACAATACTTTCCCTGACTCTTCACGAGACTCAACAATGCTGTGAATCTGATCGATTAAGTCGCGGCCCTCGAGGGAGAACCAGTACCCAATCTCGGCAGAGTTCTCATCAGCAAACGACACGTCCTCGCCAAAGGGATCGTCTTCCCAAAAGTCGTCGTCGCCCTCAAAACCCGACTCCGCGTCGAGGGCTTCCACGTCATCAAAGCCCCCATCGATAAATCCATCATCCAATCCCTCATTGGCAAAGGCCATAGCCACCTCTGGCTCTTCCGCGGGAGGGTACAAAATAATATCGAGCGGTATGGTGCCACCGAGCCGAGAGTCCAAAAGCTCCATACCCTGATAGATCTCCGTGGTGTCTTTGAAGTAGTCAATGAATCGATTTTCAACCTGTAGTCGCGACAGACCAATGGCCACCAAAACCACCAGTAGGCCCGTCACCACGATCACCGCGCCACCGAATCGCTCAACCGCCGCGGCAAATCGTCGCGTCATACTCATCTCATCTGTCGCGCCCGCTGCATTGAGGTCGGGTAGCAAGGCGATCAGGGAAGGCACCAATGTGAAGCTGATAAGGAAGGCAACAACAATGCCTGCAGTCATCATCCAGCCGAAATCAATCACCGGCTTGATGCCGGCAACCACCAATGAGGTGAACGCCACCATGGTTGTGACGGCCGTGTAGAAGCAGGGCACGAACATGAGTTGTGCCGCACGCACTGCCCGAGTAGCTCGGGATAAATCAGGCTCATTTACTTCGAGTTCCCGATAGCGCACCACCAAATGAATAGCGAGTGCCAACGCGACGACCAGAAGAACAGCCACGAAGTTGGAGGAAATAACGGTCATCCGCCAGTCTGTGAATCCTAGGATTCCCAGCATGATTAAGGCCGAGAGCGAACAACTGACAATAGGCACGATCACCCATCGGTAGTCCCGAAAGATCAATGCCAGCATGCCGACCATGACACCAATAATGGCCAGCCCAAAGGTCACGAGGTCATCCTGCACAAAATCGAGCATATCGGCTGCGATCATAGGTACACCACCGACGAAGATTTGGCTTTGCCCCCGGTAGGCGTCTGCCACAGCGCGGACGCTGGCCACCAGCTCCGCGCGCTCGGCATTAACAGTGCGCGTCGCCTGATCGTAAGCCGACTCCACACCCGCGAGCTCCTCTTCCACATCGGGTGATGCACCAGACGCGACCTGACGTCGCAGTTCATCCCGTAAATCACCCAATCGCTCAATTTCTTTGTTCGGTTCTAGAGTGACTTGGACAGCAGTGAGATCCCCTCCCTCGCTCACGAGTAAATTTCGATAAAGCTGGCTCGTCGTAAATTCCGTCAACGCGAGCCCACGATCCACACTGGGATTTCTAAGCGTCGAGATCGCGTCTAAATCTGAGAGATCGGTGAGTGAAATCGGAGGGCTTTCCAACAGAGGCACATCCAGAGCCGAGGTCACAGCTCTGACACCCTTCACAGCCTCCAGATCATCAACCAGCCCCGCAAGACCCTCCAGTGATGCGTCACTCAAGAGAGGAGTTACAGGCTCCCAGGTTAGGATCAGAAACTCGTAGCTCTCGTAGCGATCGGTAGCCTCTCTGAAAAAAGCCAAATCCGGATCGCCTTGAAGTAGCAGCGAATCCGATGACGCATCCAAGCGAACCTTGTCCAGTTGCGACACGGCAAGACCGGCCAGACCCATCATTAAGAGAACGACTAGACCAAAATGGCGAGAGATCGCCCGCTCATAAATCGACAAACTGAAAACTCCGTGAAAGCTGTCCTACGATGACAGCGATTGTAGCAACTGCCGGTGAAGACCGGAGAAGCTTCCATTACTCATGATCACAACATGATCACCGCTATGAAGTTGCCCTACCAACGCGTCGTGCAGCTGACTAGTATCTCCGAACACGAAATGCCCATCGAGTTCCGATGTGGCTTCGGTCATGGACCAATCGAGCCCCTCAGGCTCGAACCAAAATACGAGATCAGCATGCTGCGTTGCCGGCACCAGCTCCTCTTTATGAGTTCCGCGCTTCATTGTGTTCGAACGAATCTCGATGACCGCAACCACTCTCTGCTCACCTGCTGCGCTGCGGAGGCCTTCCAGTGTGGTTTTTACGGCTGTCGGGTGATGAGCAAAATCATCGTAGATAGCAATCTCATTGGGTGCTCCCAAGAGCTCTAGCCGTCGCTTAACCCCTTCGAATCGACACAGGGCTTCGCAGGCATCCTTCACACTAACGCCAATATCGTGTGCGGCGGCAACAGCCGCCAAGGCATTTTCAGCGTTGTGACGGCCAATCAGTCCCCATGTAATCGCTCCGCGATCGCCCGCGGGCGAGCTGATCTCGAACTCGCCAAAATGCTTATCTCGAGCCTGCACCGACCAATCATCTGGTGAACCAGTGTCAAGGCGACTGACCGGTGTCCAGCACCCGCGATTCAGGACCTCATCAATCGCATCGCTCTTGCTGGCGATAATGTGTCCACTCGAGGGAATACAGCGGACCAAGTGATGGAACTGTGTCTGAATCGCATTGAGATCGGCAAAAATGTCAGCGTGATCGAACTCAAGGTTGTTCACCACAAGGGTTTGAGGCTTGTAATGAACGAACTTTGATCGCTTATCGAAAAAGGCCGAATCGTACTCGTCTGCTTCAACGACAAACGGCCCCTGCCCCAGTCTCGCAGACCCCTCAAACCCACAGGGTATGCCCCCAATGAGGAAACCAGGATTCAGACCTTCGCATTCAAGTACCCAGGTCAGCATGGACGATGTGGTCGTTTTACCGTGAGTGCCAGAGATGGCCGCAACATGCCTGCCCTGCAATAGATTTTCACCCAGCCATTGCGGGCCAGACAAATAGGGTATTTGCTGGTCAAGTACATATTCGACAGCTTGATTGCCCCGGGACAGGGCATTACCGATCACTACCAGATCGGGCGCAGGTTTCAAATGCTCAGACGAATATCCCTCCTGAACAGCGATACCCGCGGTGTCGAGCATGGTGCTCATGGGGGGATAGACATTGACGTCAGATCCCGTTACTTCGTACCCCAACTCGCGTGCTAGAAGCGCCACCCCACCCATGAAGGTGCCGCAAATACCGAGTATGTGTACGCGTTTAGACATCAAGCGCTCCAAAATGCAGCGACAAGCGTATCATGTTCTTTGCGATCTTAAGTCAGCCGCGCAAGGAGATATCGATGTCTGCAGATCAAGCCCCAAACGCCTTTTATGCACAATCTGGTGGCGTTACGGCTGTCATCAATGCCAGTGCACTGGGGGTCATCCAGACAGCAGCGGACTATCCCGACAAGATTGGAAAAATCTACGCAGGGCAGAATGGTATTCTCGGTGCACTTCGCGAAGAGTTGATCGATGTCTCACAAGAATCTCCAGAGGTGATTCAAGGTCTGATGACGACGCCGTCGGGCGCATTTGGCTCCTGCCGATACAAGCTCAAAGGCATCGATGAGAATCGAGCCGAATACGAGCGTTTGATCGAGGTCTTCCGAGCACACAACATCCGCTACTTCTTTTACAACGGCGGCGGAGACTCAGCCGATACCTGTCAAAAGGTATCTGAGATTGGCGAGAAAATGGGCTTCCCTCTGCAGGCGATTCATGTCCCCAAAACCATTGATAACGACCTGCCGTTTACCGACAACTGCCCTGGGTTTGGCTCGGTGGCCAAGTACGTTGCCGTATCAACCCAAGAGGCCGCCATGGATATTGCGAGCATGTGCGCCACGTCGACGAAGGTGTTTATTCTGGAGGTGATGGGTCGACACGCAGGTTGGATCGCAGGCGCCGCCGGCTTAGCGGCGCATGAACAAGGCGACGCACCACACATTATTTTGTTTCCCGAGATAGCCTTCGATGAAGCGCGGTTCCTCACGAAGGTCAAAGAAACCGTTGAGACATGCGGGTTCTGTGTGATCGTCGCGTCGGAAGGAACCCAAACAGCGGACGGTCAGTTGCTTTCTGGCTCAACATCCAGAGACGCGTTTGGTCATGTTCAATTAGGAGGCCTTGCGCCGAAGCTCGCCAACCTGATTAAGCAAGCGCATGGCTACAAGTATCATTGGGCTGTCGCCGATTATTTACAGCGCGCAGCGCGTCACATTGCAAGTCAGACCGATCTCGATCAGGCCTTTGCACTGGGCAAAGCCGCTGTTGATCTTGCGATGCAAGGAAAGAATGCGCTGATGCCCACTATCGAGCGTGTGAGTGATGCTCCTTATCAATGGCGAATAGGTACCGCACCGCTAAACGAGGTCGCAAATCAAGAAAAAATGATGCCTAAAAGCTTTTTCAGCGAAGACGGCTTTGGTATCACTGCGGAGGCTCGTCGCTACTTCGCCCCCCTTATCGTGGGAGAAGCCTACCCGGAGTACTCCGATGGTCTCCCAGTCTACGTCAAACTCGAAAAACACCTGGTAGACAAAAAGCTACCGCCTGACGAGCGCTGGTAAACCTACAGCACGTATCGATCGAAGATCTCGTCCAAATACTGAGAGAGCAGCTCAAACCCCTCTGGTCTGAGGTGTGGTGATTGGTCCCATAACTCACGAAGAGCCTCGGGAGACTGATGAGCTCGCA
This sequence comes from uncultured Halieaceae bacterium, assembly GCA_913045375.1. Lineage (GTDB taxonomy): Bacteria > Pseudomonadota > Gammaproteobacteria > Pseudomonadales > Halieaceae > Luminiphilus. The sequence continues at coordinate 910 of CAJWQE010000070.1, read as the reverse complement.
GCTGGGTCGCCCTCGGCAGGTAACTCAAGTGCCACGGTTCTATCGACACCCCGCCGCGGTCAGCGTCATAGGGTCGCTCGAAGCCTCTCGCTTGTCCGCTGGCAATGGCCTGGTCTAGCCACTGAGTCAGTGCTGAAAAGTAGCCGCTATCACCGTACTCGCTCGGTGTTAATGCGAGTTTCTGACCCTCGGGTAATAAAGTCGGATCAAATACATCGAGATCGGTACCCCAGTGGTGGCGAGATGTCCCCGGCAAAGCTGAGAACCTTAATATGCGATGCAACCATTGCTCATCAGAGTATAACTCTCGGCTAAGCGGACGGTCAGCGTCATCGAGCACGGGGCGTTCTCCCCGCCACTTAGCATTGAAAATAGTTAGTTGTGATGCGTAAGAACGATAGCTCGAGGCAGCGACCAGCTCAAAGCCTTCAGTCCTGGCATCAAGCTGAAGCAACCCGAACTGTCGTGATACTTCGGAGTCCAGCGTCGTGCGCTCGTCGTGGGCCACCAGTCCATGCTCGGAGAGCCCTAATGCCAATAAATGGTCCGTCATGTTTTTTATTGCTACCTCACGACACAGCCGCAATTATGCGTTCTCGACGCCATGTTACAAACGCACTCAAAAGCCGCTAGTCAACGGCCCTCAATTCTGATAGCTTCCCGTGCCCAATCGCGCAGGTCAACTGCGCCCCACTACGCATGCGTTTCAACGGAAACCCACATGGCAACTAAGAAGACAACGGAAACCAAGGCAAAAGCCAAAGCAAAAGCGGCTCCGAAAGCGAAAGCAGCGCCAAAGGCGAAAGCAGAGCCCAAAGCCAAGGCGGCTCCAAAAGCAAAAGCAGCTCCCAAGGCGAAAGCAGAGCCCAAAGCCAAGGCGGCTCCAAAAGCAAAAGTAGCTCCCAAGGCG
>CAJWQE010000069.1 GCA_913045375.1 uncultured Halieaceae bacterium | reverse complement strand
CGCTCGCGCATAAATAGGTCCCCGCGCTTCGGTGACATCGATACGATCTACCCTTACTCGCGCAATGTCGTTTAGTTCGTCGTAAGACGCATCGCTGGGCTTGGCCTGAAGGCAAACCCCTATCTCTACACGCGCAGGACTGCCCGCTTTTTCAAAACAGTCCTTTACCGTATCCACAACATCGGGATCACAAAAACAAGCAATCGAAACGAAAATTTTTCCTGGAGATCCACTCTTTTTAATAGCCGTTGGAGTCGGTTTTGGCGTTATTTCAGTCAAGTTCGCAACGGCTTCCGGCGGTGCCTCGTCCGCATGATGGCCTAGAACGTTCTGTCCGTGACGGTATAAGCGGTATCGAAGCTGATCGGCCGAGAATCGAAGGATTTCCTCTTTAAATTCAGGTCGGTTGTATTCGAAATACAAAAAAGGCCGAGTGCGGGCTATGGTCTTGACGGCGCCTTTGAGTACCGACAACTCCATGCCCTCTACGTCAACTTTGATGAGATGACACTGATCTGGCGCAATGGCATCGATCGTTGTGATATCACCCTCCTCCTTGAACGTGTCGAATGACAGCGAGTATCCACCATAGTTATTCGGACGTTCGTAGTTGGGAACCGGTATATCGATCTTGCCCTCCTCATTTCCCACCGCGAGCCGATAAGGCCACACATTTTGATAACGCCGCAGCAAGGCATTGGCACACAGAATCTTGAAGAGAAATCGTTGGGGCTCGAAGCTCAGCACTCGCCCCTCGGGGCCAACGCACTGAGAAAAGAACAAAGTGTGATTACCCACATTAGCGCCAATATCAAGAATCGTGTCGCCAATGGAGATTAGAGGGTCAAGCAGTGCTTTTTCGTCAGGCGCGTAATCGCCCGTCGTACGAAGGCTTTCACAGATGACGGTATCGGTTTCCAACAAATACATGGGGCCATTAATGGTCTCATGAAGCTTTACCAACCTGTCCGTCTCCAAGCTCAACCCTTTTGAACCTCTGAATGACTCTCAGCTATCGTCTGATTCGACGCCATGAACGCACCGCCCGACGCGTACTTGCGCTTCGTCTCCTCACTCCACTGCTCTTCCTCTCCGGCTTTCGCGCCGTAAGCGAGGCCACGCTTAACACCGGGTCTTTGATGAACTCGTTCCTTCCAGGCAAGCACATTGGGGTGCAAAGTAATGTCGATTTTGCTCCACTTGTATCCACGGATCCATGGGAAAATCGCGATGTCGGCGATGGTGAAGTCCTCGCCGCAAACAAAACTTTTTCCTTCGAGTTGCTTGTCAAGCACCCTGAGAAGACGCTGAGCCTCGACATTAAAACGGGTCAGTGGATGAACCTTTTGCTCATCCGGCACATCGGCCATGTAGCGGGTGTAGCTCAGTTTATTACCGAATGTGGGCCCCAAACCCGCAGCTTGCCATGTCAGCCACTGCAGAACATCGTAGCGGTCAGCACCACTTGGATACAGGCTAGACGGGAACCGCTCCCCGAGGTACTGAAGGATCGCGCAGCTCTCCATGAGTCTTATGTCGCCATGCACCAATCCGGGTATTTTCTGATTGGCTGACACCGCGCTAAAGGCGTCGCTAAATTGCTCACCGTTCATGATATCGACGGTAATGACTTCAATCGACGGAAGCGCTACCCCTATTTCTCGGAGCTCCTCGATCATGATACTGACCTTCCAGCCGTTGGGCGTAGCGGCCGTCCAAAGTGCTAATGGTTGTGTCATTCAAGGCCCATCTTCATTTGCCCCATGAAGTCTAGTTTCCCTAGGGGCACGCCGTGCATACGCAGCATGTCGTATACCGTTGTCACGTGAAAATAAAAATTGGGAAGTGAGAACGACAGTAAGAAGTTTGAGTTGGTAAAAGGAATCTCCATTCCTCCTCCCTTGAACACCATGGTTTTATCGGACAAGGCAGCCATCGATTCCTTGGTCTCCTGACTAAGAACTTCGACCGCTTGGTCAACAAGGCCAGACAGACCTTGCCAGCTTGTGTCGTCGACGCTCGGGGGTGGCTCAAACAAACCATCGCGCATCGCGTGAAGCGCTCCGTAGGAGTGATGCCAAATACTCACGACCTGGAAGCTGAATGGATGCATGTCGTCTTGAAGCCGAAAATTGACGATGGCACCAAGGTCGATCCCACCCGTATCGGCATGGGCCTCTGCTGTCCTTAGGATATGTTGAGTAGCACCCAACATCTGCAGGTATTGCCCGACACTCACCTCATAAAACGATAACGACACGTTTGCTCTCCTTCAGTTCGCATACACGCCAATCATCCACATATCCGGTAACCCGCCTGTGTTGAGACAGCTAAAACCCTACAACGTGGAGTGCTTTTTGCCTCTCCGCCAAGTAATGAACAGTATTTCCATCAAATAGCGCACTCTGCTCAAGTTTCATTTGTACACGCTGGTTATTCCACTCGGGAACTCTCACCACGACATTGCCTTCAATGGCATAACCCGTCATCGGATACAGAGGCCAGTCTCCGCGCCCGATCGTGGGCCCCTGGTTGTCCCACATGCCTATGGTGGGGCCTGGAGCATGCCCGTAGACACCTAAGGGATGCGTGTAGATGGCGTGTTGAATGCCCAATTTCTCCAAACTATCTTGTGCTGCAGCAAGAATCTCGTTCCCGGTCCGACCCGTCACAAACTCTGCCGTCAACGCGTCTTGCCACCGGTTGCCAGTGTGCATCGCCTCTACCAAACCATTAGGCGGCTCTGACTCACCTAGCTTGAGAACATAACCCATCTCCTGAGTATCGGTGCATAAACCGAGATAGCAGAGCCCCACGTCGGTATGAAGCACATCACCCCGTCGAATAATCCCATCCTTTGACCCGTCACCAAGAAACGGCGCGTTCTCACCAAAATCAGCACCTTCCCACTGGCGATTAACATCTGGGTGAAACCATGGCTCCAACCCTTCCTCCTCAAAGCGAGTCCGAATAAACCATGAGACGTCACCTACGGTCGTGACGCCGGGGGTAATGACTTCGCTACTGAATGCTCTAGCGATGGTCTCGCGTGCAATGGCCACCGCGCGCTGCCACACCTCAACTTCGCCCTCAGTACGAGTCTCCATCCAACGCACAACTAACCGCTCGGATGACTGTAAACGGGTTTGCAGTTCGGGACTGAGTGACGCCGCAAGCTTGCTGTACAAGCTATGGCTAATACCATCGGCGACAGGCCAGGTGTCGCTGGTATTGACGGCAATCGTCTGTGGATCACGCTCCGCTATCACCTCGGCAAGTCGCTGCCACTGCGCATCCAGATCACCGCCCTCCCACGCTGCCTCATACATGGCGCCTAGCGGATAGCGACTGACAGTTAAGCGCTCTACACCGGCGTCACCACGGTCAAAAAAGACCAACATGGTGGTACGCCGCGCTGTGAACCGGGGTTTTGGGACAAGGGAGAGGAACACGGGGTCATCGTTGTACTCACGAGCAATGACGAGCCACATATCCACACCGGTTTCACGCATGAGTGTTGGTAACAACTCATCAAGTCGCTCCTCGAGCAAGCGGTTTTGTATATCGGGACGCCGCTCGTAGTCTTCTATGGCGACTCCGGCAAAGGCTGACTGCACTGTCAGAATAAGCAGCAAGAAAACACCATAGATGAACGATCGTTGATGTACTGACCACATAAGCCTGATTTCCCTTTTTTTACTCGTATTGGAGTTCTTGTTATTTGCCTAGCTACGTAGCAAAACGGACCGTGTTTCTACCTCATACCAAGCCAGCAATATCATTCATGATCACATTAACCCATAAACTGATCATTTCGTCCCTTAACGCAGTTTTAGCACCCCACTTCAGACAGCTAGAGAAATTATAAGATAATATTTGCAAGTAGCTGTTTTTATTGAAATATCCTTAAAAAGCTAACTGATATAGAGCGAAAGCCAATCATGCCTTATCAATGAAGTCCTGCCAGACACCCATTAGCTTTGCGGGCTCCCAAATCTTATGTAAATCAGCTTGGGCCCGCTCAGCAGTCCATCCCAGTCGCTCAGTGCGGTATTTAAAGAAAAACGCCGAGACACGCATGTTGGCGGCGCAATGCACCCAGATGCGATCGTCATCACAGGATTCAAATGCGTTTATAAAGCCCTCAAAGTCATCACGGGTAGGATTCGTGAACACGACCGGTAAATGGATGTAACGAATCCCCATACTCTCGAGGATTTCATCCTCATTACCTAGGGCGTTCTCGTGACTTTTTGGCGCTAGATTGATGACTGTGGTGTAGCCAGCCTCCTTCACGAGGCTAAATTGAGCCTCGGTCGGTTGACCTGACGTCGCTACACGGTCGTCTAACTGGATGAAATTGAAAATATCATTGAGTGATTCGAGCTTACCCTGGACACCCAAGCGTTGCCGCACCCGTGTTCCCATGTAACCGAGAACCGTTGTAAACGTATTCGCCACCTTACCCCCGAACCTTAGCGAGTCCGCTGAAATTTCAGCTACCTAGTTACCGCTGTTTATACCGTTACCGGTAGCGGTTTATTGATCGGCTGGCTCAACGCTTTAGGATCTTCTGCAAAGCCAATAATGGCGCTAAATCCAGACGTCTGCTCTCGGTGAACCACGCCTTTGCGCCCAACAATTTTAGTGCCCGCACCACAGGTTCGAGACTCACCGCTTTCGACATCGAAAATAGTCAACTCACCCGCAGTAATAAACGTCAGCGAATCGAAATCGTGCCAGTGAAACTCATTGTCATCTGCGGGGAAATCAAATTTGTGCGCGGTATAACCTGCCGCCTCGCACTGAGCAAAGGCGTCAGCCTCATCTTTAAAACGTCCGAGTCGTTCGTCCATGGGTTTACTCCAAGTCTCTCGTAATCATTGCCACGTCAGTTTGGCAAAGAAATTCCAGATACACCAATCGAGACAAAACAACTTACAGAATTCGGCTTCAAAGTCTACTTCCCGGTGAAAACCCCGCCTTGACGCGCTTGAGGAGCCAAGGAACAACTTTTGACGGCTCATAGACCCGCCGCCCTACGTCGTAACTGTAGAATCTGAGCCGCAACACCCAACACGTAAAGCCCTACGAACGCGAGATGAAACCCCTGCAGTACAGGAGAATCGAACGAGTCGATAAAGGGGTCTCCCACGGGCAAGCGACGAAGGAAATCAGTAATCGCAGGAATCATGTGAAACAGGATTGTCGCGCTGTAGGCAATCGCCTGAAAGTACACCGAGAGACGACCAAACAAATTGAGCCGCTCGAGTACAAAACCACCAAATGCCGCCGCTAGCGTTAGAACGGCAAGATAATGCGCAATACCAAAGCCACCTTGGTTGTAGATGCCCAGTGCAGATCCGGCCACCACCACAGTCACCACGAGATACGCCGCACCCTCATGGTCGGTGGAGCGAATAAATCCGTACTTTCGTATCGCCGCTATCGCCAGCAACAGCGCCAGCACCCCCATCATCGTGTGGAACCATCCAAGCATCGTCATTGCTGGCATCATCTACCCCCTTTCTTTTAGTTTGTGGTTGATCTGCGACGAGACGTTTAACCGGGATTCATGGCTGCGAGAACTTATGTATCAGCGCCAGAATGAGGCTCCCAAAAGCCGCGTAAGCGAGATTGGATAGCACCCGACTCCAATCGAGGCCTCCAAGCTCTATCCAAGCAATACAAGCTAGCCCTATTGGCATAAAGCCAATAAAAAAGCGCTTCATATTCCTAGACGTATCTTTGAACTCTCCCAAAACCCAAAACAGCGGGATATACACCGTTAGGAGACAGATTACTGACAGGGCAAAGTACGAATAGCCAGGCATGGGGCAAAGCTCTTGATCGCAAAGCCTTCTAGGTTACAGCGCCCTGCATGACTTAGACAGCCTGCACTGCCAATACGCCGACAAAAACGCCCTGCTGAGCTTGTAAATAAGCACCAATAAGAGGATCTTAAAGTCACTGCGGATGATCGGGGCACTAGCATGTACCTGGAATACCAGAATCAGAACAGCCATCAGACCTTGCGCGAGGCCATCGAGGAGTATCATCGGTACCTCACGCACATCGGTCGACAGATCCTGACAGATAGCCCTGAGGATACTGACACCATCTGGCTCTATCACGACGCAACGCATGCTATTTTTGGGCAAGACACCACCATCGAAGGTGAAGCGGCTTTGGATTTCTGGGTCTTTTTCGGGACCACCTTCTCTTGGAAGTTACTCAAAAAGTATCAGCAACTCCCGGAAATCAAGGACCTCAGCCGAGCGTTGGTATCAGAGCTTGGTCTTACGTTCATTCCCAAACTGTATTGGCGAAATAAACGCGTTATTTGGACAGTCATCCGGCACACACGCCAAATGAAGAAGAAGTGGCCCTTTGAACTACCCGCAACCCTATTGGACCGAAGACTGAATGACCTGCGAGAGGAATACGGCATTACGGTGCTGACGAGCGAACAAAAAGTACCGAGTCGCCTTACAGAGTTCGACTACTCAATCGTGAGCGACATTTCCTAAGTTGAAGTTCCTTTAACATACCGGTCGTAAAACAGGCCGAAGTTTTCAAATGTGAAGGCTCGGGCCTGGGCACCGATCTCACCTCCCTCACCAATGTACTCGAAGGCGTGATAGCAGCCCTCGTAAACCCTATGTGCCACATCAATCCCAGCTTCTCGAAGCCCCTCGACGTAGGCCTCTGTTTCCCAATAGAAGGGGTCTTTATCACCTACATAAGTGATGGTGGGTGGTAAGCCAACGAGGGATTCAGCGCGCGCAGGGGCTGCGTAAGCGCTCGGGGTTTCGCCACGGCCTCTCACACCGCGTAAATAAGCGCCCCATCCAATCGCGTTAAGCGCGGTGTCCCACACGGGAGGATCAATATTACGCTGTGGATCGGTCGGCTGCGTATCGTCAATCATGGGATAAAAAGGCATTTGGAACGCAACGTCGACATCGCCCGTATCGCGGGCTTTCAGTGCCACCGCCGCGGTGAGACCGCCGCCTGCGCTGTGTCCACCAATCATTATTTTATCTGAGCATCCCAATGCATCGGCATTGTCACGCGCCCAGATCATTGCGTCATAACAATCCTGAAAACCACCCGGAAATGGCTTTTGGTGCGCCTTTCGGTAATCGGGCGCCACGACAACGCAAGGCCTCGTCTGAATGAAGAGTTTGATCAACTCAGCGGATCCCTCGGGTACGCCCATGATGTACCCACCACCATGAAAGTAGACCAAGCAAGGTAAGGGCCCCGAAACATTGGAGGGGCGGTAAATACGCGTCCTTATCGAGTAATCATCCAAGCTGCTGGGGATGTTAATCGTCGAGCAATCAAGTCCCGTCACGTCTGAACCAGCCTCTCTTCGTCGCAGCCAGTCAATGATCCTGATAACGCCGGGGACGCGCATCAGTTTAGCCATGCGCCGTAACCGGGGTACCTGGTGTTGAAGTTCAGGGTGAAAATCACCCACTTCGATGTGCATGACTTAATCCTTTTGACTCGTTTGATCTTCTCGCCCACGCCTTCGTTATCGCCCAAACAAAGGCTGTCTTGCTTTCTGAGGCAACGCGAGACATCTTTACGTCTATCAATAATAAATCACAAGAGAAATACGATGTCTGAATTTCCATTACCTAACGTCTCTACCGACCTCAGTGGGCAAGTAGCTTTTGTCACTGGGACTACCTCAGGCTTGGGAAAACGGTTTGCAAAGGTCCTTGCGGCCTGTGGTGCCAAAGTCGTCGCAACGGGTCGCCGCGTCGATCGATTGGAGGCACTTGCAGAGGAGATTCGGAGGGACGGTGGTATTTGTGAGCCCATCGCGATCGATATGACCTCACGCGATAGTATTCGGGCTGCGTTGATTGAAGCTGAAGCGCGTCTTGGCACCGTTCAAATTTTAATTAATAACGCAGGCATCCCTGACGCTGAACGCGCCATTAAGATGTCCGATGAGCTCACTGATGCCGTGTTTGATACCAATCTAATAGGGCCCTGGGTTCTGTCTTGCGAGGTCGCTAGGCGACTCATTGAGCAAAAGATGCCAGGTCGCATCGTCAACATTGCATCAGTTGCGGCGTTTAACATATCAGGCGCCATTGCCACCACGCTTTACTCCACTACCAAAAGTGCAGTCGTACGTATGACTGAGTCGCACGCAGTGGAATGGGCGCGAAACCACATCAATGTGAATTGCATTGCGCCCGGAGCTTTTTCGAGCGAGATGATGGACGGCATGCTGTCGCGCGTCGGCGATATCTCGCAGGGCTTTCCACGCCGGCGGATTTGCGATCCAGCACAAATGGATAGCACCCTACTGTTCCTGGTTTCGCCCGCTTCGGAATGTGTGACTGGAACGGTCATAAAAATCGATGACGGACAGGGACCGCGATAATGAGCTTAGTAGCAGCACTGGATTTTTCTAATAAACATATCTTGGTGTGTGGCGGCTCTGACGGTATCGGCTACGGAGTAGCGACCGCCTTCTATGAAGCCGGCGCCACGGTATCGATCACGGGGACTCGTAGCGCCGATAGCTACGATAATGATTTCAGTCACTTCACCTATTACCAGCTCGACGTTCAAGACGAAGCTGCGATAACCCAGCTTGCCAGTCAGTTCGAAACGCTGGATGTATTGGCTAATTGCGTTGGGGCAGTGCTTTGGAAGAAAGCGGAATTTGAGCGATCAGGCTTTGAAAAGATTTTGAGTATCAATCTTTCGGGTGCAATGCAGCTCTGCACTGAGTTCTACCCCTTGCTGGTGAAGTCTCAGGGCTCGATCATCAACATCGATTCTGTCGCGTCTATCAATCCGGCGGTGAATAACCCTGCCTACAGCGCAAGCAAAGCGGGTTTAGTTCAACTTACAAAAGCGTTGGCAAAAAAATGGGGCCACTCGGGTGTAAGGGTGAATACGGTAGCTCCCGGTATGGTGCCGACCAAGATGACCGCGAATCAGTCCGGCCCAGAACAGGAAGCACAGTTCAGTAAAATGAACCCGATACCAAGATTCGGTAGGCCGCAGGACATTGCCGGTGGCGTGCTGTTTTTTGCCTCCCCAATGGCAGCTTACGTCACAGGCCAGCAGCTTGTGGTTGACGGTGGGCTGAGCCTCTAGGCTCTGCCCTGGCCCTATTCCTAGCCTAAAAAGTTACGGAGCGCGTAGGAGCCCAGGGTCTCTGCAACAATGGTTCCATTTTCATCCGTGAGCACAGCTTTCTGCTGGAAGTCGTATTTACCCGTCTCCTCGAGCTTGGCATTCATCTCTACCGCTTTCTCCGCAGTAAAATAGGCTGTCGCAGTAATATCCGACATAGCCGGCGCCTTGAAGTCAATTTTCAGGTCTCTAACGACGGGTTGGAACTTTCGCGGATTATCCAGGTAACGCGCGGTTATTAGCCCACCTAGAAATTCTCCCAGTGAGAACAGCGCGCCCGCATGCATGATGCCAATGTGATTGCCCGATTCTTTGGTATTGGGGATTAACGCCTTAAAGACGCCATCTTCAGCTTCCAATACCTGCAAACCCAAAAACTCATAAATCGGACAGTTCTTTTTCGCGCCCGCCTCAAATGCTACTAAGTCCACAACCTACTCCTGAATGCAGTCATCAATTATTGGTCTTTTAGATGCCGCTAGCGTCTCATGGGTTTAGTCCAACTGACAATGACTTAAGAAGCTGACGATCACCCCTAGAGAAAAAACTGAGTTATGGTTTGTGTCCTTGGATAAGAAAAAGAGCACGGGAAAGTAGTTATGAGTCGATACGGCACGACGCCCGGCAGACCTGAGGAATACCGACAGCAGGGAGAAAAGGCTGTTAGGCCGCGCGATGCCGCAACACTCATTATCGTGCAGCAAACAGATGAGCCCAGAATTCTCCTAGGTAAACGCTCGATGAAACATAAGTTTATGCCGGGAAAGTTTGTATTTCCTGGCGGCCGACTCGATTACATCGATCAGCGCATAAAGGTACCGTCCGAACTCACAAAAACGGTATTCACACGCCTGCGCCGAGAAACCCGATCAAACGTCTCGGACGCCAAACTACGTGGCTTGGCGCTGGCAGCTATTCGTGAGACGTTCGAAGAGACGGGCTTGGTTGTGGGACGGCCGTCACCCGAGGTGGTTCGGACAACGAATCACAGTTGGAACCAGTATTTTTCGCACGGCGTCGTTCCACCACTCGAAGACATGGATTTCATTGCGCGAGCCATAACACCGCCCTACCGTAACCGTCGCTTCGACACGCGATTTTTCATGGTGCACGACTCAACGATTCAATCGGATCCTTCGCAGGTGTCTAGTGCTTCAGGGGAACTACTCGACCTCCACTGGCTAACCCTTGATGAAGCCAGAGAGACCGATTTACCTGCGATAACGCGCATGGTGATAGACGTCGTCGAAGAGCGCTTAAAAATCCCGAAATCACAACAGCAAGCGGCGCCCGCACCGTTTGTGCGAAACGCGAAGTCAAAGTGGTTAACGTCAAATTTGTAACGCCCCCACCGTCTGATCACCAAAAATCTACGCAAATCTTGCAATCCGGTCTAAAGTGGTAGCGAGGAGCAGTAGTGATTTCACTGGGTAGTTGGCTGTCCGGGCGAAATTGCGAGGGCTTAGTGCGCAGCCACTTATTTGGGAGAGTCGATAATGAAGAAAAAAATTTCTACCCTAGGCTTGGTGACTATTATGTCTATCTCGAGCGCCTCAATCTCGGCGCAATCAAGCTGCACCAATGATGAAAAAAGCTTAGAGGTCCTCAGGTCGTCCTGGGTAGACGAAGACTTAGCTTTTCTTGACGGTAGAAAGGAAATTGGCTACGTCTTCGAGCAAAATGTCCTCAATTACCGCATCTACCAAGAAGGCGCTTTTCTTGCAGCGGTCCGCTCAGATCCCTTTTATCAAGAAGAGATCGACACAGCCAACCAACTGGTTTCCCAGCTAAATACTTATATTGACCTCAAGCTCAAGGAAGTCCCTACCCGGCGGGAGGCTGATCTCGTGATCATCGGTGTTTGTGAGGATGGCAATACCACGGGAATGGTCGCCGATAATGAGTTCGGCGATCAGTACTATCTCCTGCTTAACGGGTGTAATGGGGTCTTAGACGTAGAGGGACAACCTGTTCTGCTATTCCTACACGAGCTGGGACACGCATTGGGACTGGAGCATCCATTTGATGACAGTGATGGGGACTGCCTGCACGCAAACGAGCCATGGGGTGCTAAGTCCACTGACGATTCTGTGACTGTTATGGCCTATAAATCTTCCGAGAGGCCGTCTGGATTTTTTACTGATCTGGATCTCGCTACGTTGCAGTCGATTCACGGCATAGCAAAGGGGGCTCCCAGAAACTTTCTAGCAAATGAGCCTGACTTGACGGGGCCTTTTGGAGTGGATTGGGGAATGTCGATTTCCTCGCTCAACGCGGCTGGTGCCGATTGCACTTTAAATGAGCGTGATGTTGACGGCCTCGATAGATATGAATGTTCAAAGCTCATAAAGCCGTTCTCGAATGCGGACTTTTTTTTGGTCTACGCTAATCCAACACAAGGAGTGCAAAGAATCTCCATGCTCGGCGAAACCATCACGGACGATCCATCGGGGATACGGGGTCTTGAGAGATATAGCAATTACAAAAACGCTTTAACAAAAAGATACGGTGAACCTGCAGACACCTCTGAATACCAGGGTGAGGACTTGTATCTTGCCACTGATGAGTTTTATGAATGTTTAGATCATTCAGGTTGCGGCAGTTACGTGTCTATCTTTCAAAAAGGTGGGGCACTGGCAATGCTTGAAATAAATTCCACTGGAAAGAAAGGGCAAGGCTGGCTCTCAATCCTGTATCAGGGGCCTCAGTTTCAAGATGCACTAGATGCTCACGAGGCGTCACAGGCAGCTCAAGAACTAGACTCTCTATAAATAACCTCGGCGTTGCGACCTTATTCAGGCTGATTCTAGCCTCAGATATTCCTGGGAACGGTTCGCTTCCTTACTCGAGCTAGCCTGCGCTACAGGTACTGCAAGGAGTACAACTGATGAAAGAGCTACTGGCGACGGTTTTATCTTGGGTGGCATTCATGAGCGCGCTAATGATCCTGAATGTACCTATCTACCTTATCGTATGTAGTAAGTGCGACATGTTTGAGAGTAAGAGCCTCTACTATCGGATCAGTAATGGATACTTCGACTTTCTAGCGACATTACCCGGCGACGGACTGTGGTTGTTCTTTGGCCTTGCGCCTACCATCTGGCTTTTGCTCTTCCTATGGACAGGAAGTGCCAGAATCGCACCATGGGAGCGTAGGCGTGACTAGGTGAAAAAGATCCTAAAGAGAAATTGGTCACTAAATCTGGTTTGCGACGATCTGTGACTCGCCGCAGAGTTAAATGTGAACTAGTTGACCTCACGATAGGATCGTATCAACTATTACATTGTATCAGGGGTTTAGATTGAGCAATAACCTTCGTGGTCTTGCGATCAAAACGAATACTTGGCTAAAACGTCATCCGAAGTCCGCCGTAGTGATACCCTATCTCGCGGTTCCGATTATCATTCTTGGTGGTACCTATATTCTTGAACCTGAGGGTACAAAGGGGCTGTTGCAGATGCTTGTATCTGATCTATTCGGCAATAGCTAACTAGTGGCATTCATTTGTAATAGTTAATTGCACCAAAATCTAACGTTTCCTATGTCTATTAGCTCTCAAAACTCCAGTTGAATG
>CAJWQE010000068.1 GCA_913045375.1 uncultured Halieaceae bacterium | reverse complement strand
AGCAATGCGAAAAGCCATTTGCATATAATTCAAACTCAGCGTCGTGGGGCACTCGTTCACCGTGTCTAACCCCCGCAACAACCTGTTTTGCACCGTATCGGTGACGAAACAACCCAAGGCTCGTCAGCAATACCAAAAAAATTACTAACCCAGTTATCATCGAGTAGTAGCCCTCGCCTCTTGGTACAGCCCCTCGACATATGCAGTAACTAACTCAGCGGCATTTCCACCGCCGAAGATAACTCTGTCGGGACGAATCAGGACCGAGCTGTAACCCTTATCGTCAAGCCACTGAGACACCAGAGCCGAGAAGGAAGCGAGTGACGGGACACCTATGCCGGCAGCTCTCAATGTATTTCTATCGATACCGTCTGACTCACCAATGAGCCACGCTCCCGGTCCGAATACATCGTCTGAGCGCTTTTTTTGATGAGTAAACTGCGGAAACAACTCTCCCGCAATCTGGCTATTTGCCTGGAGTAAACCCGTAACTAACTTGGGATTGGGTATAGCGCCTGACGCATCGCCGTTAGCTCGCCTTGTTTCAATCAAATTTTTGTCACGAGCCAAGGCCGCCTCAGGGTCAGTAACGCAAACCACTTTGCCCATCATGACCGCAAGATCGATCATCGCTCTGACATGTGGCTCGCGCTCCGTCTGGTAACTTGAGAGTAAAGACTTGTCAGCACGGCCCGCCAAAATTGCACCTAGCTTCCATGTTAGATTCTCAACATCCCTGATCCCTGAACAAAGGCCCTGTCCTGCAAAGGGAGGCATCAGATGCGCCGCATCGCCCGCAATAACGACTCCATCTTGCATCCATTGATTGGCAACTTTTGCCTCAAACGTATAGGTCGCTGTTCGCTCTAGCTCGACCGCACCATCTACGTCCCAACCCGATAACAGGTTGGCCACAGACGCCGGTGCCGATACCTCGTCCTCGTTCTCCTCAGCCTTGAGCATAAACTCCCAACGATGTCGCCCGGCGCCCATACGCACACTGGTCGTTGGCCTCTCTGGGTCACATATCTGCAGATTGTGTGGAGGCAACCGCGACGAATCGATGACTTTTGTGTCAATGACCAGCCAGCGCTCGGAAAAACCAAGATCGACGAGGGACAGACCGGCATTGGCACGCACAGCACTGTTTGCCCCGTCGCAACCGATTAAGAAACGGCAATACGTCTTTGACGCCTTGCCATGAGTGTCGAAATGAACCGTGATGACCTCACCAGATGTCTCGTGATCGCGGTAAGCAGCACCGAACCGAGCATCAACAAAATCACAAGCGACCACCCGAGCTCTTAAAACCTGCTCTATAGATGGCTGGTGAATCATATTTGAGGGGGGCCAACCACTGAGCGCGTGGGCCCTTCCGGTATCGAATCTCATCAACACATCGCCTGATACGTTGAGGAACTCATAGCGTGTGGACACCTCAGAAGAAGAAGCCACCTCGTCAGCAACATTGATCGATTGAAAAATCCGCATAATCTCATGATCAATGTGTGCTGCTCGGGGCAGTGGAAACATCGAGCGCTCCTTTTCAAGGAGCAGCACCGAAATGCCTTGTTTGGCGAGCAAAAGTGCTGCAACAAGTCCTACCGGGCCTGCACCCACAACGACGACATCATAATCACGGGATGCCGTCACCTCAGTGCTCTTGGGTGAGCGTGTTTTCGATATATCCGAGGCCGCTGATTTCCGTCTTTACCAAATCGCCCTCTTTCAAAAACTGCATAGGGTCCATTGCAGCACCAATACCTCCGGGCGTGCCTGTGAAAATCAGATCACCGGGCTCGAGCGTCATGGCCTGACTTAACTCTGAAATCATGTCCCAGACTGTAAACACCAGATGTTCTGTATTCGAGTGCTGCCGGCGCTCGCCATTTACGAAGCACGAAATCGTTAACGTGTGAGGATCGACCAGTTCGTCAGCTGTCGTGATCCATGGACCAATTGGAGCATGAGTATCGAAGCTCTTACCTAAACTCCACTGTGGACTCCTAAACTGCCAAGCGCGCTCGGTAAAATCATTGCCTACACAATACCCAAACACATGATTCGGGGCGTCTTCTACAGAGATACATTTACCTGATTTGCCGATCACCGCCACCAGCTCAGCTTCATAGTCAACGAGATTAGACACCTTCGGTATCAACACATTATCGAAGGGTCCATTGATAGAAGTGACCGCCTTTGTGAACCACACCTGCCGCTCAGGCACCTCCATATTCGACTCTTCAATATGGTCACGGTAGTTCAAACCAACAGCAAAAATTTTTCCGGGTCGAGCAATAGGCGCGAGCAGTGTCACATCATCTAGATCAATGCCCTGTGTCATCACGGAACTTGCCACCTTGGATTGAACGGCGGGCCAGTCAGCGGCGATCGTCTCTATGCTATGACCGTCGCTCAATGGAAACAGTTGATGCCCTTCAACCACACCCAATTTAGGCTTCGCGCCGTGGATAAACCTTGCGAATTTCATAACTCACTCTCCTCAGCAGCTCTCATCAAAGGGTGGATATCCCCCCATTGAACACCCAATAAATCGTCGAGCGTCGCAACATTAGGCTGGTTTGACGCGACAAATCGATCGCCATCACTAAAGTGCTCGAGTTCGTGTCCCCAGGGATCTTTCCAATAATCAAAGACTTGACTCCCTAAAATATGTCGCCCAACTCCCCAAGAGTGCTCACGACCGTTCCGACGCAGGTGATCGTGGCCGGTCATCAAATCGTCCACATCGGACACCTCAAACGCAGCATGGTTGAACGACGGATCGCCCGGTGCCTCTAAAAGGAAGAGCGAGTGATGATCGGTGGCGGTATTCCCAACATTCAAACGCATAAAGGCGCCAATACTTACCCCTGGCTCCAACTCGATTTCGTCAGACGTCAAAAAGCCAAAGTGTGACTTGTACCAGGATTCTGACTCTCGAAAACTCGCCACGTTGAGTACCACATGGCCAAGGCGCATCACGTGTGAGGGACCACTAAAACGACGCTTCGTCTCGGAAATTCTGTTAGTGGCATTTGGGTAGTTGATCTTGGGAGCGGATTGTTCACCTAAACTTGGGGCCTCCCGACTCTCTGCGGTTACGGCTATCTCGTAGCCATCAGGGTCAGAAAGGAGGAGTGTTCTTTTGTGTTCCGTGTCATCAACCTTTTTTTGGGTCTGAAACGCAAGATGATCTAGCGCATCGTCATCAGGCACTTCGAGTCCGAAACCAACAAATGCCGGCTCCCCCAACTCAGTGAAATGAATGCAATCAGAATCGCCATGACCCGACATGCGAAGAACCCGTGCATCTCGGCTACCAAGCACAAATCCAAACTCGGTTAGGAAGTGTTGCATCCGATCGAGGTCAGGCGCTCTGAATTTCACCTTAGACAGTCGTGTAGCGTTCACATGGCTCATGTATCCCCCTTTTTTTGGCTTGATAGTTCAAGAACTAACTATCACGCGTCACTTTATTATTTGGGTGAGGCCTGCTCATTTTTCCGTTGGATACACGGTAACCTCTGTCCAAGGCTCACGCGTTTCCTCCCCACCAAATGTATCCCAAGGCTGATTCATATCAAAGACAACCTCATTCCGAGTTGGCTGATATTCGAGGCGCTCTCGCATTTGCCTTAAGACCTCGGGCGCCTCCTTTGAAAGGTCATTTAACTCGCCCTCATCGTTCTCAAGATTAAACAAGTACCAAGAATCACGCTGAAGAAGCTTGGGTAGTATTGGCAGCGATGCCTCTTGCACAACCTTCCATGGCCAATCGATCATCGCCCTACTGCCAGCGATCGATACATGGATCGGCTGCTCGCGAGACTTGACGTCACCCCGGAGGACTTGCAGAAAGCTCTCTCCATCGACGGCACCTATCTCGATATCAAGCATGTCCAACAAGGTGGGCATTACGTCAGCCAGATGTAAAGGAGAGCGGTTAATGGACGCTCCCGTAATTGTGCCCGGCCAGGACACGACTGACGGCACTCGAATTCCTCCCTCAAAGACAGAGCCTTTGCCCTGTCGAAGTGGTCCATTATCACTGTAGCCATCTCGTAATGGAGGTATAAGAAACTCTAACAACCAAGGCTTTGGAGCCGATCCGCCGTTATCACTTACGAACATTATTAATGTGTCTTCTCGCAAACCTTTGCGATCAATGACATTTAACACAGACCCTATCTCGCTATCGAGATGACCTATCATCCTCACCAGTGTCTCGCGACCACTGTGCCCTCGACCGGAGCCGTCGGGCTCCTCCAATGGTGTGTGCGGCGCGTTAAAGGCTAGCAACATGAAAAAGGGTTGCTTGGTAGGCTGGGCCTCGATGATTCGGCGAGCCTCGGCCGCTAGTAACGAGGAGGCGTGTCCGTCCTCGCGGATAGTCACTCCATTTCGCTGCCAATCTAAGCCACCGGAAAATACGTGGTCAAAGTAACCAATGCCGCCGTTCAAGTGACCATAAAATGAATCAAAGCCACGCGCCGTCGGTAAAAACCTCGGATCTCTCGAGCCAAGATGCCATTTACCGACTAAATGTGTGCTGTAGCCTACCTTTGACAAAAACTGGGGAAGTAAAGGGAGTTCTACGGGCAACCCCTTTTCCGAGGTGTGCGTTACGGGTGCGTGCACACCATGCGATCTTGAAAATAAGCCAGTGAGTAGCGACGCGCGTGACGGGGAACAGGTTGGATTGGCATAAAATTGGTCCAATCTCACACCGCTGTCGGCTAGCTCGTCGATGTGCGGGGTGCCAATAGTCGGATTGTGGTAACCCACATCGTGCCAACCGAGGTCATCAACCAAGATTATTAAGATATTCGGATAAGCCTGACGATCGCTACTCGCGACAGTCGTTCCCGCGAACAATGGCGCGTTTGCGGCAATGACTAGAAACGCAACCAACGATTTCTGCAGAAGTCTCATCTGTGATCCCTCAAAGTCGAGCAATATCGGACGTTTGCGATAACCTCTCAGTCAGTTCATTGATTAGAGCAGATGTCGGTCCCCGACGACTGCACTATTTCTCAAATTCCAGCTTTCGCCCTATTTCCCCTCAAAGACAGGGGCGCGCTTCGCAATAAACGCTTCAACCGCGTTTTTGTGATCAGCCGTTCCACCACAATGGATATGGTGCGAGGCCTCAAGGTCTAAGCAATCGTGGACATCAGCCGATGTCAGTGCGCGCGCCAGGTTTTCCTTCATGTAACTGAATGCCACTGTTGGGCCACTCGCCAGCTTCTGAGCAATTTCTGTGGCGCGTTGCTCTAGGTCCTCGGGCGCAACGACCCAGTTAGTTAAACCCAGGCGCGCAGCCTCTTCGGCCCCAATGCGCTCGGAGAGAAAATACAACTCCCGTGCCTTTGCTGTGCCGACCAGCTGTGACATGAACAAGGTGCCACCGTAATCACCGGAGAATCCGACTTTGGCGAATGCAGTGGTCATGAAAGCCGTGGACGACATAATCCGGAGATCGCAGGCCAGCGCGATGGACAAACCCGCACCTGCGGCGGGACCCGGGATAACAGCGAGCGTTGGCTTTGGCATTTTATTGAGCCGACCACTGGTTGAGCGCTGATTCAATCGCTGCCGGTGTATCAATGTCTCCAAAGGACTAGCAGCCCCCTTGGTATTCACATCGGACATAGCTTTGACGTCCCCACCCGCGCAAAACGCATTGCCACTGCCTGTCACCACCACGCAGCGCACATCAGGATTAACCTCCGCATCACTGAGCTGAGCCCCCAGCGCTTGAAGCAAATCTCCCGACAGGGCATTACGTGCCTCCGGACGATTAAAGGTCAACGTCAATACACCCCCAGTGAGGTTGGCTAGTAAGTGGTCTGTTCCCGTATCGATCATTCCTTGAGTCATATCGCCTCCCGGTGCTTGCTAGAGAAAATTAGTGTGAGAGAAAGTTAAAGTCCACGCCACAGACACTCACAACATGGTCGTGGCGCTCGAGGCCCATATCATCAGCAGCGGCGCATATGGCGGGCAGATCGACCGCGTCAACATCAATCGCCATGAGCGCAGGTTTAGCAGCAGCCGCATCGTGAGTGAAACGTATTTCTGTTCCGCCCATTTCCAAGCGCCATCCGCTACCTGCCGGCATTAGCTCAATCCCATAGGCTTCGGCCCAGCAAAGGCCTGTCGCTTTCGGGTCGGGCGACCTTATTTCCACGGCCAGGATGCTACGAACATAGCGCCCCGCGCGCTGCTCCCAGCCATCACCTGCCCATAACCAGGACTCGGGTGGGCTCATTTCATCGAGCGAGGGAATCGCGCCGGGAACGTCCTTGGGGTGCAGGTGAATGGCTTTCGCGTTCCCGCGGTCATCAGCAAACACCGTGCGTATGGCAGTATCCGCTAAGCGCACTTGCTCCTGAGCCAGGTTCTCGACCTGTACAATAACCATGTAGCCACCGTCACCACCGCGGCGATCAAGAAAACGACCGGCAGCCGTATTGGGCTGCACCGGGCTGACAACCTCGAGAAAGCAGTCTCCCAACGTATAGAGTCGATTGTCTAGCCCAAAGTAGATGATCTCCGGATCCGCGTAGGTCTGATCACAGCCTAATAAACGGCGGAATGTTTTGTCGGTTTCCTCTAAGTTTGATGACGCTAGGGCTACTTGTCTTATTTTCATAGTTGGACCCCCCACCCCTCATTAAACAATACTTGCAATGCGAATGATGCTTTGACGATATATTGCTTTCGGTGTAACTGTAGCACCAGTAACAAAAGTCATTAGCAGGTCTTTCGTTTTCTCTGGTTGACTACTGATCGGCTTACACCGCGATATGTGAGACCGTGCACCATCAGAAAATGTTACCCCGCGCGCTTGCAGGTAAATGACATGCCTAAACGAGATGAGCCAAGTCGAAGAGGTGCCTTTTACCGACTCCTGGGGGTTACCTTTCTCCTCCTAGCGAGTTCCATGTGTTTCAGCAGGTCTCTACCCAATATCGTCCTGATATTGACGGATGACCAAGGATACGGAGATCTTGGCGCCTTCGGAGCCACCCACCTCGCAACACCCAATCTCGACGCACTTGCTGCCGATGGCGTGCGCTTTACCAATTTCTACTCCGCCTCTTCCGTTTGCTCGCCGTCCCGCGCCGCACTACTGACTGGAAGCTACCCTTTACGAGTGGGCATACCCAACGTGCTTTTCCCAAATGGGGCATGGGGAACTAACCCAAATCGCGGACTGCACCCAGACGAAGAGACCATCGCAGACTTATTACAAACACAAGGCTACGCCACAGCCATGGCAGGAAAATGGCACTTAGGCCATCGGCCAGCCCTTCTTCCGACAAGACAAGGGTTTGATGATTATTTTGGGATTCCGTTTTCAAACGACATGACAATTGTTCCGTCTATGAAATTGGCATCGAATATTCAATTCAATAGCGGCTGGACAGTGGAGACTATCCAAGACATTCAAGCGCAAGCTAATGGCAGCTACCCGCCGCTCATGAAGAACCAAGAAGTGATCGAAGTGCCTGTGGCACAGGACACGATGACACGACGGCTCACAGATTATGCCGTGAATTTCATCAGCTCTAACGCTGGCAAGCGACCCTTCTTTTTATACTTCGCCCACTCTATGCCGCATGTGCCACTACACACTGACATCAACTTTAAAGGGATATCAGGAAAGGGGATCTACGCCGATGTCATCCAAGAAATTGATTGGTCCGTTGGACAATTAGTATCCGCCTTATCTCGACACGGAGTCAGGGATAACACGCTGATTTTTTTCTTATCCGACAACGGGCCGTGGCGATCTTACGGTAATCATGGAGGCAATAGCGGCGGGCTACGGGGCGGTAAGTTCGACGTATGGGAAGGCGGATTTAGAGTACCGGCCATAGCATCTTGGCCAGCGCGAATACCGCGAGGCAAGGTAAATAACCACGTTATATCTACCATCGACATCCTCCCCACCCTCGCATATATCGCGGGAACTAAACCGTCGGGGCGAACGATCGATGGGGTCAATATCATTGAGTCACTCACGGGTGGTTTCACTGATGAGCTGGGTAGTCGACATCTTTATTATTTTTTAGGCTCACAACTCGCGGCAGTAAGAAAGTCGCAATGGAAGTATGTGTTCGAGCATACGGGGCATGCCGTCCTGGAGCCGGGGGAAGATGGTGAAAACGGTAGGTCAGACTTTTCAGTTGAAGTAAAAGAGGCGCTCTATGACCTCAGCAGAGATCGTGCAGAGTCAACTAACCTGATTGAGCGCCATCCCTCAGTTGCATCTGCTCTTCGAGCGGCAGGACTAAGCTTCGCGACGAAACTGACAGCTAGTGCTCGTCCCTCGGGTGTAGACTCCTCGAATTGACGATGTGCACTACTCAGCTTTGCTCGAGGCTTGAAGTAGAGTCCCTAACAATCAGTTGATACTCAACCTTGGTCTCACGGCTAGCGACCTCGCGATCACGCAACTGACTTACCAACATAGAGATGGCTATCTTGGACATCTCGTCGATCGGTTGGCGTACCGTCGTCAGTTGCGGCCATATCATTGTCGCCGTCGGGCTATCATCGAAACCCGCAACGGAAATATCGTCGGGTACTATGAGGTTACGTTTCATGGCCGCGGTCATTACACCAGCCGCCATTTCGTCATTACTGGCAAAAATGGCTGTCGGTGCTGACTTTAGCCGGAGTAACTGTTCACCGGCGTGAAGACCTGACTTGAAGGTATAGTCACCGTCAACGATAAAATCACTTCGTCTGCAAAGTCCTGAGTTTCGTAAAGCGCGCTCGTAACCCTTCAATCTCTGTCCTGTCGTTGAAGTCCTCGCCCGCCCTTTTACAAAGGCGATATCTGTGTGGCCCAGTTGTATCAAATAGTCCGTCATTGCCGCCGCCGCTGCCTCATCATCCATGCTCGGGCGATTCATTAAGACATTGTTATTGGGGCCAATGCCAACATACGGTGTACCAAATTCATCGAGTATCGACAGCACATCATCTAGATCACAAATGGGTGGCGGAAGCACAATGCCATCGAGGTTCGACTGAATTACTAAGCGTTTTATATTTTCGACGATATTTACGTCGTCAGTGCGGATCGGTTCGACAACTAAGTTATATCCTTCCGCCCGTGTCTGCTCGGTTGCCCCTCTCAGCAAATCGACAACATAGCTAGAGTTGGGGTTATCAAAAACCAAACCAATCAGAAAAGATCGAGCGCCCACAGACGCCCGAGGCGCAACTCCTGGGCGATAGCTCACCTCGTTCATCGCATGTTCAACTCGCCGTCGCGTTTCTTCTCGAACATTAGGCTCTTTCCGAACAACCCTAGATGCCGTCTTCAACGATACGCCAGCAACCTCTGCCACCAGCGCTAAGGTCGATTTATTCCTGATCACTTACGATGCTCCATGTGAACGAGACACACACTTTACTCCCGATCGGATGAGCGGTGTTAACCCGAAGTCAAACGGAAGTTGAGATTCATGTGTGCCACAAAAGATGAGATCGCGTTATTTTTTGCATCGTAACGACATTGTCACTACTCTACGTCGTGTATAACCATAAATTGATAAAAGCCAATCAGGGCGCTTCACGTTTGCCCAAATAGACATAAGTTCAAGATCGGCTGAAATTGGGGCATTGCTGCTATGACTATCATAAAAAACATGATTTACACCACCATACTTTTGATCCTCTCAGGTTGCGGCGGATCAGGTTCCGGACCAGCAGAAATCGATGATGTAGCGCTAGTACAGACAATTTCATTTGCGAGTTCAGCTTACGAAATAGTAATCGGCAATACAGAAACATTGGAGGTTACGGGCGGCCTCGGAACAGGTGCGCTGAGTTTCGAAAGCAGCGACACAAATGTCGCAACTGTCTCTGCAGATGGTGAGGTCTCCGCTATTGCGCTTGGCTCCGCAACAATTACCGCTACGAAAGCTAGTGACAGTTCGTATTTAGAAGCCACTGCAACGACTGAAGTAACAGTAATACCGAAGCTTGAGCAAACAATCGCCTTCGGCCAAGAAAGCTACACTCTTACCGTTGGAGACACCCAGACGATAGCTGCGAGCGGAGGCGACGGCACAGGCGCAGTTAGTTATTCGAGTGCCGATGAATCTATTGCTACGGTGACTTCTGAAGGGCTGTTAACAGCACTAGCAAGTGGCTCGACTACAATTACCGCCGTGAAAGCCGCTGACGAACTCTACGCTGAGGCCACCGCTACTGCGGCCGTGACGGTGGAGGTCGCAAAACCTGACGCCCCCACTCTATCCCTAGATTGGATCGGCAATTCGAGGCTCACAGTGAGTTGGCAAGAGGTCGAGGAGGCCACCGGCTACAACCTTTACTACGCGACTGAAAGTATTTCAGCACTTACGTTCTTGAGTAACCTGGAGGCCTTAGAAGGCTCCACACAAGTGGAGGTTTTACCCCCCGATCACACAGTTAGCGGACTTTCTAACAATGTCGCCTACTATCTCGTGGTTACAGCACTTGTTGGCAGCGCCGAGAGCGACGCGAGCAATGAAATAGTTGCCACTCCGAGGAATCCACTTAATGATACTGGGATCATAGTTAGTGGTAATGGAACCTCGGGTATAAATAATACATGCACCAAGGCGATCCAAAATGAGGGCCACGTACCTCAAGACTGTGACCAAGGGCGCGATGCTGATGGCTCCATTGCCGAGAACAAAGTGGGCACTGGCGCTGCCGCTTTCGATTTCACAAAATTAGGAAGCGATGGTACCCCGTTAGCCATCCAGAACGTGGCTTGGTCAGCCGATGGAACGGAGGCGGAGGGCAGTCAATGGTCGTGTATTCGCGACAACGTTACTGGACTAGTCTGGGAAATAAAGACCGCGTCAGGCACCCACTCCTTCAACGAAAAGGTGACGTGGCAGAATCGGGGGACCTTAGCTGACACTACAAACGCCGAGAGCTTGTGTGGCATCACCGCGTGGCGGGTACCGTCGGTAACCGAGCTGCTAACGATAGCGAATAACGGACGTCAGAACCCAGCCAACGATGTAAATCGCTTCCCCAATAGCAAAAGTCAGGCTTACTGGACTGATGACTCAGTATCGGGCGTAGCAACGAATGCGTGGGCAGTTAACTTTTTCTCTGGTATCGGAAACTCAAAGGCTAAAACCCAAACGTACCAAGTCAGGCTAGTTGCTGGTGATTACGCAGCTACACGCTTTGACAGAACAAGATTTGTAGACAATGGCGATAGTACCGTCACGGACCTTGTGACCGGGTTAATGTGGAAAAAATGCCCTGAGGGTTTATCTGGGGAAGGGTGCGAAGAGGGTGCAGTAAGCAATAAAGTTTGGGGAGTTGCCATGAAGACGGCGAGAGACTCGACCTTCGCTGGATATGATGACTGGAGACTTCCGAATCTCAAAGAAATTCAAACTTTAGTCGATGTCTCGAAGAATAATCCTGCGCAGGATACAACGCTCTTCCCTAATCCAAACAATGTTCTTAACTACTGGACTTCTTCATTGACCAAAAAACCAGATCCGCTCACGCAGTCGTGGAGGATAAATTTTCAGAGAGGTCTTCCCGAAGTGAAGGTTCGAACAGGGTCGCAAAATGCTCAGTGGCTGGTACGGGACGCCGAGTAATGGATAATAATTCACTGCGCTCGAATAAGATTAAAATAAAGTTTCATGACGGTGTGATCCTCGTGGAAGAGGTGCATTCTTGAAGCAGATGCACCAAACCTCCTTCTTTCACTCGGCTGTCCTTGCAGCACTTACGGTGGCCTCTCCATATCAAGTCGCAGCGCAAGTTACTGGTGACGAATCAAATGAAACTAGCGCAAGTTCGGGGGGAATCGTCGAGGAAGTCATTGTTTATGGTATTCAACAAAGCCTCGAGTCTGCGTTGGAGCAAAAGAGGCAACAAAAAAATCTAATCGAGGTCATCAATGCTGAAGACATTGGCAAGATGCCAGATGAAAATCTCGCCGAGGTACTCGAGAATATTCCAGGAGTTCAAATCAGTAGAAATGCCGGTATAGGGTCATCGGTAGCCGTTAGGGGCAGTGAAGACAACCGCGTAGAAATTAATGGTAGAGGCACGACCCCCGCGGGTGATAATCGTGGTGGTATGAGCTTTGAAGACCTCCCCGCTGCTCTCGTTCGGTCCCTTAATGTTGTAAAAGTTCCCACCGCAGACATGGTCGAGGGCAGCATCGGTGGAACGATAGATGTTAAAACTTATCGCGGACTCAGACTGAAAGAACGACTTGCCGTTTTCAGAGCTGCCGCTGAATACGCCGAGAATGCCGAAGCGTGGAACCAGAATTTCTCCGCGACCGTTGGTGATAAATTTTCTACGCAACTGGGTGATGTGGGAGCAATTGTAACTTTCAATCACATAGAGAAGACTGTGAGAGAGGACTCTTTAAGGGTTTCACCGGGAATTCGACAAGCAGCGCAAAGCAACGTTGACTTTAATGGTGATGGTATTGGCGATGCTTATTACAAGCCTGGGTTTGGAGACCTTCTCTTCGGTGTTGAGGATAGAGAAAACACTGCAGTTAGCGCTTCTTTGGAATGGCAGTACAGCAACGATTTGAAGCTTTTTACCGAGGTGTCTTACACAGACTTTTCGAGGCTCAATTTAGGGCAATCTATGTTTATAGGAGCAGCTGGCGGTGACCAAGAGCTCGACGGTACTGCAGATGCCACGTTCGGCTCGTTGTCAATTGCGGGCGTAAGTATTCCAATGCTCACTTCAGGTATTATTGGCGGGGGCGTCAGAAACGGCGGTATAGATCTCTCAACTGAGACAGGCGGTCCCAATGATGGATTAAGACTCCGCTCAAACAATCGCGCCGGCTCACGCGACACTGAATCCTATCTCGCGGCAATCGGTGGAGAATGGGATAGCGACGATGTAAAAGTGGAATTCGAGGTCAGCGCCGCTGGATCAGACACTCAGGAGGCCTCGTTCACTACGGTGTTTCAATTCAACGATCCCACAGCGACTAATTTCCACAGTGCTGGCGCTGCGATCAGAGTACCTTTTTACTACGACTATCGAGATGGCG
>CAJWQE010000067.1 GCA_913045375.1 uncultured Halieaceae bacterium | reverse complement strand
GATGCCAGCACCGTCGCGTAATTTGAATGCACATGCATCACGCACCGAGCATGGGGACAGTGCCGATGAATACCTCCGTGCAAACCCCAAGCCGTAACGTCTGGTGCATCGGGACCGATCAATGACGAAGGATCATTGGCATCAAGCTCAATAATGTCACTGGCCTTGATTCGGGAAAAATAACGTTGATTGGGATTCATGATGAATCGAGTACCATCATCATTCACAGCAAGCGAGAAATGATTAGCAACCGCCTCGTGAAAATTAAGTCGCGCCGCCCAGCGAAACGCAGCGGCCAAATCTGCTTTTAATTCCCGAAGCTTGCTCGTCATTTCCTATCCGTGAACCTCTGTTTCAAAATAGTCTTAACCACTAAAGAACCGAACGATATGCGCACCCACAAACATCAGGCCTAAGAGTAAAAAGGGCAGTCCGGCGAGTCCGTCAACTGGCGTAATGCCGGGTTTTATCTCACGCAATCGTCGAGTGTTGCCCGACAGTTTTACCAACCTTACTAGCACAGGGGAAAGCCCCCAGAGCAAAAACGAAAGACATGCCAATCCAACGGCAACAGGTGTCAAAGAACCAAAAAGTCCGTCAGCCAGTCCGCTGACCGGGTCAGACAGGCGATCAAAAACCATCAAAAACACTAAACCGATAAGTAGGCTTGCAAACTTCATAAATTGTTGCCTACGCTCATCGCTTTATCTCTCGGGGTCATTTCTTGCGAGCACCTCCCGACACCGGGCATACAAACCTTCCTTTTTAATCTCACATCATAGGACGAGCATAGGAAGACTGCGGCGATTTTTCCATGTGATACGTATTTTAGGTGTTAGTGCCACATTGCGGCTGTTTTAGTCATCCAAGGCAGCACTTTTTGCATACAACCACCAGTAACAACGTGCATGCTGGAAACCCAAATGAAAGCCCTTGTCAAAAAGCGCGCCGAGGAGGGCCTTTGGCTCGAGGACGTGCCTATTCCCGAGATTGCGGGAAACGAAGTTCTCATCAAAATTCACAAGACGGCCATCTGCGGTACTGATGTTCACATTTACAACTGGGACGACTGGGCGCAGAAAACCATTCAAGTGCCCATGGTCAGTGGGCATGAGTACGCAGGCGAGATCGTCGAGATAGGCGAGAATGTCACCGGGCTTTCGATCGGTGACATCGTGTCTGGCGAAGGTCATATTGTTTGTGGTCGATGCCGCAACTGCCTCGCGGGTCGCTTACACCTCTGCCCGAACACAAAAGGCGTCGGTGTAAATCGTGATGGTGCCTTCGCGGAGTACCTCGCGATTCCAGCGACGAATGTATTTAGACCGAGCGTCTACATTCCCACCGACTTACTGGCCATTTTTGACCCGTACGGCAATGCAACCCATACCGCACTGTCGTTCAATATGGTGGGTGAAGATGTCATTATCACGGGTGCAGGACCCATCGGCATTATGGCCGCCATGGTCGCTGGACATTGCGGCGCGAGAAACGTGATTCTGACCGACGTTAACGAATACCGACTCGACCTCGCCAAGCGGATTGTGCCCAAGGTCAAACCAATCAATGTCAGCAAGCAGCAAATCACCCGGGAATTCATGGAAAGCCTCGGAATACTCGAGGGCTTCGATGTGTGTCTCGAGATGTCGGGCTCACCCGTTGCGTTCCGCGATGTGCTGGACAAAATGATCAATGGCGGCAACATCGCCATGCTCGGCATCATGCCGGACGATACCGGCATTAACTGGACCGACGTTGTGTTCAAGGGTCTCAATATCAAGGGCATTTACGGCCGGGAGATGTATGAGACCTGGTATAAAATGGTGATGATGATTCAGAGCGGCCTCCCCGTGGAACGCATCATTACGCACCGACTTCACTACACCGAATTCCAAGAGGGCTTTGACATTATGCGCTCTGGGCAATCGGGCAAAATCATCCTCGACTGGAAGGACTGACATGAGCTACCAAGCGGCAAAAGCCAGCTTCGCCGACGAAATTGCTGGCATCAAAGAGGCAGGTCTCTGGAAAACGGAACGGGTAATTGCCTCTGACCAGAAAAATGACATCACGCTGGCGGACGGCTCTAATGTCATCAACATGTGTGCCAACAACTACCTCGGATTGGCCAACCATCCCGATGTGATGAAGGCCGCGAGCGACAGTTTGAACACCTGGGGTTTTGGCTTGGCTTCCGTTCGGTTCATTTGTGGCACCCAGGGGATTCACAAGACACTCGAGGAGCGCGTATCTCATTTCCTCGGCATGGAGGACACCATCCTCTACGCTGCCTGCTTCGATGCTAATACAGGCCTGTTCGAGACGATCCTTGGTCCAGAAGACGCCGTAATTTCAGATGAGCTAAACCACGCATCGATTATTGATGGTGTGCGACTCTGTAAAGCTGCCCGCTATCGTTATCACAACAACAATATGGCCGATCTCGAGGCCCAGTTGCAGACCGCACGAGACAAGGGTGCACGACGAATCCTCATCACCACAGACGGTGTTTTTTCGATGGATGGCACCATTGCGCAGCTCGATAAGATCTGCGACCTCGCCGATAAATACGACGCCATGGTTCACCACGACGACTGTCATGCAACCGGCTTTATGGGCGCCACCGGTCGTGGTGTTCACGAGTACTGCGGCGTCATGGATCGAGTGGACATCATCACTGGAACCTTTGGCAAAGCGCTTGGCGGTGGCTCAGGTGGCTACACCTCAGCTCGACAGGAGATAGTCGACCTGTTGCGTCAACGCTCAAGGCCTTATCTCTTCTCAAATACACTCGCACCCTCGATATGCGCGGCATCCTTGAAAGTACTCGACATGCTGGAAGCATCGACCGCACTGCGGGATCGACTTGAAGAGAACACGCATTATTTTCGTGCGCAGATGCAAGCAAACGGCTTTGCCGTGCCTGAAGGCGATCACCCCATTGTACCCGTGATGTTAGGTGATGCCGTCGTCGCACAAAAAATGTCTGAGCGCCTGCTGGAACTGGATATCTTTGCCATCGGATTCTTTTACCCCGTGGTACCGCAAGGCAAAGCGCGCATTCGTGTACAAATCTCAGCAGGGCACACCAAGGCGGATCTCGACAAGGCTGTTGCTGCTTTTACGACAGCACGAGACGAGCTGGCTACCTGATATAGCGACAGGGGTATCATTCGAGCATGACACCTCCTCTAGCCAAACAACCATCGATTGTCTTGCGAGTATTGCACTGGCTTACCTTCGCTGAAGCCCTTTATTGCTACGTTGTATTAGGTATTGCTTACAGTCTTGGTGAGGGAGTGCCTGCAGCGTTGGATGTGCTGATGCGTGTGGCACTCCTAGAAGAGGGATGGCAGGCGGCTGCGCTCCTGTACCTCTGCCCTGTCTATATCACGGGTGTATTTATCGCCACCAAAACATTCCGACCTTTTCCCTGGTCGCGCTAAAAATCCCAGTGCTTTGGTCGCTAAACACTATGGAGAAATAACTTCTAACGTGGCTGGCAAATGATGAACTATCGGATTCTCTCCCTTTGCACCGTGGTGATGGCAGCTGGCTGCGTCAGTGTGACTCACACTGTCGGTGACGGACGCTGGTTTAATGCCAGCCTACCGATCCACTTGCAGCACACGCTTTATCACCAAGAACGAGCTTACTGCGCGCAAGCTGCGGATCAGTGGATCCCGCTACCTGAAGTGACTTTTGATTTCGATGGAGTCCGCCATATCAACGGCGCGCCTAATGTGAGCGTGGAGGGTAATCAGACAGCCGTGACAACAGGCCCTGTTGATCACAGCTTGGTGACTGGCTCTTTTGGCTCAGAAGTTGGTTTCTGGAAGACGGTTGCTGCGTCATCGATAAAGGGTTATCGAGAGTCAAGGCAAGAACGGCAATGTATGACCTCGTTGGGCTGGCTATCTACCAACGACACCTGGGACGGCACCCCCACTCACTTGAACGAAACAATCGACGTAAATCGAGCCGTCATGGCCTCAGTCGACGCAGGTTTCTCACATCCACTGTTAGGTGACGGTGTTATGGCACTGATCAATATGCGGAGAAGCCAGTCATCCATCGATGGGGTCGTGCTGCATACAACGGAGATTCCGCTTTACGCGCCTGAGAAACGTGCGACCTGCGTCTACGAGCTCGAATCGTCCTACTTCTCGACGCGCGGATTCGTTCGCTGCAGCGGCGGCTCATCCCAGCCAGTCAAGGTATCTTCAAACAGTCCGATCGCTCACTGGATGCGCGAGTATTTCTAGAGCGTCCATATGCATCGGCCTCGGTTTTGCCAAGCGGCTTGCCAGCGCTCACTGAGATAGTGTTTATTAGGTGATAACAAATTTAATAAGCAGGGCTCAATGGCAAGCGAGACCGAAGTCAAAATCCGAGCGGCGGTTACAAAGGCTTTAAACACGTCAGCCGCTTTTAATCGGAAGCTCAAGAATCCCTTCCGAAAGCATATGTTCTTGACGGGCATCCATGAGCCCATGGCGGAAGAGCTTTCGCTAGATCACCTCGAGGTATCGGGTCAGATACCAGAGACGCTTGCGGGTACATACGCCCGAATTGGTCCCAACCCTTTTAAACCTGACCCAAGAGGCCACCATTGGTTTGTCGGTGACGGCATGGTTCACGGCATCCGGATATCCGGCGGTAAAGCTGAGTGGTATCACAACCGATATATCAAATCAGGCACGCTCGAGCGAAACGGCGGACCACCCGCAGCAGGTGGACCGCGACGCGGTTCACGGGACACGGTCAACACCAATGTCCTGAAACTGGCTGGAAAAACCTTAGCGCTCGTTGAGTCCGGGCCGTTTCCGTTTGAGCTTGACCGTAATCTCGACACGGTAGCATCGACAAACCTACAGGGGACCCTAACAGCTCCGCTTACCGCCCATCCTCATGAAGATCCAAAGACAGGCGAGTGGCATGCGATCACGTACGAATCCGAAACGCAAGACACCGTATGGCACGTCGCTATCAATCGTGCGGGCGAGGTTATTGCAGAACGTCCTATTGCGGTAAGAGATGGTCCATCAATCCACGAGTGCAGCATCACTGACGACTACGTCATTGTGTTTGATCTACCTGTCACCATATCGCTACCGACACTTGCCCAGGGCTACAACTTTCCCTACCGCTGGAATAAGGCGCATCCCGCGCGCGTTGGACTCTTGCCGCGGCGCGGCGACGTAGATGAAATTATTTGGTGTGACGTTGATCCCTGTTACGTTTTTCACGTCGCTAACAGTTTTCAGAATGAGGACGGTAGCGTGACCATTGACTGCTGCGCCTACGAAAGCATGTTCGCGCATGGTCCCGACGGTCCTAACGGCGTCCCGTGTGGATTTGAGCGATGGCGGGTTGATCCTAAAACTAGAAAAGTCACTCGAACCGCCATTGATACATCACCGCAAGAGTTTCCAAGAGTCGATGAGCGCCATTTTGGGCAGTCCTACCGACACGCCTGGATCGTCAGCCAGCCCAACGAGACGATCTCAAATTTTGTCGCCGAGAATGCGCTATACCATCATGATCTTGAGACAGGTGAAAAGCGCAGCTACAGCTTCGGCCCTGATCTTGTCGGCGGCGAGTTTGTATTTGTTCCCCGAACACCCGATGCTGAGGAAGCCGATGGCTGGCTAATGGGATTGGTTATCAATGCAAAAAACGACACGACCCAGCTGCAATTCTTTGAAGCCCTCGACATTGAGCAAGGGCCTATCGGTGCGGTACATATCCCCCACCGTATTCCACCGGGTTTTCACGGGAACTGGATACCCGATCAACCAGATGTAATCACTAATAACGATAAAGGATGACTCACATGCAATTAGATCTAGCAACGACTTCGATGCTCGCAGGCATGATGCTCAATGAGACACCTGCACTCAACACGCTGACGCCGGATGAGGCACGGCTAGTGTTCTCAGAAATTAACCGCTCAATGCCGCCCGGCCCTGCTCAAGTGAGTAGCCGTGACGTGGAGATCCCGGTAAGTGGTGGCAGTATTAGGGGTCGAGTCCTGACGCCATCCACCCCTGCTAAAAGCCTGATGGTGTATTACCACGGCGGTGGCTGGGTCATTGGCAACATAGACGACTACGACGCTGTGGGCCGACACCTTGCAGAGGTCTGTAACTCGGTTGTTGTCATGGTCGACTATCGGAAGGCCCCAGAGCACCCATTCCCAACACCGGTCGATGACTGTTATGCCGCGCTTGAGTGGGCCGACAACCACAGAGCCGATATGAATGCAGTTGATCTACCGTTGGTGGTCGCGGGCGACAGCGCTGGCGGCAATCTTTCTGCCGTTATGGCAATACAGTCTCGTGACGAGGGTGGGCCAAAAATCGATCTTCAAGCGCTAATCTATCCCGTAACGGATGGGAGAATGGGCGCGAAGAGCTGGGGCGATGAGGACAAGCAATTATTCCTCACCAGCGACATCATGACCTTCTTCTGGGAGCACTACGCTGACAGCTCGCAGAGGCTGGATCACAGAGCTTCACCACTGTTAGCCAATGACCTCAGCAACCTGCCACCCGCTGTCGTGTTAACTGCGCAATACGATATTTTGGTTGACGAGGGCAAAGCCTATGCAGAGGCCCTAGAGGCGGCTGGTGTCACCGTCAGCTACAAAGACTTTGCTCAGCAAATGCATGGTTTCTTTGCCATGCCTGCAGCATTGCCCGCTGCCGGCAAAGCGATGCAATGGCTGGCACAGGAGATGGATCGTTACCTCACGGCAGCCGAACGCAAGGATGTGGTGGTTGTCGGTGCAGGTTTTTCGGGCATGTACCAGCTATACAAACTGCGTGAGCAGGGGCTAGATGTTCAGGTGTTTGAGGCTGGCAGCGATGTGGGCGGCACGTGGTATTGGAACCGTTATCCCGGTGCACGTGTCGATATCGAGAGCATGGCCTACTCCTTCTCGTTCTCAGAGGAGCTGCAGCAGGAGTGGGAGTGGTCCGAGAAGTACTCGCCTCAGCCCGAGCTTCTGAAGTACGCCCAACACATTGCAGATCGCTTTGATCTCAAAAACCACATTGCATTCAACACACGCGTCGCCAGCGCCCACTTCGATGAAGACGCTGACGAGTGGCTCGTCACGACCGAGTGCGGTCGACGTATCAGGGCACAGCATCTGGTCATGGCAACCGGTGTACTCTCAGCCTCCAAGGAACCGGACATTGTCGGCAGAGAGCACTATCAAGGTGATACCTACCGAACCGGTTTATGGCCAAAGGAAGGTGTCGACTTTACCGGCAAGCGCGTTGCCGTCATTGGAACGGGGTCGTCGGCCGTGCAAGCGATTCCATTGATTGCCGAAGAAGCGTCCGAGCTCGTCGTTTACCAGCGCACGGCGACCTTTACGACGCCCGCGCTTAATCATGCGCTCAAGAAAGAGGATGCGGACGCCATCAAGGCGAACTACGGCGAGTACCGAGCCACGCAGAAGCTCAACGTGCTAGGCGTCGTTAACGAACGCTCTGTTGATCGAGCAATTGATGCGACCTCGGAAGAGCGAGAGCGGCGGTTTACCGAGGGCTGGGAGAGCGGGATTTTGCCGGGAATGCTATTCCAGTTCGCCGATCTGCAGGTCGAGCAGGAAGCGAATGATCACATTTCCGAATACATCCGCGACCGCATTCGCGATACCGTGAAGGATCAACAGACCGTACAGGATCTGTTGCCCACTGACTATCCTTACGGCACCAAGCGGCCTTGTATCGACACGAACTACTACGAGACCTTCAACCGAGATAACGTGTCGCTAGTGAACCTTCGTAGAACCCCCATCGAGACCATCACCGACAAAGGCATCAAGACCATGGAAGGCGAGCGGGAATTTGACGCCATTGTCTACGCCACAGGGTTTGATGCTATGACCGGCCCGCTGCTACGAGTCGATATCCGCGGTCGAGGTGGTGTCAAACTTCAGGATGCTTGGGTTGATGGACCGCGCTCCTACCTCGGTATCGCAATACACGGATTCCCTAACCTATTTACGATTACCGGGCCGTCGAGCCCATCGGTACTAAGCAATATGTTGGTATCCATCGAGCAGCATGTCGATTGGGTGAGCGACTGTATCCAGTGGATGCGCGAGGAAGGAAAAGCCACCATCGAGCCCTCCGACAGTGCCGAGCGCGAATGGGCGGAGCACACTGAACAACTGGCCAACATGACCCTCTACCCCAAGGCGAATAGCTGGTACATGGGGTCAAACGTACCCGGAAAACCACGCATGTTCCTCGCTTACGTGGGCGGGGTCGGCACCTACCGACTCATATGCGACCAGGTTGCGGCCAGTGGCTATCACGGTTTTGAAGCGGCTTAGCCAAGAAGAACGTAAACTAACGACCCGGCTGCGGCCGGGTTTTTTCTGTCTGTAGGATTATTAAAACCAACTGTGAGAGCACCGCATGGAAATTTGGGTCGACGCTGATGCATGCCCGGGCGTGATTCGCGAAATCATCGCGAAAGCTGCACATAAACGCGCGATCAATACGACGTTCGTTGCCAACCACAGCTTCAGCTTACCTAAGTCACCGCACGTGCGGCTCTATCAGGTCCCAAGTGGCTTTGATGAGGCGGACAAGGAAATCGAGCGGCGAGTAAGCGAGGGTGACCTGGTGATCACGGCCGACATCCCCCTCGCGTCTGATGTGCTCGATAAGTCCGCACTGGTATTGACCCCTCGCGGTGAGCGCTACACGGAAAACAACATCAAGCAGCGGCTACAAATGCGCGATTTCATGGAGACCATGCGCTCATCGGGCGAGCACACTGGCGGCCCATCAGCTTGGAGTCTCACCGATAGAAAGCACTTCTCAGATCAGTTGGATAGACTGCTGACCCGAGCGCAACGCGCTCAGGCTTGAGCCGAGGTATAGCGCTTCACCACCCGATTAAATTCAGGAAGCGCGCCCTCAAAGCGACCAAAGGTCATATGCTCGTTGGCGCCTGTCGCAAGACCGGCCTGAATGCTTTCGCCGATAACAAAATCCTCATTGAGTGTATTAGAGGTAATGCGATGGTTCTTGTCCCAATACTCGTCGTCCTCAAGCCGAGTTATCGGCGCCAGCGTCACCAAGCGAAGCTCAGTCTCGGTCGCGGAGATTGGGCGCGAGTTGATCCAAACAATATGGTCTTGCTGCACCAACAGCTGTGTTGTCGGGAAGAAGGTGTAAATGATATTGGCGTGATCACGTAGACGCCATTGCGACGGAGGAAGGTCTTTTAAGGTATGCATAGAGGATCGCATTAAAACCGACCGCATATGATCCCCGAGCATTTGGTAAGACGACAGGTTGTCCTCAAAGTAAGGGCCAATGGTTTTCCGATGCGCCACCTTAAAATGGTATGACTCGAGCCCGCCCTCTACGAGTATCTTCCAGTTGGATTTGTGAATCTTCTTCTCTTCTCGCGCAATGGCCATGTGAGCCAAATCGAGTGCCTCAGCTTCATCAGCAATCGGAGCAAAGTACTGCTCGAAATCGACCGTTACCCCAGGGTTTGCGACCACCCAAATAAAGCCAAAGCGCTCGTCACACTGAAGCGCCTTAAGCGAGTACTGTGCTTTATCGAGCTCTGGGAACCCAGACTCCAGATGCGGCGCAGAGACAAGTTCACCCGAATTTGCATAGGTCCATGCATGATAAGGACAGGTAAACCGGTGCCTACAACCCGATTCCTCAGAGACCAGTTGTGTCCCTCGGTGTCGACAGACATTAAGAAACGCGCGCGCTTTACCTTCAGTATCCCGCGTCACAATAATCGACCGTCCGGCGACCTCTCGTTTCACAAAATCACCGGGGTTAGGTATTTCGCAAACATGCGCCGCCACCGCAGGGAGCCGAGCAAATATCGACTCACGCTCCTCATTAAAGATGATCTCAGACTGATAATGATCTACCGAATTAAACTTGATGGCTTGATCGAGAAAATGTGTCTTAGCCTCTCTGAGGCCAAGTAGCTCTTCAATTAAATACAGCTCCAGCGCTCTATCCATCTCATAACCTAAAAGTTGTCAGTCTGTAGTAACTCAAAGAACCTACCACTCGGTAGGGAAAACACCCTACCATGTGGTAGGCTAGGATTGAAAGAGGTTTTTATGCACGCAGACACTCGCCAACGACTCCTAGATATCGCCGAGCAACTGTTCGCTGAGCGAGGGTTCTATGGTGTGAGTATTGCCGCCATTGCCGATGAAGTGGGCTTTACCAAGCAAGGCTTACTTCACTACTTCAACACTAAAGAGAAGCTCTATGGCGCGATCTTGCAACGCATATCAGATGATTTTCAGGAGCAGCAGACTGAAGCAGAGCAGGCCAGCGAGGAACCGATAGAAAGCCTCAAGCAATTCTATGCAGCGTTGGCTGAACCTACGGAGACCAATACTCGCCGGACGCGTTTGCTGATGCGCGAACTCCTTGACAACAATGCGCGCGCGACAAACGCCGAAAATTGGTATCTGAGGGAGTTCCTACAACGTTTGATTGTTATGGTTAAAGCAATCGAAGGCTTGCAAACCCTCTCCGACGAAGAGGCGCTCATCTTCGCTTACCAGCTTCTAGGGGCCGTCAATTATTTCCTGATTTCGCCAGCGACGCTCAGCGGAATTTTTGGCAAAGACGTCATGCAGCGCATGTCGACTAACTTCTCGGCCGAACTCGACTCACTGATCGCGGCTAAAATTCAGGCCGCTAGCGGATAACCATCCAATCCCAACAAGACAGCAGGGAGCGTTGGTTCCTCAGGTAAAGTCCCTGAACATTGGAACAAGATAAACATCATTCGCTGCCGTCCTGAGCTGGCGCTTAATCGATGACGAATCACCGGTAGCCCTCAAAGCAAGTGGCGCAAAGACGTATGACGTTCGAACCCGTAGTGGACGGGATACCAGTGGTTTTGCAGACTTAGTCGCGGGAGCACGCATCACGCACCTCCTCATTTAACCGACCCAGCCCCATCCTCTCTCTGGTATCGGTAATTTCAGAAGCGCATCCATGCGGACGAGTAGATTACGCATGGCGCCCTCGCCTTTCCAACCATTTATCCACAGAAAATGACTCATATGGGTCAAAAGTGTGATGCAAATCGCACTTTTATCCACATTAAGCCTGAGTTTCGAGCTTTAACTCCATGCGCAAAACAAAAACCAGCACCTCAGCAACGGCGCGATAAAGCTCGGGGGGGATCTCGTCGCCTAAGGGAATTTTGGACAGCAAGTAGCTCAATTTCGGGTCTTCCACCATTGGAATACCCGCCGCGTCTGCGCGCTCTTTAATCAATCGCGCTATATGACCCTCCCCACTGGCGAGGACTGTGGGCGCGCCCTCCTGGTCATAATGCAGTGCGACAGCTCTCTCAAAATCGTCTTGATTCACGCCCGCACCTCAAATCCGCTACCGGGAGCATCACTGGATTGGTTCGCTTGAATGCTTTGCCGGACCGCAAGCTCCCTCACCCTAAAGTCGCTCACAATCATCCGGTCTCTGAGTTCACCGAACGACGACTCCAATGTACGCCGTACCGACTCAGAGTCACTGATAAACGAAATACTGATATTAGAACCTGACAGAGTCACGAGTGACTGCAACTTGCCGACCTCGGGAAGCTCTAGATTGAGGTGAACACGCCACTCGTCCCTAGCCTCTCCTCCTTCGGGATCATCCCTTTCGCCGTCGTGTTCAATGATCATCGCTAAATCAGTGATTGAACCCGCCCATTCCAAAGGTAAATTAAACGCCCAGCGCTGCCCTGCGTTTTCCTGTGGCATCGAAATCAACTGCTGCTGATTTAAGTTGGCTAAAGCGGCGTTAGTGAGATCCGAGAGATTACTGAGCGCCGCTCGCACCTCGACGCCCAAATTGTTCCCGGCTATCTCCGCAATGCCTCGTTGAAGCTGAATGAGCTGAGTTTTTGTATTGGTACGTAGCGACCCGCTGCGACCGGCCAGCAGATTCGCCTCAGTAAACAGGCCCGATTGCGCAACCGCCTGCGACAATAGGCCAGCCGAGAGCGTGCTTGACTGCAAGACCTGACTAGCTAAGGCGCTGGTCAGTGATGACAGCACAGGACTTTGATTAACCAAGGCCCTCAAATTTGGCTGCGTAGCTAACGCGGAGAGCACGTTAGCAGCTGTGATGCCGCCACCGAGTGACGTGGTGCCGACGAGTCCGCTACCTGGTTGGGTTGGTCGGGATAATGATTCCGCGCCCGATTGCAGGCCGGTCTTCTCGGACCCGGCCAAAAACCTAAGCACCAATTGAGGCGTCACCTGCTGAACCTCTAGCTGCAGTCTTGTCCCCGGCTGAACTGGAAGATCTAAAGGCGTCACAAATTCTCGACCACCCGCATTGAGCAGCACATTGCCACTAGGCATTCGGTCGACCACCAGCGCATTAATCACCTGACCCACGCGCCAATTACTGAGCATGACGCCAAAATTTCGCTGATCAACGCGCGAGGGTGTTAGGGTTAGCTGGAGCTCTTCCATAAATCTTTTCGAGATCAAAAACTCAAGATATCGTATATTAGCGACCTAACACGTCGTGAACTAAACATGCGAAACGTTGTTCCGGAGGTTTAAGTGGATTTAGCCACCATAATTGGCATGCTCGGAGCCCTTTTGGCTTTCTTCTACATGATTTGGGAAGGCGGCCAAATGCAAATGTTCGTTGAGTTTAAATCTCCGGCTTTTGTGGTTGGAGGAACGATGTTAGGCGTCATGATCCGGTTCTCTATGGATCACTTCTTTAAGTCACTTGCAGTTGTGGCAAAGACCTTTACGCGAGGTAGTGACGACCCTCAGGTACTGATTGACGAGATTGTTCAACTTGCAACGGTAAATCGCAAAGATGGGCTGCTTGCGCTTGAGAAACTCACAATATCTGATCCTTTTCTCGAGGAGGGAATTCAGATGTTAATTGATGGGAGTAACCCGGAAGTAGTCAAACAGAGTATGACGAAGAATATGCGCGGCATCATTGAGCGGAACTCATCATCGGAAAAGGTATGGCGCTCAATGGGCGATGCTGCGCCTGCATTTGGAATGATAGGAACAGTCATAGGTCTGGTCGGGATGATGGCAAATATGGATGACCCTAAAGCCATTGGTCCCGCAATGGCAGTCGCACTTCTAACTACATTATGGGGTTCTCTCCTATCCAACGTCGTCTTCCTACCGGTGGCCGACAAACTCAAATACCGCTCCACCACCGAAAAGCTCAACCTCACCATCGGGATCGACGGCGTCATGGCCATACAAGCAGGACAAAACCCACGCGTCATTGCTTCGGTTCTCAGCTCTTACCTTGATCCAAAACAGCGCGTCAACTTCGATAAGGCAAAAGCGAAATGATTGATGAGGATTTCTTTGACGAAGAGGAGGTTGAGGAAAAAGGTGACGGCTGGTTAGTAACCTATGGCGATCTGATGTCTTTGTTGCTTTGCTTTTTCGTGTTGATCCTCTCTATGGCCGAAGTAGATATCGTCAAATATAAGCAGTTGGCGGATAATATGTCTGAAGCCTTTGGTGTACAGCGAGAGCTTGAGTTGGAGTCTGTACCCAAAGGCACCAGTGTAGTTTCAACAGAATTCAGACCTGGCATACCTGATGAGACTATCGTCGATGTTGTTCAACAAGAAACCAGGGATCAAACTCGGAACTCGCTCCGCATAGGTAATCCTGACTCGCCCGAAGCTGATGAAAAAGATATTCGAGATGAGGTCCTGACCTACGATGAGGTCATGGCACTCATCA
>CAJWQE010000066.1 GCA_913045375.1 uncultured Halieaceae bacterium | reverse complement strand
TGTTCGCTTCCGCTGGATGCTCGAGGAGTTTCGCGTGTCCTTATTCGCTCAACAGCTGGGCACCAAATTACCCGTCTCGGCCAAGCGCCTAGATCAGCAGTGGCAATCAGTTGAGTCGTGGATGACAAATAATCCGCGTTGATATTCATACTTTTTGTTAAAGTAGCGCCATGCACAAGCGAGAAATTCAGAGTGTCATCAGCATCTAATCCAGTGATATCAGCAGTTTTGGCGATCTGGCTGTCGATTGCAGTGGCGCCTGCCATTGCGAATGAGGACCCCTTTGAGTCACTCAATCGCGAGATTCTAGAGTTCAACGACGCCGCTGATGCAGCGATCCTAAGGCCGATTGCGGTTGCCTACGACGATACCGTCCCCAGGCCTATTCGGCGCGGACTTATGAACGCCTACGACAACCTGACCGATGTCAATGGAGCGGTGAATGCCTTGCTGCAAGGTAGACCCGGCTATGCCGCAAAAAATACGGGACGTGTGCTGATTAATACGACGTTCGGTTTGCTCGGCGTCATCGATGTCGCTAGTGACATGGGTATTGAACCTTACGAGACCGACTTCGGTCATACCCTTGCTCGCTGGGGTGCCCCGGAGGGCCCGTATGTCATGGTGCCATTTCTTGGGCCTCGAACATTCCGGTCCGGTATCGGCGATATCACTGACAGCTTTATGTCAGCCAACGACTACGTATTTGATGATGACCTGATCACCTGGGGATCAAGAGGCTGGCGGGCGCTAGAGTACCGAGCGGACCTTCTGGAGGCCGAGGATCTCATCACGGGTGATCGCTATGTCTTCATTCGAGACGCCTACCTACAGAACCGCGAAGCCTTGGTGAATGATGGCGTGGTTGAAGATACGTTTTCTGACTTCGAAGAAGACGAGTGGGACGAGGATTTCTAAGCGCTGCGGCGGGCGATTAGCGCCTCGGTAGCATCCACTGCTTCTTTGAAGAGTGCAGCATCTGCTCCCGTCTTATGCATGCCTTCACTCAGCAATCTGCGAAACAACTTTCCACCTGGTTGGCGTTGATACAAACCCAGTACATGACGAAGCACATGGTTCACACGACCACCTTCTGCGAGGGTAGTCTCCAAGTAAGGCATCAACGCCATGGCGACATCGTAGCGGGACAGATCCCGCTCGGTATCGCCAAACAGCTGAGCGTCTACTTGAGATAGCAACCATGGGTTCTGATAGGGCTCTCGCCCTAGCATGACCCCATCCACATGATTGAGATGCGCCTGACAGTCATCGAGGGAGGTAATGCCACCGTTCAGCACAATGGTGAGGTCGGGAAAGTCCCGTTTTAGCTGGTATACCCACTCGTATCTCAGCGGTGGTACTTCTCTGTTCTCTTTGGGAGAGAGTCCCTGAAGCCACGCGTTGCGTGCGTGCGCTATAAAGACATCACTTCCGCCCTCAGCTACCGTGCCGACAAAATCGCGGACAATGTCGTAGCTGTTGTCATCATCGATGCCAAGCCTGTGTTTGACGGTTACTGGCAACTCGACGGCCTCGTTCATCGCGGCAACGCAGTCACGAACAAGCTCGGGCTCACGCATCAAGCAGGCACCAAAGGCACCGTTCTGAACGCGATCTGACGGGCATCCGCAGTTAAGATTGATCTCATCATAGCCATAGCTCGCACCCATTTTGGCTGCGACGGCAAGATCGGCTGGAGTCGACCCACCTAATTGCAGGGCAACCGGGTGCTCTTCCTCGTTGAATTTAAGGTGCCTGTCGCTGTCACCATGAATCAATGCACCTGTGGTGACCATTTCGGTGTAAACGCGGGCATGTTGCGTCATGAGGCGCCAAAAATACCGGCAGTGCCGGTCGCTCCAGTCCATGCAGGGCGCTGTGCTAAAACGCCATGGGCTGTTTATCTTTGGCTTGCTCGAATCATTCATTACGCTATTGTCGCATAGTGAGCGTTGGACGGATTAGCCTGTTTTCAAAGCGATAATTTTTCAAGGCAACAATAACGAAACAAATCATTCATCAATGCTTAGTCGGATGCCCTGACACTTCGGCGACGCAGTCAGAGAGTTTAATTATCATGAAGTTGGATCGAAGACAGATACTCAAAGGCCTTGGCTTGGGCGCCGGCGCCTTAAGTGTGCGGAGCGTGGCGGCTGACAGTAGTTCAGCATCAGGCTTTACTCATGGGGTTGCGTCAGGAGATCCGCTGGCCGATCGCGTGATTATCTGGTCGAGGTATGTCCCTGCGACTGGTAGCGATCGAGTCGATAATATTATCTGGCAGGTCGCCTATGACCGCTCGTTTGGGGACCTTGCTGCAAGTGGCGTAACACAGACGTCTGCAGAACGGGACTTCACGATCAAGGTCGATGCCACAGGTTTAAAGCCCGGTCGCCGGTTTTTTTATCGCTTTGTTGTCAACGGACAACGCTCCGATATCGGAAGCACCAAAACCCTACCGAGAGGCGCTGTTGGTCAATTCCGCATGGGTGTCGCGTCCTGCTCAAACTACCCTCAAGGTTATTTTCACGCCTACGACGATATCGCAAAGAGCGACCTTGACGTGGTACTTCACCTGGGTGACTACCTCTATGAATACGCCCGGGGCCGCTACGTAAATCCGATTGCAGAAGAAACGCTTGGACGCGCTGTGTCGCCCGTCAACGAGATCGTCTCGCTTGCTGACTACAGAGAGCGATATGCGGTCTACCGTTCAGATAGGGACCTACAAGCCGCTCATGCAGCGCATCCATGGATTTGTGTTTGGGATGATCATGAACTGACTAACAACACCTGGAAAGAGGGAGCGGAAAATCACAACGAAGGTGAGGGTGATTTTGATGAGCGCATCGCGATTGCACGGAAGGTGTATCACGAGTGGATGCCCATTCGAACGGCTGCTCAAACCGATCAGGCACCCATCTATCGTGCCTTCGAAATAGGGCAGTTGGCAGATCTCATTATGTTGGATACGCGGCTTCACGGACGTGACGAGCAGTTTATCTATCAGCGTGACCTCGAGAAATTCGGGGGTGTAGAGGCCTTTGTTAAAGAGCAGCTCATGAATCCTGAGCGGACGATTCTGGGAGCAGATCAGGAGAATTGGCTGGGTTCACAATTGGCGGCCAGCCATGATCGCGGCAGTGTCTGGCAGGTCATTGGTCAACAGGTGTTGATGGGTAAGCTCACGACGCCATTGATCCCTCAGGAGACCATCGACAAGATGGAGTTGCCCGAGCGGTACAGCAAGCGCCTTGAGGGGCTTCAGCAAATTGCCGAGGCGAAGCTTCCCATGAACCTCGACGCCTGGGACGGTTACCCTGCCTGCCGTGAGCGTATTCACGGGCTATTCACCCAGTTTGCCAAAAACCCTGTAGTACTTGCCGGCGACACGCACAATGCCTGGGCGTTCAATATGCGTAATGGCGCAGGCGATGCCGTTGGTGTGGAAATTGGTACACCTGGCATCACCAGTCCAGGCATGGAGGCTTATTTACCGGCACCGCCAAAGATGATGCGTGAGGCACTACTCAGTAGCAGCGCTGAGCTACACGATCTCGATACATCCCGACGTGGCTGGACAGTCGTTGAGTTCACGCCGGAGCAAGTAACCTCCACCTGGCGTTTTGTATCGACCATTCTGGAGAGTCAGTACTCCGTCGCGGAGAGCACGCCGATCGTCTGTAAGGCCGGTGAAAGGTCATTCAGCTGAGCTTGCTGTTGCTAATAAGCTGCGACCTCCACGCGTCTACTTAGTGATCAAAGGCCGTCTATCGCTTCGGCTAGCCAATCCATCCGAGTGTCGAGCCACTCAATCAAATGCTCTACCTCCTCTTCATAGGTGTCGTAGACAACGGGGTTCGGCCACACATAGGTGCCCATCGTTTGCCATATTGAGTCATTCTCTGTTTGAGACAGGCTCAGATGCTCTGCCCATGCGTTGATCTCGGCTTTGATTTCGGGACGCTGGGAGTCGATATCTGCGTAGCGCTCTTTGACACGCTGAGCGAAGTAGGGATCCTCAAGCATCCGATCGATCCAGGTATTCCAACGTACCCACCAGCCCTCAGGATACGTGGCATCAGCGTAATCGACGTTGCCGAAGCCCAAATCGAA
The DNA here is from genome assembly GCA_913045375.1 of uncultured Halieaceae bacterium. Taxonomy (GTDB): domain Bacteria; phylum Pseudomonadota; class Gammaproteobacteria; order Pseudomonadales; family Halieaceae; genus Luminiphilus. The sequence continues at coordinate 9,693 of CAJWQE010000066.1, read as the reverse complement.
GTCCCAAATGGGCCCCATGCGAATTTTTTCACCCGGTATCCAGTGGAGGAAAATGCTCGAATACCACTGGGCATCAACGTTCTTTGCAATTTCATTGACTAAGAACCAGTCGATGAAGCTATCAACATCTGCGTAAGCGCGATAGCCATTAGTTGGGTCTGCAAACGCATTACTGAATAGGACAGTCTCAAATTCGTTGATGTGTTGGCGCACTTGAGCGAACTCGGGGTCTGAATACGCAAGCCCGGGTTCTTTGATATTGATGAGGTAAGTGGGAGTTTGGAACGAAACATCATCGGGATCCAGGCGATCCGGTTGATCGATTTCCAGTAGAAAACCCGTATCTCCGATATCGACGCGGTTGCTGCCATCCTCAACTTTTTCAGTAATGTGATAGAAGCCGTCATGCTCCCCGTTGACAAAAACTTCTGCGAAATGACCGCTGGGTGTCCAAGTCAACGTCGTGCGGTGACCCAGTGCAAAAGCAAGGTGATTTCGCACCAGCGTTTTATCGGAGTACTCGGCGAGGAAGAGCCATTTTTTATCTTCAAGCATGCCAAACAGATCTCGTTTGGATTCGAGCTTCATTTGGTAGGGCTTTTTGGGATGAACAAACCACGTTGAATTGCCTCGCCCCCGGATCTCCATGGCCATCTCATCCACGGAGTCGTACTCTCTGCCACCCTCTAGGCGGAAAGTGCCATTTACGTAGTCTTCTTTTGATACCACGGGTGATTCGGTCGTCAGATAAATGATGGGAAGCCCTGTGAATCGTGTTAAGTCGACTTGATAGGTTTTCGTTGTTCCCGATTCGTTGGAAACCGTGTAATTCAAAATGGGAGTGAAGTCATGACTAGACTCACCGGAGGTTTGCTCGGCACCATCCACAGACACCTCGGTACCGGTGAACGAAAACGATGGCGTCAGCGAGGCCACAGATAAATCTGTCGGTGATCTCGCCGAGAAGGTATCTCCTTCCAAAACGAATTCGATATCGCCCTCTAGCTCTGGATTATTTTCCTTCAGGAGTGAGAACGTCTCCAGGACAGGTGCTGGAGGCGGCGGAGGCGGAGGTGCAACTGTCACGGGCTCGGAGGCACCCCCTGATCCGCCCCCACAGGCGCTGAGTCCAATAAAACCAGCGAAGATTAGCGATGACCCCAACAGTCTTATATTTGACACGATTTCCCCCATTCAATCGTTGCGGGCGCCACTTGGAATCTGCGTAATAGCTTGGCGCTGTTACGTTAAAGCCTAACGGGAATACATGTCCCGACCCACATGAAGCTTTTAGCTGCTGTCTCTCAGTGTATGAAACACGAGCTCATTCGCCAGTTGTATTGTGTCAGGCGGCTGATTTTCCGGGTATTGCGGCCAGTAAGCGCTGGGTGTAATCGCTTTGAGGCGAGTTGAATACATCGCTCGTATTACCCACTTCCTCGAGTTTTCCTCGGTAAAGCACCGCTACACGGTCGGCAATTTGCCGGATGACAGCAAGATCGTGCGAGACAAATAGCATGGTCAGTCCGTACTCGTCTTTCAGGTCTTTTAGCAGGTCGAGGATCTGTGCCTGAATAGTGACATCGAGGGCCGAGACCGGCTCGTCTGCAACAATGAACTCGGGTTTGGTTGCCAGTGCTCTGCCGATGGCAATGCGCTGTCGTTGACCACCTGAGAATTCGTGTGGGTATTTCTTGGCAAATCCTCGCGCTAGGCCTACGTTGTCCATTAGTTCCCTAATGGCCGCATCAAGACCCGTACGATCGACAATCTTGTGCAGCAATAGTGGCTCAGCCAGCGTGTCGTAGACCGTCATACGAGGGTTCAGTGATGCATAGGGGTCCTGGAAAATCATCTGCATGCGCCGTCTCAGCGATTTGAGGGCATTACGATCGAGACCTCCTACGTCAGTACCATCAAAACTAACATGACCATCGGTAATGGGCGTCAATCGCAGCAATGAGCGGCCAAAAGTCGACTTACCACTGCCTGACTCACCCACCAGACCCAAGACTTCGCCCCGCTGTATCGACAGCGATACGTCATCAACGGCCTTTATGGGCTCATCGCTATTTTCAGACGTGAAGTAGGTTTTCAGGTTGGTGGCTTTGATGAGCGTGTCACGTTCGGTGTCAGGTTCGGGCGGTGCACCGGTCGGAATGGCTGCCAATAATTTTTGCGTGTAGGGGTGCTGGGCATTGGTGAAGATGTCCGCGGGGGCGCCTTGCTCAACGACTAGTCCCTTCTCCATAACGACAATGTGATCAGCGATATCAGACACCACAGCGAGATCGTGACTAATGAACAAAACGCCAATGTCGCGCTTTTCCTGAAGCGACTTAATCAAGCGAAGAATCTGTGCCTGAATGGTGACGTCCAAAGCTGTGGTTGGCTCATCGGCAATCAGGAGTTTGGGCTCAGTAATGAGGGCCATGGCAATCATGACGCGCTGTCGCATACCGCCTGAGAACTCGAATGGATAGGCCCTCATGGCCGCTTCAGGGTTATGAATACCAACTTCATCGAGAAGCTCTATGGCGCGTCGTGTCGCAGTCTCCTTGTCCGCTACACCGTGCACCAGAAGCGGCTCAATCAGTTGCTCGCCAATTCGCATGTAGGGATTGAGGCATGTCATCGGATCCTGAAAGATCATGGCAATGTCGGAGCCGCGAATACCCCGAAGTTCTCGCTCGGACAGGGCGAGCAAATCTTGGCCGTTAAATTCGGCAGTGCCAGAGTCAATCCGCCCTGGGGGCTGTGGAATCAGGCCCAAGAGTGCGTAACAGGAGACCGACTTACCCGAACCGCTCTCGCCGATGATGGCCGTGATCGACTTGGCTTCAACTGAGAAACTGACATTTTTGACGGCTTCCGTTGTCCCGTTACGGGTAACGAAGCTGACGCTTAAATCATTAACGTTGAGCAGACTCATGGATTAATCCTTTGAACCGCGAACATCGAGCGCGTCACGAAGACCATCGCCGAGGAAGTTGAGAGAGAACAGCGTAATCGTCAGCGCCAAACCAGGGAAAATGAGCAGCCAGGGGTACTCCTCCATGGTTTCGGCGCCGTAGCTAATAAGCAGTCCCCAGCTGGTCTGCGGCGGCTGAATGCCGAGACCCAGGAAGCTTAAGAATGCCTCCAGCAGCATCACGCTCGGAATCGTCAGCGTTGTATAGACAATGATTGGACCAAGGGCGTTGGGGATGATGTGTTTGAAAATGATGGCCGAAGGGGGGAGTCCCAACGATACGGCCGCTTCGACAAACTCCTGCTGACGCAAGGATTGCACTTGAGTCCGCATGATTCTCGCCATGGTCAGCCACTCAACCGCACCAATTGCCAGGAAAAGGAGCAGGATGTTTCGGCCAAAAACCACCATCAGTAGGATGATGAAGATCATGAAGGGCAGGGCGTAGAGGATGTCGACAAAGCGCATCATGACTGAGTCGATACGGCCACCTACATAGCCGGCAACGGCTCCCCAAGTCACACCGATGACGAGAGCCACGGCCGTGGCGATGAAGCCAACCGCCAGTGAGATCCGTCCACCGTAAAGAATTTGTGTGAGCAGGTCTCTTCCAAAAATGTCAGTACCGAGCCAGTGCGCTGCAGAGGGTGGTGTGGCGCCAAGGTCCAGATTTTGAGCCTCGTAACCGTAGGGTGCAATCCAGGGTGTCAAAATCGCCAGGACGACCATCACGGCAAGCACCACGCCACCAGTGACGGCGGCGCGGTTCTTTTTGAGTCGTAGCCACGCGTCGTGCCAGAGCGATGCGCCGTCCTCCGCCTCCATAAGAAGTGCCGTTTGCTCAGTATTCATTAGGCACCTCCCTTGAACTGCGCTCGCAGACGCGGATTAAGCCACGCAGCGATTACATCACTGATCAGGTTGAAGAAAACGATCAATGTCGACAGGAACACCGTGGTGCCCAGGATCATCGTGTAGTCACGGTTAAATGCAGCCTGAACGTAGAAACGACCCAGTCCCGGTATCTGGAAGATGGTCTCGACAACGAACGAGCCTGCAAGCAAGCCCGCAAAGGCCGGCCCTAAAAATGCGATGACAGGAATGAGGCCACCGCGCAGTGCGTGTTGAATCACCACGCGCCATTCGGGAAGTCCTTTGGCTCTGGCTGTCCTTATGTAGTCCTGCGACAAGATTTCGAGCATTCCCGCTCGGCTGAGACGCGCGATATAGGCCGCATAGGCACTACCCAACGTGATCGATGGCAGTATCTTGTCTCCCGGAAGGTCTCCCCATCCAGCGATGGGTAGCCAGTCAAGATAGATGCCAAAGATCAGGACCAGTAATGGCCCTAACAGAAATGACGGCATACAAATGCCAATCATCGCCATCCCCATGGGTATGTAGTCTTGCCGCGTATTGGGCCGTAGTGCAGCGAACACGCCAGCCAGAACGCCGATTAGAAGGGCAAAACTTAGGGCGTATAGGCCCAGCTCAGCTGTAACCGGGAGCCCACTACCCAAAATTTCGTTGACGCTTCTACCTGGGTATTTGAACGAGGGACCCAGATCGCCATTACTCAGGTCACCTAAATAGGCGATGTATTGTTCGTGGAGTGGCAAATCGAGTTTGTACTGCGCCTCCAGCGCACGCTTCACCTCGGGGAGTACCGCTTTCTCACTGTCGAATGGACCACCGGGTGCGGAGCGCACAAGAAAGAACGTCGCCGTAATGACGACGAAGATGACCGGGATTGCCTGAAGCAGTCGCCAAAAGATAAATCTCAGCACCTTAGTTTGCCTCCCCATAGAGACTGCGACCGGGGTGCAGTTTCACGTATTTCAAATTGAGTGAGTCCATGAGGTTGGGGTAAATGCCTTCAACGCTTGGGTGGACTAGGTGCTTACTGGTGTAGGTGTAGATGGGGATGATGGGCATCTCGTTCATCATCATGGTTTCGGCCTTGTAGAACAAACCGTAGCGCTCATCGCGAGACTTCGCCTTGGGCGCCAAGTTGAGGATGATGTCGTCAAACTCGTCACTGGCGTAGCCGGTGTTGTTGTTGCCACCGTCGGTAATAAACAGGTCTAGGAAATTATTCGCATCGACGTAGTCTCCAATCCAGCCGCGCCGTGCGACTTGGAAGTCGCGTTGCGATACTGAGTTGAGATAGACCTTCCATTCCTGGTTAGAGATGGTGACGTCGATGTTGAGCTCTTTTTTCCACATCTGCTGAATGGCCACCGCAATTTTTCGGTGTGCTTCCTGCGTGTTGTAGATGATTTCCAGTCCAGGCCATCCCTCGCCATTGGGGTAGCCTGCCTCCGCCAATAGCTCACGGGCTTTCGCGGGGTCGTAGTCGAACAGCTTGGGTGGGTTGTAACCGAGCGTATCGGGCGGTGTGATGCTGTAGGCAGGGATAGCGGTTTCCTGCAGCACGGTTCGCGTCAGCGTGTCTCGATCCAGTGCATATGACAGCGCTCTACGAACAAGCACATTGTCCACGGGTGGTCTGTCTGTGTTGACGAGGTAGTAGTAGGTTCCCAGATAGGCGGCCTGAACGTAGGACGTATTGCCTTGCTTTCGGTATTCCGGAATCTTGTCCAAGGGCACGACCTGGGTGTAATGCAGCTGCTCGGCGCGGAACATGCGTTCCTCGCTCACGACGTTCTCGGTTGGATAAAAATAGACGCCGTTAAGGGCCACGTTGTCGCGATCCCAGTAATGCTCACTTTTCTTAATGATAATGCGTCGGTTGAGTGACCACTCATCGAGGGTAAATGCGCCGTTACTCACGATATTGCCAACGCGCGTCCACGGCGTGAATCGGTCAGTCATCTTTCCGTGTTTGAGCAGTGTTTCAGGATGCACTGCGAAGCTGCTGTAGTGATCCATCAACTGAAGAAAATAGGGGGTGGGCGCGTTCAACGTGACCTGTAACGTCAGATCGTCTAGTGCCTTGACACCCACTTGATCAAAGTCGGTGATTTCACGCTTGGAATAGGCCTCTGAATTGACAATGGGGTAGAGCATGTAAGCGTAAAGAGAGCCGGTGTCGGGATGCAGCGCTCGGTTCCAAGACCAGACGTAGTCCGATGCCGTCATCGGTTCCCCATTGCTCCATTTGGCTTCCGGGTTGATGTAGAAGGTATAGACTGTTCCGTCATCGGAAATGTCCCATCGCTCGGCAACCCCAGGCTCGGGCTCAAGCGTGATGGGATTTTTAACCGCTAAACCTTCAAACAAGGCGCGGATGATGTGGTTCTCGGGAACGCCCGTGACTACATGAGGGTCGAGACCCTGAGGCTCGGCTCCGTTACCGTAGTGAAGGAAGCCGTCGCGGTTTCCCGACTCCACATTGCTCTCGCCACCGCCACACGCGGTGAGCAGTGCCATCAGGACACTGGCAGGGATGATCGATTGAAAAAGGCGCATGATTCTTCTTGCTCTTGGCTTTGACGCATCCTATCCAATTTTCACTGCGCGTTGTATTTAAACTACCGAATAGTGACGTTTAAAAGCTAAGTTTCCGACTCTGTCCCAAGCCGTCTTCTGGTAAACTGCGGGCCTCGAATGAGTTGACACACGAGAGCATCCGATGACCGTACGAACCCGCGTCGCACCTTCACCCACTGGCGATCCTCACGTTGGGACGGCCTACATGGCGCTGTTCAATCGGTGTTTTGCTCGCGCGCATGGCGGTCAATTCATTTTGCGCATCGAGGACACAGATCAAGCGCGCAGCACGGCTGCCGCCGAGCAGATGATTCTCGACTCATTGCGCTGGCTAGGACTCGATTGGGATGAAGGCCCGGATGTCGGTGGCGAGCATGGTCCTTATCGGCAAAGTGAGCGTCGCGATATTTACGGACAGTACGCTTGGCAGCTAGTCGAGCAGGGTGATGCCTTCGTTTGCTACCGCTCGCCAGAGGAGCTCGATGCGTTGCGCGAAGCGCGGCGCGAGGCGGGAAAGTCGACTGCGCTAAAGCCCGCCGACCTCGAATTATCCGCTGAAGAGCAAGCCGCTCGAAAGAGTGCGGATGCACCCTTTGTCATCCGTATGCGGGTTCCCGACGAGGCGGGAGCGTGCGTTGTGAAGGATCGCTTGCGAGGTGATATCGAGCTGGACTGGAGCATGGTAGACGCCCAGATTCTTTTGAAATCAGACGGTATGCCCACCTACCATCTCGCCAATGTGGTGGACGACCACCTCATGGGCATCACGCATGTTATCCGTGGTGAGGAGTGGCTGAACTCGGCGCCCAAGCATCAGCTTCTGTATCAGTACTTTGGCTGGGAGATGCCAGAGCTCTGCCACATGCCGCTCCTGAGAAACCCGGATAAATCAAAGCTGAGCAAGCGCAAGAATCCGACAAGTATTTTGTATTACGAGCGCATGGGCTTCCTGCCCGACGCTCTGGTGAATTACTTGGGTCGAATGGGCTGGTCGATGCCCGATGAGCGGGAAAAGTTTTCGCTCGATGACATGCAAGCGGCGTTTGATATCGATCGCGTATCGCTCGGCGGTCCCATCTTCGATGTGGAAAAACTTAAGTGGTTGAACGGGCTCTGGCTGCGCGAAAACTTTGATGCTGAACAGCTAAAAGAACGTTTGAAAACGTGGCTTTGGAATGATGCAACGCTCGACAAAATATTGCCCCACGCGCAAGGTCGCATGGAGGTACTCTCTGACTTTGTGCCCATGTCATCGTATCTCTTGTCGGGGGAGGTCGCAGTCGACGCTGCTGCATTTGACGGTACCGCGGAAACAACTGAAGAGGTTGTCAGACGACTACAGTTTGTTTTGTGGCGTCTCGAGGCTCAGCAGGACTGGGAACGCGGCGCGCTGTTTGAGAGTCTGAAGCAGCTGGCCGAGTCGCTTGAACTCAAGCCTAAGGCCCTATTTGCGCCGCTATTTGTCGCGGTGTCGGGCAAGAGCAGCGCATATTCGATTCCCGATTCTATGTCGATTCTGGGGCCTGATTTGACGCGCGCACGCTTGCGTGACGCGATCGTTGTTCTGGGCGGCGTGTCCAAGAAAGCGGCTAAGCGACTCGAGAAAGAGTACGCCGCATTGAGCTGAGACTTAGCGCGGTCGGTTGAGAAGTGCGATTAGCGCCAAAACTGAGATAACGACTTCAAACCCCAATACACCCCAGGTGTAGCCCGTGAAGCTTGAGGTCATCTCGATGTCTACTTGGCTGCCAGCCACCTCAAATTTTGAATCGAGTTCACGGAACACCGTGAAGGCTCGCGCGGCACCAATGTAGCTGATGATGACAAATAGGAGCCAGAGTCCGGCCTTGAGGTATTCCTTGATGAAGGCTGAGGCGAGGAGAATGGAGCCGATAGCGATCTCCAGACCGCCGTACATGGCCGCAATTTCCGCATAAGCATCCTGAGAGGCAATGAAAATGCCTGACCATCCCGCTGGTATTTCAGGGTCGTAGACACTAACAACTCCCAGCCCAAAGAAAATCGCGCCCGTGATACCTAGTAGCAGTTGACCAAACACAAATATCTCCTTCTGACCGGAGCGGATGATAGTAAACTGCAGGTTCGGAAGATGGCAATCTATTGATGTGCGTGCGGACTCTCTAAAGTCCGCACGCTCAACTTTTCCTCGATTCTATTGATCACTCGTATCGAGCGCGGACCGCTTCCTGGATTAACGGCAATGCAGTCCGCAGAATTGCGCTACCTTGGCCACCGGCTCTCCCAGTGTAATCGTCGATAGCAATGAATCCGCCGATGCCTGTATTTAGATCAAGAAAACTCACTGCACCGAACAAGCCACCGTCAGTGTATATCCCTGGCTCTTCACTGGAAATCCACCAGCCCATTCCGTAAGGCGTCGGATTGAACGTCAGACTACCCCTGTCTTGACGCATCGATGCCAGAGATGCCTCGCTTAGTATCTGGGTTTCGCCGCAATAACCCCCATTAAGATGGACTTGCATTAATTTTGCATAGTCCGCCAGAGTCGTTATACCGCCTCCTTCTACCTGAGGATTATGCTGGCCAGGCATGCTGGCTACTGTCGCTCCATCGAATGAAGTATAAGTGTAGCCCGAACCAGCTAATTCCTCCCATGGATTACCAAAAGTAAATACCTCCAGATCGCAGGGACCAGCAATGTACTGGTCGAAAAGCTGATTCCAAGTAGAATTATTTACAACAGCCGCCGTCAGCCCAGCAATTTGCCACTGACTACCTCCGTAATCAAAAACGGAGCCAGCAGGATTGCTTGTAGGCAGTTCAGTAGTAACCAGAAGCTGCCCACATCCCTCAAAAGTCATGAACGGTTGAGAGCTGAACTGACAAGTATGGACTCCACCAGACGCTAAGTACTCCGGAGAAGACGTCACCCTTAATCCTGGTATACCTGACGTATTGCTTAACATTTGCTCTACCGTCCGGTCGGCATAAACGCCATCGAACGGGAGATAGGTACTCACCGGCTCACTTATTGAAAACTCGACATCGGGGTCCTCGTCCAACGCCATGATAGCCATCACGGCGGGAACTTTACTGGTGGATGCCAGCATCGTTATAAGGTCCTCAGTGTGATCACCAAATACCGCTGTATGGGTTGTCCCTTCTTTATCCACTAATACGTAGCTAATGCCATCAAGTACGCCATGGTTATCGACAAACTCTTGAAATGCAGCGTCTACCGCAGAGTAGTCTGCAGGTGGGAACGGGATTGCGGTTGGTGCCGACAA
>CAJWQE010000065.1 GCA_913045375.1 uncultured Halieaceae bacterium | reverse complement strand
CGAGTTTGCCTGAGATGCTGGAGCGGCAGCCACCAATCGTTCAACCTGTTGATGTCGCATCTCCAATGCCTGATGTGGCTCTCGTGGACGCTGATGAGGAACCTGAGCAGCAGGCGTCGGCCTTGGAGAGAGCTGAGTTTGACGAGCAAGGGCTCCCAATAAGCTGGGAGCTACAGGTAGCAACGTTCAGTACCGCTCAACGAGCCGAGGAAATAGCCGTGGAATTGCGAAATAAAGGACACAAAGCCTATGTGTCTGCTGTTAAGATAGACGGTAAGAAGCTGTTCCGAGTGCGAATCGGCCCAAAAATGCAAAAGCAGCGATTGCAAGATCTTCAGCCTGACATTGACGCTTACTACGGCGTCGAGTCGTCGATCATTCGATTCGGGGTATAGGCGACCTCATGGAAGACTCAATAATGGATCTCGTTGAGCACTTTAATCAGTTTGACTGGATCGTTGTTGGTGTTGCTTGTATCTCTGCTGGCTACGGGCTCATGCGTGGGTTTGCAAGAGAGGCGACATCGTTTTTGGGTTGGGTTGGCGCCTTCTTTCTTGCCAATATTCTGGCCCTTCCGGTCTCTGAGACCATGACGGACTTAATCGATGATCGATCGTTTCGTTATCTAGCCGCTTGGTCCCTCGTATTCATATCAGTGGTGTTCTTGTTCGGCAGTATCGGACGGTGGCTGTCTAATCAGATGCGTCAACCGGGGCTTAATTTTGGTAATCGTTTGCTTGGCGCTGGGTTTGGTGTGGCGCGTGGTGTTGTTATCGCCGCGATCCTTCTTCTGATGCTTAAGGGTTTGCTACCTAAATCAGAGGACTCCATGCTTGACGAGTCAGAGTTGGTCGAGCACATCGAGTTGGTCGCGGAGTGGCTGGCCGACAACTTCGATGACATTATTAACGGTGACGCTGCGCCCCTCGTGGACGAGACCATCACCAGCGGCAATATGCTTTAGGAGCGACTCGCATGTGTGGCGTTGTGGGAATTTCATCGAATGAGAGTGTGGCTGCGGATATTTACGACGCCCTGACTATGCTCCAGCACCGAGGCCAGGATGCTGCGGGCATCATGACTTGCCATAAGGGTCAGTTCCTTCAGCGCAAGGGAGAGGGGCTAGTTCGAGATGTTTTCCAAGCCAATCATATGCAGCAATTGGCAGGCAACTTTGGTTTGGGTCACACGCGCTATCCAACCCAGGGGAGTTCAGGATCAGCGCTTGCTCAGCCGTTCTACGTTAACTCGCCTTACGGAATTGCGTTGGCACACAACGGAAATCTCACGAACTCAGCGGCCTTGTCCGAGGAGCTTTATCAAACCGACTTGCGTCATCTGAATACCGATAGTGACTCGGAAGTGTTACTGAACGTCTTTGCGCACGAGTTACAGCGCCAGGGCAAGTTGATTCCCTCCGCAGAAGACGTGTTTAACGCCGTAACAACGCTTCATACGCGTTGTGAAGGCGGGTATGCGGCCATAGCGATGATCGCTAACGTGGGACTAGTGGCCTTTAGGGATCCCAACGGTATTAGACCTCTCGTAGTGGGTGTCAAGACTCAGGGTGATCACAAAAGTTATATGTTGGCCTCTGAGAGTGTAGCTCTTGACGTACTCGGTTACCGGCTTATAGGCGACGTAGACCCGGGCGAGGCCTTATTTATTGATGCCAGTGGGGAGCTTTTCAGAAGACAGTGTGCGGCGGAGCCAAAGCTAAAGCCCTGTATTTTCGAGCATGTTTATTTTGCACGCCCTGACTCATTAATGGATGGTATTTCCGTCTACAAGACACGGATGCGCCAAGGTGAGCGGCTAGCGCATAAAATCATGCGTGAGCGCCCCGATCATGACATTGACGTCGTGATACCGATTCCGGACACCAGCAGAGTAGCGGGCCAAGCTCTGGCCCATGAATTGGGTGTGAAGTTCCGCGAAGGCTTCATGAAAAACCGATACATAGGTCGTACGTTTATCATGCCAGGGCAGACGCAGCGCCGGAAATCAGTGCGTCAGAAGTTGAATCCTGTACCGCTCGAGTTCGAGGGTAAATCAGTACTTTTAGTCGATGATTCGATCGTTCGTGGTACTACGTGCCAGCAGATAATCCAGATGGCCCGCGATTCTGGCGCGAAGCGGGTCTATTTTGCGTCAGCAGCGCCGCCTGTTCGATATCCGAATGTTTATGGCATCGATATGCCAACAGCGTCTGAGCTTGTGGCTCACGGTAGAACCATAGAACAGATCTCTGAGCACATTGGGGCGGACTGGCTGATTTATCAGGAGATAGATGACCTCATTGAATGCTCCCGTGAGGGTAACTCACTGGTGGATGGCTTTGAGCTGTCGGTATTCGACGGTCAATATCAAACCGGCGTCATTGACGATGCCTATCTCACAGGACTGAGTGACGCTCGCTCCGACAACTCGGTTGATCGTGCTGATGGTGCCCTTGTTGGCCTTCATAATCGGAGTTAATGGGTGTCAAACGAGTGGTTAAAAGAGGCTGGTTTTGAAACGCTGGCCATCCGAGAGGGTTTAACGCCGGGCTTCGAGCAAGAACATTCCGATCCGATCTACGCAACGTCGAGCTTTGTTTTCGAATCGGCTGAGCAGGCCGCGGCGACATTTTCGGGGGAGCGTGACGGTAATACGTACTCGCGGTTTTCTAATCCCACGGTGTCTGTCTTTGAGAAGCGACTGGCCGCCTTGGAAGGGGGGCAAGAGGGTGTAGCTACCAGCTCAGGTATGGCCGCGATTCTGACGCTCTGCCTGACCGTGCTGCGGGCGGGCGATCACGTAATCTGCTCACGCAACGTCTTCGGAAGTACTGTAGGTTTATTCAATAACATACTGACTAAGCTGGATATTTCTGTCACGTTTGTGGCACTTCGCGAGCTCTATGATTGGCGACAAGCGATTAATCCGAATACCAAGCTTTTCTTTTGCGAGACGCCCTCGAACCCGCTATGTGAGGTTGGAAATATCCGAGAAATTGCGAATATTGCGCATGACTCGGGCGCGCTACTTGCCGTTGATAACTGCTTTTGTACACCCGCGTTACAACGTCCACTTTCCCTGGGGGCCGATGTGGTGATGCACTCAGCAACCAAATATCTCGATGGTCAGGGTAGGGTACTTGGAGGTGCTTTGGTCGGCTCCCAGCAGTTAATGGCTGAGGCCCGAGGCTTTGTCCGTGTATGTGGCCCATCGATGAGCCCGTTTAACGCGTGGATCTTCAGCAAGGGGCTCGAAACACTGCAACTGCGGATGGACGCTCACAGTCAGCGCGCACAAGCCCTAGCAGAGTGGTTAGAAACCCATCCTGGGGTGAAAAAAGTCAATTATTGCGGTCTAGCGTCTCACCCTGATCACGCGTTGGCGGCGTCTCAGCAGTCGGCTTTTGGCGGCGTCCTGTCATTTGAGGTTGATGGTGGGCGCGAGAGGGCGTGGGCGTTTATCAACGCGGTTCGACTGATGTCGCTAACAGCGAATTTGGGCGACGTTAAAACCACGGTATGTCATCCCGCATCAACAACGCATGGACGATTAACTGATGAGCAGAAACACCAAGGTGGTATTACCGAGGGGTTGATACGGATTGCTGTTGGACTTGAGGACCTCGAAGATCTCAAGCGTGATTGTGAGCGAGGTTTTGCTGCCATTTCGGCATAGTGGCCAAGAGACGTGTTTCATACTTTCGTCAGGTATAAAAAAAGCACCCATTAGGGTGCTTTTTGTTGCTGAGCTTGGGATCAAGCGACCTCTTCAATAAGCGTTGCCGCAATTTTTTGCCCGTCATCGGCCAGGGCCTGGAAACTCTGGATCTCGTTGAAATTCATGTATCGATAAATTTCACCTGCCATCGAATCCAATTCATCCGCGTAGCTCATGTATTCCTCTGGCGTGGGGAGGCGGCCAAGAATGGCGCCTACAGCAGCCAGCTCCGCCGATGTGAGGTAGACATTCGCGCCTTCACCCAACCGGTTAGGGAAGTTTCTCGTTGAGGTCGATAGGACAGTCGATTTGGGCGCTACGCGCGCCTGGTTACCCATACATAGCGAACATCCCGGCATTTCAGTTCGTGCACCTGCGCGTCCGAAGATGGCGTAATAACCTTCCTCCATGAGCTGATACTCGTCCATGCGGGTAGGCGGACAAATCCACATACGTGCTGCCACACCGCCTGTGTGCTGATCAAGTAGTTTCCCGGTGGCTCTAAAGTGACCGATGTTGGTCATGCAGCTACCGATAAAGACCTCGTCGACCTGATCGCCGGCTACCTGACTGAGTAAGCGCGCGTCATCTGGGTCGTTAGGGGCACAGACGACGGGCTCAGTTACCTCGGCGAGGTCAATTTCGATGATGGCCGCGTATTCGGCATCTGCATCGGCCTCAAGTAACTCGGGGTTCTCGAGCCACTTCTCCATATTACGAACGCGTCGTTCCAACGTACGTGGATCGCCATAACCCTCGGCGATCATTGAACGCAAGAGGACAATATTTGATTTCAGATAGCTGCCAATCGTTGATTCAGACAGCTTGATGGTGCAACCAGCCGCTGATCGCTCAGCAGACGCGTCGGAGAGTTCAAAGGCTTGCTCTACGGTCAGCTCTTCAAGGCCCTCAATTTCGAGAATACGGCCCGAGAAGATGTTCTTCTTACCTTTCTTCTCGACAGTCAGCAGACCTTCTTGAATGGCATAGTAGGGAATCGCATGTACCAGATCACGCAAGGTGATTCCCGGCTGCATTTCGCCCTTAAAGCGCACAAGCACAGACTCTGGCATATCGAGGGGCATAACGCCGGTTGCTGCGGCAAAGGCTACAAGGCCCGACCCCGCAGGGAAGGAAATGCCCAAGGGGAATCGCGTGTGCGAGTCGCCGCCCGTGCCAACCGTGTCAGGCAGCAGCATACGGTTCAACCAGCTGTGAATGATGCCGTCACCTGGACGAAGTGATACGCCGCCGCGGTTCCGGATAAAGTCAGGCAGGGAATGCTGTGTTTCGATGTCAACTGGCTTAGGGTAGGCCGCTGTGTGGCAGAATGACTGCATGGTGAGGTCCGCGGAGAAACCGAGACATGCGAGATCCTGCAGTTCGTCCCGTGTCATAGGCCCCGTGGTGTCCTGAGACCCGACAGTTGTCATTTTGGGTTCGCAGTAGGTGCCGGGTCGAATTCCTTCAACACCACAGGCGCGCCCTACCATTTTCTGTGCAAGGGTAAAGCCGGCATTCGTCTCCTCGGGCATATCGGGCTTTCTAAAGAGGGTGCTCTCGCCCAAGCCCAGTGCTTCACGTGCCTTGGCGGTCAAGCCGCGGCCAATAATGAGATTGATTCGGCCACCGGCACGAACCTCGTCCAGCAATACGTCCGAGCGCAGCTCGAACTCGGAGATAACGTCACCAGCTTCGTTAAGAACCTTTCCGTCATAGACACGGATATCGATGATATCGCCCATGCCCATCTTCTCGACGGGCGCTTCGAAGACGAGAGCGCCAGCATCTTCCATGGTGTTGTAGAAAATCGGTGCAATTTTGCCGCCAATGCACACACCACCCATTTGCTTGTTGGGGACACCTGTCACAGGCTGGCCGAAATACCACAAGACGCTGTTAGCGGCGGACTTTCTGGAAGAGCCTGTGCCTACGACGTCGCCTACAAACGCGACCGGTAAGCCAGTCGCCTTAACCGCTTCGATTTGGGCCATGGGGCCAACTTTGCCGTGGTCTTCGGGCTCCAGTCCGTCGCGTGTCATCTTGTACATGGCACGTGCATGGAGTGGGATATCGGGTCGTGACCAGGCATCGGGCGCCGGTGACAAGTCGTCCGTATTGGTCTCGCCAGTGACCTTGAACACCACCATCTTGAGGGACTCAGGTAACTCATCCCGCTTAGTAAACCACTCGGCGTCAGCCCAAGACTGCATGACTGACTGCGCGTTGGCATTGCCGTCCTTTGCGAGGGCCGCCACGTCATAAAACGCATCAAACATGAGCAATGTGTGCTTGAGTTCCGTTGCTGCTTGCTCGCCCAGCTCACTGTCACTTAGGAGTTTTACCAAAGTCTCGATGTTGTAACCGCCGTGCATGTCACCCAGAAGATCGACCGCTGTCACTTTGTCGATCAAGGGGCATTCAACATTACCCAGCGCAACATCCGACAAGAAGGCGGCTTTAACGTAAGCGGCTTCATCAACACCCGGTGGAACACGGTTGGTCATAAGATTGACTAGGTAGTCTTCTTCACCAGCGGGTGGCGCTTTTAATAGTTCCACGAGGTCTGCGACCTGCTGCGGTGATAGTGGTTTTGGTGGGATGTTCATAGCCGCACGGTCGGCTACATGATCACGATAAGCTTCAAGCACTGAATTTTCCTCTTCCCCAGAATTTGTGAGGGCGCTCGCTTTTAAAGGGCGCCTTGCTCTATGGCGCGCAAATTATAGCTTGTGACCAGGTCTGTCGACAGCGATTCGATCAATTCTGTGCATTCATGCGGTGTTTATCCTAGACTCTCGCGTCATGTCGACTGTTAACCCACCACAAATGAACCTAAAGCCAATCAAGACGCCTTGTATTGGCGTTTGCTCAACAGGCATTGGTGATAGCGTGTGTCGCGGTTGCAAGCGGTTTAGCCACGAGGTAATTCACTGGAACGGCTACACCCAGGATGAAAAACGTTTCGTTGATCAGCGACTGTCGAAATTTTTGTCACAGGCCTGCGCCCATAAATGTTCGGTCATCGATCGTGAGTTGCTGAAATGGCAGCTTGATACGCAGCTGGTGAGATATAACGATGAGCACGACGAGTACTGTTGGCTGTTCCAGCTGCTGAAGGCGGGTGCGAGTCAGATCAGTGACCCCAGTAAATACGGGTTCCGAGTTCATCCGTCGTGGGCAGACCTCAGTCTGGTTGAGCTCCGTGACAAAATCGACGAGGACTTTTGGGTGTTGTCGACTGCTCATTATGATCGTTATCTAGCCACACCCGATCTTTTCGAGGAAGCGCAAGGCTAAACCATGCCATCCACCGTGGACCTGACGCCCGTATTTGATTTTCTGCCGTGCCGGACGCCCGATGCTTGGTTATCCGCTGCGGTAAAGTCGTTGCCCGTATTGATGATTGATCATGCGAACTGCGAGAAGAAAGCAGCGGCTACCGCTATGTCACTCATGCATCGTTACACCGACAACACACCACTTCTCAACAAAATGTCGCGACTGGCCCGGGAGGAGCTGCGACACTTTGAGCAAGTGCTGAAACTGATGACACAGCGAGGTATTGCTTACGAGTCGGTGACAGCCTCTCGGTATGCGCAAACTCTTCGGGAAAAGGTTCGTAAAAAAGACCCACATAAACTAGTGGACACACTTATTGTCGGGGCACTTATCGAGGCCCGCTCCTGTGAACGTTTTGCGGCGTTAGCACCGCATGTGGATGACACGCTGCGAGACTTCTACACATCCCTGCTGAAAAGTGAGTCGCGCCATTTCGCCGACTACATCAGCCTGGCGAAAAATTTAGAGAATGCAAGCGCTGTGGAGGAACGTCTCGCCTTATTCCGCTCAGTAGAAAAGGAGCTCATTGAGAGTGAGGATACCGAGATACGCTTTCACAGTGGCGTGCCGGTAGTTTGAAGGGGGGGAGTTAAAGCGAGAACTCGCACAGCTCAAGCGATGTTCCTTGTTCTCGTAAACACCAGCCGGTCTTATTCCAGTCGCCCAACACGATTCGCTCGGCGTTTTGCAGTGGATGGCGACAGGGCCTGTGCGTGTGACCGTGAATCAATCGTGTGACACCGTGCTCCTGCATTACAGAGCGAACGGTATCATCGTTAACATCCATGATGTCCTCAGCCTTGTTACTCGCCGCTTCTTTACTCATGGTACGGAGTTGTCTCGCTAGCTCTCTTCGTTCTTCAAGTGACTTGCTCAACATTTCCGCCTGCCACTCGGGGTTGTGAGCGATGGCGCGGAACGCCAGATAATCGACGTCATCGGAGCAGAGTAGGTCACCGTGCATTAGTAAAGTAGACGTACCAGCAACCTCTACGCACACGGAGTCACCGAGTAGCGTCGCCCCGAATTGATCCAAATAGTTCTGCCCTACAAGGAAGTCCCGGTTGCCGCGGGTAAAGTAGATTTGAGTACCACCGTCCGCGATCCGTTTCATGGAGTCGGCAAACCGCTGCGCCAGCGGGCTGTCATCGTCATCCCCAATCCACGCTTCGAAGATGTCGCCCAATAAAAAAAGGCGATCGATATCGCCTTCTTGGTTCAGGAATATTGTCAGCCCTTGTTCGATATGCGGCGTATCTTCGCTTAAATGAAGGTCGCTGATGAACAGGGATTGAGCCATGGCTAGTCGGAAAGCACCGTGACAGATTCAATAACGATAGGGTCAGTAGGAACGTCCTGGTGACCGGCCTGACTGCCCGTAGGCACAACGCGGATCTTGTCGAGTACGTCTTCACCCTCTACTACGCGACCAAATACGGCGTAGCCCCAGCCCTGCATATTCTCTCCAGAGAAGTTCAGGAAGTCATTGTCTGAGACATTGATAAAAAACTGCGCTGTCGCAGAGTGCGGGTCCATTGTGCGCGCCATGGCGATGGTGCCGCGGTCGTTCTTCAAGCCGTTATTAGCTTCATTTTGAATGGGCGCATTAGTGCCTTTCTGGCGCATGTCGGTATCAAAACCGCCGCCTTGCACCATAAAATTATTGATCACTCGATGGAAGATGGTGCCGTCGTAGTGCCCGCTCTGAGCATACTCGACAAAATTGGCAACGGTAGCTGGCGCTTTATCGGCGTCCAGTTCCAATGTCATATCTCCGAGAAGCGTCTTCATTAATACGCGAGTCATCGCCATGGTTGATACTGCCTTTTTTGGGAAAGGGCGCATGATACAAGGTCAGCCTTGTGCATTCGAGTAAATTACTACCAGCCTGTCACCGTTGTTGGAAACTGACGTGACCGGTTTCGCTTGGTAAACTCGCGCCCACACATCAAGGGCGTCGCATGGACACAGAACCTCGCAGTAACTTTTTACGGACTCAAATTCAGAGCGATCTGGAGGCTGGGGTTGTGGATCGAGTAGTCACTCGGTTTCCACCCGAGCCGAATGGTTTTTTACATATCGGCCACGCGAAGTCGATAACGGTAAATTTTGGACTCGCCCAACAATATGGTGGTGTCTGTAACCTGCGCTTTGATGACACCAACCCTGAAAAGGAGAGCCAGGTCTTCATCGATGCCATTCAGGCGGATGTGAAATGGCTGGGTTACGAGTGGGACGGTGAGGTCCGTTACGCGTCAAGTTACTTCCAGCAGTTTTATGAGTGGGCACTCCATTTAATTGATGAAGGCAAGGCTTACGTCTGTGACTTGAGCGCTGATGAGGCACGCGACTACCGAGGTACATTGACCTCTCCCGGTAAAAACAGCCCGTACAGGGATCGGTCGATCGACGAGAATCATGCCCTGTTCGCCGCAATGAAAGCGGGGAAGTTTGAGGATGGATCCCGGGTGCTTCGCGCCAAGATTGATATGGCGTCTCCAAACATCAATCTGCGAGACCCAACGCTTTACCGCATCCGCCGAGTAGCACACCATCAAACGGGCGATGAGTGGGTTATCTACCCCACCTATGACTATGCGCATGGACAGGAAGATGCGATCGAAGGCATTTCGCATTCGATTTGCACCCTCGAGTTTGAGGATCATAAGCCTTTGTATGACTGGTTTATTGATAATCTGCCGGTGCCCTCCAGACCGCGACAATACGAATTTGCCCGCTTGAACGTGAATTACACGGTCACCAGTAAGCGTAAGTTGAAGCTTCTTGTCGATTCCGGCGTTGTTAGTGGCTGGGACGACCCGCGTATGCCAACCATTGCTGGGATGCGTCGGCGCGGGTACACACCCGCTGCGTTGCGGCATTTTTGCGAGGAGGTGGGCACATCGCGCTCTGACGGTGTGGTCGACGTCGCCATGCTCGAGAGTGCTGTCCGCAATGATCTTAATGTGACCGCGCCGCGTGTCATGGCGGTACTGAATCCACTCAAGCTGCAGATCACCAACCTTGAAGCGCCAGAGGTGTTACTGGTGGCAAATCACCCGGCGGATGACACTCAGGGTAAGCGCGAGGTTCAGCTCGGACCTGAGATCTGGATTGACAAGGATGACTTCCGGCAAGAGGCCAATAAGAAATTTAAGCGACTGGTTTTGGGTAAACGTGTCCGTTTGCGGGGCGGTTATGTCATCGAAGCAGAGCGATGCGACGTCGACGCTGACGGCGAGGTAACCGCGGTGTATGCATCGATAGTGCCCCAAACCTTGGGTGAAGATCCGGACGACGGTATTAAGGCTAAGGGCGTCATCCATTGGGTTGATGCTGCGACCGGTGTCTCGGCAGAAATTAGAAGCTACGATCGTCTGTTCACTGTGGAAGACCCATCAAAAGCAGACAACATGGATGATGTAATCAATCCGACGTCCCTCGTTGTCGGCCAAGCGAT
Organism: uncultured Halieaceae bacterium; assembly: GCA_913045375.1. Classification (GTDB taxonomy): domain Bacteria; phylum Pseudomonadota; class Gammaproteobacteria; order Pseudomonadales; family Halieaceae; genus Luminiphilus. Next base: position 3,598 of record CAJWQE010000065.1, on the reverse strand, counting down.
TGTCGAAGCTTCGCTCGCCTCAGCGGTCCCCGAAGATCGATTCCAATTTGAACGCGAGGGTTACTACGTAGCCGATCGTTTTGACCACGCGAGCGACAAGCCGGTGTTCAATAGAGTGATTGGGCTGCGTGATACGTGGGCTGGTAATGACTGAACTGCTTCTCACTAACAGTTCAGGCGGAGGTAAATCCGTCTTCAAGCCCATCGATCCTGAGCATATCCGGATGTATGTTTGTGGCCCCACCGTTTACAACCTTGTTCACATTGGAAACGCGCGTCCGGTTGTGGTCTTCGATACCTTATTTCGGGTGCTGCAAGCGCTGTATCCCAAGGTAACTTACGCCCGCAATATCACGGACATAGATGACAAGATCATTGTTGCAGCGCGCGAGCGTGACACCGATATCATGACGCTTACTCAAGAATTCACTGACAAGTTTCGCCAAGACATGGCGGCCCTGAACAACCTCGATCCCTCGATCGAGCCGCAGGCCACAGCGCATGTCGAGGCGATGTTAGATCTTGCCGCCCGTCTCATCGAACGCGGGCACGCTTACGTCTCTGAGGGACACGTGCTCTTTGACGTGACATCCATGGAGGATTACGGCGCATTGAGTGGTCGTAACCTCGAGGACATGCTGGCAGGTGCGCGCGTAGAGGTGGCTTCCTATAAACGGCACCCTGGTGACTTTGTGTTATGGAAACCGTCCACTGACGCTGATCCAGGCTGGGACAGCGATTACGGTCGGGGTCGGCCAGGTTGGCACCTCGAGTGCTCGGCCATGATCCACCAACACCTAGGGGACAACATTGATATACACGGTGGTGGCAGGGATCTGATCTTCCCACATCATGAAAACGAGCGAGCGCAAAGTTGCTGTGGTTACGGCGGGAGCTTTGTCGGGACCTGGATGCACAATGCCTACGTCGATATGGACGGTGAAAAGATGTCTAAGTCGCTGGGCAACGTGAGAACCGTTCGTGAATTACTCGAGCAGTACTCGGGTGAAACCCTTCGGTTCGCGCTTCTGTCGGCTCACTATCGCTCGCCACTCAATTTTTCAAAAGAACTTCTGGATAACGCACAAGCCACCTTAGATGGTTTTTATCTCGCTCTGCGTAATGCGGGTGACACCGCAGTAGAGGCTTTAGAAGCACATCTTTCACCGGTCTTTAAAGCGCTTCTTGATGATTTGAATACGCCTGCGGCGATTGCCGAGCTTCACCAGCTGGCAAAAGCGCTCAACAAGGCGTCGGAGAGTGAAAAAGCCGCGGCAAAGGCGGCTTTACTGGCCGGTGGCGCCGTATTGGGAATTCTGTCCGAAGATCCTGTCGCGTGGTTGTCAAAATCGGATGCCGATGGTGACGGCTTAACTGCGGAGGTCATCGATCAAATGCTTATCGACCGTGCAGAGGCAAAAGCCAATCGAGATTTCTCGCGAGCTGACGCTATTCGGGATGAGCTCAATGCGGCGGGTATTATCATTGAGGATAGCGCGTCAGGTGCTACCTGGCGACGTGGGTAAGCTCGAATTCAACTACGAGTGATGCACCTGTTGTAGGAAGGCCAATAGGGCGTCATTCACTGCTTCAGGTGCCTCTTCCGCGGTCCAGTGACCTACATTCGGTAGCTCTAGTGCCATCAGCAGATTGTCATAGTTTTTTCGCACGTGATCGATAAACGAGGTACTCAACGGAACGAAGCTACTGACAGGATCTAATTCACCGGTAATGAAAAATGCGGGTTGTTGAATTCTTGCGCCGTCTAAGTCAGCAAGTTCGTGCCAATCTAAATTTTGCGCTCGATAGCGGTTATAGGGACCTCGTTTCCCACTCAACTCAAACTGCGATACCAGATAGTCCAAGTCATCTTGCGAGAACCAATTTGGAAAGCTGTCGAAGCGTGTCATGCCGTCCAGCAACTTGGCGTTCGGTGGCTTTATACCTATGAATCCGCCTTCCTCATTTTCACGCTGATGATTCATGCCCCGAGCATCAATGGCGGTGTATACCAGGAACAAAGATTCGGCTACGTCAGCTTCAAACTCTGCCTCAGCAATCCCCTCGTTAAGAAAGTACAGTTGGTAGAAAAAGCGATCCTTGTAAAGTTCGCGCCATAAATCCAATGTAGGTAACGGTGGTCGTGTCAAATGGGGAACAGAGAGCGAACCCGTGGCATAGACGCGATCTGGGTAGAGTAGGGCTGTTGTCAATGCAATGGGCCCACCCCAGTCATGCCCGATTGTGATGAAACGATCAAACCCTAAAGCATCGCTAATGCCCACGACATCGGCGGCGAGCTCCTTCAGGGTGTAGGCCTCTACTGCATGGGGTTTATCTGATTCACCATAGCCCCGCACATCGTAAGCCACAGCGGTATAACCGGCGTTTGCGAGAGCCGGGATTTGATGACGCCAGCTATACCAGCTCTCGGGCCAGCCATGACATAGAACAACCAACGGACCACTGCCTTGCATGGCGAGTCGCAAACTAATGCCGTTTGCGGTTACGGTCCGAAACTTAATGTTCGAGAGCAAGTTGAGCTCCTCTGGTTACCCTGTCCTCAACCGAGTGCTTTTTCTCCGGATTCAACCGTTTGCATGATCAGGGTATTAATCGTCATCGGACCAACACCACCCGGAACGGGTGTGTAAGCCGACACCCGATTAACCAAAGGCCCGAGTTCAATGTCACCGACCCCACCTGGGTGATAGCCCGCATCCACAACAACTGCACCGTCTTTTATCCAGTCGGCGCGAATAAACTCGGGTCGCCCGACAGCGCCAACAATCACATCGGCTTGTCGAATGTGAGATTCGAGATTTTGCGTTCTGGAGTGACAGATGGTCACGGTTGCGTTCGCCTGGAGCATCATCATGGCCATCGGCTTGCCGAGAATGGGACTTCTTCCAACAACAACAGCGTGCATACCTGACAGTTCAATCTCATAGTGTTCCAGAAGACGCATGATGCCTTGTGGCGTTGCACACCCGTAAGCTGCTTCACCCATGCTCATCCGACCGAAGCCCAAGCAGGTCACGCCATCGACATCTTTCTCAAGCGCAATCATATCGAAGGCAGCTCGCTCATCGATGTGAGCTGGGACAGGGTGTTGAAGCAAAATACCATGAACATCCCGATTCGCGTTGAGTTGCTCGATTTCTCTTAGCAAGTCGTTGGTCTTGATAGAGGCGGGGAGCTCGATGGCTAATGATTCCATGCCGATGCGTCTACATGCATTTGCTTTCATTTTGACGTAGGTGGCGGAAGCAGGGTCATCGCCCACCAAAATGGTGGCGAGTACAGGTGTTCTATCGCCTGTATTTGCCTTGAGCGATGCGACACGCTCCGCGAGATTAGCCTCGGTCAGTTGCGCTACGTGTTTTCCATCGAGAAGCGTGGCCGGCATAAAAAGCCCCCCTATTTTTTGGCGCAATTGTTTCAGAATTCAAATGTCGGCGAAAGGCGATTTCTGCAATTGACCCAGTGACCGCAAACCTTGTAGACTCGCCGCCCGCGAGATGTTGAACATCGCGCCTTTTTCGGGGTGTAGCGCAGTCTGGTAGCGCGCCTGCTTTGGGAGCAGGATGTCGGGGGT
>CAJWQE010000064.1 GCA_913045375.1 uncultured Halieaceae bacterium | reverse complement strand
TCCGCTAAACGCTGTGAAGCGATAGCACGCCGTGAGGCGTAAGGAGATAACGATGAAAGTGAAGAACCTACTAATAGGCCTCTGCATGATTGGAGGCGTCTACACCTCAGCAGCAACCGCCGAGGTTATCCAAGATTGTGTACTGACCGGTGAAGTGGTCAGTGTCAGCGAGCACTCCGATGAGACGCTGCGCGTTCGATTTCATGAGTTAGAGCATGGCGACCTTGCCGAATGCACCATGAAGCGCCGAGCGAAGCGTGGCCGCGTAGCGGCGGACATGACCATGTCAGGTATAGAACTACCGCGTGGGTCTACCGTTACTTATGCATTTCAGCAGACACGCTTCGAGTCCAAGTGGCAGCTGCTAGAAGTTCAGCGACCTGTTCTGCTTAGCTCAAAACTCTGATCTAAGAGCACACCAAAATCAAAGCGAGCGATCCGGGTTTAGTGAACCTGGATCGTTTTTGTGTGCCTATCTTCCGGTGAAGAAGTACCCCAAGCGTGGGGAACGCTTCTAGCTTTACGAATAAACAAAAAACTTAAAGCGAGCGAAAAGCTCATTGCTGGGCGACATGTCGCCGAGTTCATACAAGTCTAATCACCCGTATCGAACGCCCGTCCAATGCCCTGTGCGCGAGCGACCTTTTTTTGTTCAGCTTTTCACCCGCCAAGATGCAAATTGGTGATCCACCTTTTCTGAGGGTTCGTAACAATCGCAACCTGATTGGTTTCCAAGCCATCTTCCCCCAGATGGTTTTATGATTCCCCGGTCGTTTCGACCGGGGTTTTTTTTGCCTGCTGTCAGGAGCGCCGTTATGCGACACCTCATTACTGTCCTCTTTACCCTCGGACTGACTGCCTGTTCCAGCGTTTCAGTCGACGATTACCGTGATCGCCAGCCTGCGTTTTCACCTGAGCAATTCTTTGCTGGTGCACTAACGGCCCATGGTGTAGTCAAGGACTACAAGGGCTACGCCAGTCGCTCCTTTGTTGCCGATATCACCGCTTGCTGGCAAAACGGTGTTGGGACATTGGACGAGCGTTTCGTTTTTGATGACGGTGAAAAACAAACGCGCATTTGGACATTGAGTCAAACAGAAGGGGGCCGTTATGAGGCCACGGCGGGCGATGTTAAGGGTGTAGGACAGGCGTCTGTATCCGGCAATACGATGTTCCTCGATTACGTTTTAACCATCCAGTTGTCGGATGGGAGCATTGACGTTGCGGTGGATGACCGTATGTATCTCGTGAGTGAGAATGTATTGATCAACGAATCAACGTTGAAGAAATTCGGACTGCCTGTTGGCGGGATCCTGCTTACCATCATTCGCCATCCTCAGGAATCGGTTGTATGTCCAGTCGAGTAACGACGCAACTACTTGGCTACTCGGGGTTGCTGCCCTTTTTTGGCTTTTGCATTGGCTTTAGCGTCATGGAGGATTGGCCAAGATCGCTCTCGATTCAGGGCTTCGTTATCTACTCATTAGCTATTTTTGCCTTTCTAGCGGGCGCTCTGTGGGGGCAGGAACAGCGGGTAGAGAGTGCGTCCTCGGTGAGCACACTTGTGGTAAGCAATGGCTTGGTCCTATTCGGTGTCGCATCTATCCTCACTGCGCAAGCCATGATGGCGTCGGTGTTTCTGATGCTCGGTTATTTTGCGCTACTCTGGTACGAGGTAAGGATCTCTCAACTGGAGGTTTGGTACCGACGTATGCGGGTTCGATTGACCACGGGCGTGGTCATTGCGCATCTCTTATTTATCGCACTTCACATCACCCGCGCATAAACGGTATTTATCGCATTTGCGATGTCCTATGCACTGCTTACTGACGCTCAGTGTGCGATGATTGCGCGCCATGGGTACGACATCTCATTACGCTTCAGTCTTAGCTATCGATACGGCAACCAATTTGTGTTCTGTCGCGCTGGTTAACGACGCCGATATCAAGGAGATCCAACGCGATCTGCCGCGCGCGCACAACCAGCATATTTTGACGATGATCGACGAGCTCTTAGAAGGACAATCGCTCTCAGAGGCGGTGTCTGTCATTGCCTGTGGTGTCGGTCCGGGCTCGTTTACCGGAATACGCGTTGCAGTTGGCGTTGCTCAGGGGCTCGGCTGGTCGCTCGATCTTCCTATTTACCCCTTCTGTTCACTCGAAGCGCAGGCGAGAGCGACCGCGCACAGTGCAGGCGATCTTGTCCTCAGTGCCATTGATGCACAGATTGGGCAGGTCTATTGGGCCTGGTTTGCATCCGATGGGACGATGCTTCGTCCACTGACTGAGCCCGCGGTATCAAAGGTGGCTGACTTGACGGGACCATCGGGTGAGGCTTTTGATGCAATGGAAGTCAACAACGTGGTTATTGCGGGCGACGGCGCCGAGCTCATTACGACAGAGCACAGCGACAAGACTTTTTCTCGCGTAGACCCAGAGGCACGCCCAAGGCCATCGCTCGCCGCACTTCATCTCCTTGATGTGCCCGATGACTCATTGTTAATCCAAGCCCATCTACTGGAGCCACGTTACGTGCAGCAAGACATTGGCTGGAAGAAGCTGTCTGAGCAGGGGAAACGCCACTGATGGATGGTCTTCAGGCACTCTTTCTTGCATTGGTTCAGGGGCTGACAGAGTTTCTGCCCGTCTCTAGCTCAGCGCACCTTATTTTGCCGTCACAGCTCTTGGGCTGGCCTGATCAAGGCTTGGCATTTGATGTGGCGGTTCACGCCGGCACCTTAGTGGCTGTCATGGTCTATTACCGTGAGTCGTTAACCTCGCTACTGATGGGACTGTTGGGCTCCGGGGATAACGTCAGCTTGCGGCGTCGAGAAGTCTCAGCGCTGCTGATTGCTACGCTGCCTGCGGTAGGCATTGGCATCGCTTTTTCGGAGGTCATCGATCAGTACTTGAGAGGCATCGGTGTCATAGCCACTACTACCTTACTGTTCGGTTTGCTCCTAGGTGTCTCCTACTCATATCGTGCCGCAGGCGCGGATGAGCAGCCGATCAGCCGGCTCGATCATGCGCTCATCATTGGTCTGGCACAGGCGCTTGCGCTAATTCCTGGCACGTCACGCTCTGGCGTGACGATTACGGCGTCCTTGTTTTTAGGCTACAACCTCGCAACAGCGGCACGGTTTTCGTTTTTAATGTCGATTCCTGTTATCGCGGGCGCGCTCCTGCTGATGTTGGTCAAAGAGTTTGAGCTTTTCTTCAGCTCGGCCAATTTGGCCATAACGTTGATTGCTATGCTGGTAGCTGCTGTTAGTGCCTACGCAACCATAGCGTTCTTCGTTGGACTGGTTACTCGCGTCGGGATGATGCCGTTTGTGATATACCGTGTGCTCTTGGCTTTGATCCTGTTTTCTATCTTGGTGTTTGTATGACAAAAGACAGTCTAACTACTGATTTATTGAGTTTCTTGACGGATGCGACCACGCCTTTCCATGCGGTGGGTGTGATGGCAGAGCGACTGCTCGCCGCCGGTTTCGCGCCTTGGAGTGATGCAGGTCGAGAGCCCATCGTTGCGGGTGGCAAGTACTTCACAGTTCGCAATGATTCCAGTTTGATTGCGTTCACAGCAGGCAAAGATCTATCCCAGGGACTGCGGCTCGTGGGTGCCCATACCGACAGTCCCAATCTATCGGTTCGCCCGAATCCGTCCGTGAATCGCTTTGGCTGTAATCTCCTGGCCGTCGACGTCTACGGAGGGGCATTGTTGAACCCCTGGTTCGACCGTGATCTCTCGATGGCGGGAAAAGTGTCTTTCGAGACAGGTACGGGAGAGCTAGTGTCTCGACTCATCGATTTTAAGGCACCTGTTGCGGTCATTCCATCGCTGGCAATCCATCTGGACCGAGACGCCAATAAAGGCCGCACAGTCAATCCGCAGACCGATATGTTACCGCTGGTATCGCTGAGCTCAGGTGATGGTGACTTCGATATTCATGCCATGCTGACCGCGCGGATCGCCGCAGAATACCCCGACCTCGATATCAAAAAAATTCTCGACTGGGAGCTGTCGCTTTACGACACGCAGGCACCAGGATTCGTTGGCTTAAACAATGACTTCATCGCATCCGCGCGTCTCGATAATTTGCTGAGTTGCTTTGGTGGTTTGCAGGCCATCATCAACAGTGCCGATAGTGGTGAGTGGAACCTCTTTGTGGCCAATGATCATGAGGAAGTTGGCAGTGCTTCAGCCGTGGGTGCGCAGGGCCCCATGCTAAACGATGTGCTGCGAGCTATTGCTCCAGATCCCGTTGATGATCGTGCGCTCCGCCAATCGAGTTGGATGCTGTCCGTCGACAACGCACATGCTATTCACCCCAATTACCCCACGAAACACGATGAGCTTCATGCGCCGTTACTCGGCAGTGGTCCGGTTATCAAGATCAACCGCAACCAGCGTTATGCGACGTCGGGTGAGGGCGCTGCTCGAGTACGGTTACTGGCCGAGCGAGCGGGTGTTTCGGTTCAGTCTTTCGTCGTACGAGCGGATATGGGTTGCGGCAGCACGATTGGTCCTATTACGGCAACCGAGACAGGTATTCCTACAACCGATATTGGCGTTCCCACGCTCGGCATGCACTCTATTCGAGAGCTTGCAGCCGCTGGCGACCCAGCAAAGCTGGTGGATCTGCTGTCCGCCTTTTACAATCGCGTGGCTTGATTTCGGGGGAGAGCGTTATGGCACGTCATCGTGTCCTCACAGGTATAACAACAACGGGAACGCCGCATCTCGGTAACTACGTGGGTGCGATTCGACCCGCCATTGAGTCGTCAAAGCAAGAAGACGTCGATGCTTACCTGTTTCTCGCTGACTACCACGCTTTAATCAAATCTCAAGACCCTGATCTTGTGGCTCAGTCGAGCCGCGAAATTGCCGCGACCTGGCTTGCCTTGGGTCTCGACCCCAATCAGACGCACTTCTATCGACAGTCAGACATACCTGAGATAACAGAGCTGTCCTGGATTCTGACGTGTAATGCAGCCAAGGGCTTGATGAACCGCGCTCATGCCTACAAAGCGGCGGTGCAGGGGAATGAAGAGGCAGGAGAAGATCCTGACTACGCCATAACGATGGGGCTCTTTTCTTATCCGATCCTGATGGCTGCCGATATTCTTATCTTTAATGCGCACGACGTACCGGTTGGGCGTGATCAAATTCAACATGTCGAGATGGCCCGAGACATCGCTGCCCGCTTCAACCACCACTACGGTGAGACATTTGTGTTACCCAAGGCCGTGGTTGATGATGACGTAGCAGTGTTGCAGGGACTTGATGGACGCAAGATGAGCAAGAGCTACGGTAATACCATTCCCTTGTTCGGTACGCCAAAGCAGTTGCAGAAGTCGATCAACAAAATTAAGACGAACTTACTCGAGCCCGGTGAACCCAAAGACCCTGATACGTCTGCTGTGTTTCAAATCTGGTGCGCCTTCGCGGATGAAGCCGAGCGTCAGGACATGCGAACTGCCTTCGAGGCGGGTCTCGCGTGGGGTGAGGCGAAAAAGCGTCTATTTGAACGGATCAATGACGAGATTGCGCCCGCGCGCGATGAATACGATCGGCTTATGGCGAACCCGGGTGAAGTGGAAACCATCCTTCGAGGGGGGGCAGAGCGCGTTCGTCCTGAGAGTGTGGCCCTGCTCGATAAAGTGAGAAGAGCCGTTGGCTTGAGGCCGTTTGCCTGAGCCGCTTTGCTTAAGACAAGCAGCTCGTCAGAGCGATTCTTCAATCTGAATTTCAACATCAACAGACTTCGGCTCATTTCCGTTACCCAGCGCGTCTGTGATGGCCGCTCGTAATTCATCGGGCGATGGTTTTCTGCCTTCAGCTCGGGCTTTTTCCACGATGGCCTTCACGGTATCACCAAGATCACTCTTCGATTCACCATCAACGCGAACCTCGACAAGGGTGACGTCCTTGGTCGAGTCACTGTCGTCCGCAAGCACGATGATTTCCATCTCCTCGCTCATCTCAATGACACCATCGCCACTTTTTTGAATCCAAACTTTTTTGTGGGGCCCCTCGTCTTGTTCACCGGGGCCGCCAATTCGCATTTCCTTGCGAATCATGGGCATGGGGCCCATGTCATGCGCCTCAATCATCATGGCGGGGTGGGGATGTCGTGGCGTAATCACATCGTCCAATAAAATAGCGCCACCAATCAAAAGCCCTACAACAAGGGCTGGACCGTATTGATTCATGCTGTGTTCCGTTAAGTCTTTCGTTCTTATAGTGCGTAGTAGAGACCGATCATGGCACTCCGCGGTTCACCGACGAAATAGCGGTAGTTGCCGAAGCCATAATCAGCGCGCTCAGCATACCCTTCATCCAGAAGGTTTGTGAATGTCGATGTGGCTTTAAATTACTAAGAGACGAGCCAGCGGCCACCACTCAGACTAGTCGCTTAACAAGCGAGGGGGGAATGGAAACTCACTCAGGAATCATTGGCTAGTTTTTGGGTAAATGAGTGTTCGCTAGCCACAAGAGTGGAAGGGTGGTTCTCGGTGTGTGTAAGCTAACTGCATCGCGTCGAGCATCGTCCAGAGCACGTCAAGTTTGAATTGAAGGATACCCAGTGCGTGTTCTTGTTGCTCCCGGGTCTTGAAGTGCTCCAACGTAATATTGAGACCGTGTTGTACATCGCGACGAGCTTCCGAGAGCCGCTTACGAAAATATTGGTAACCCGCAGCTTCAATCCATGGGTAATGAGTGGGCCAAGAGTCCAGCCGGGACTGATGAATTTCAGGGGCAAACAGTTCCGTAAGAGACGAGCAAGCTGCCTCTTGCCACGTAGCGCGTCGAGCGAAGTTCAAATAGGCGTCGCAGGCAAACCGCACGCCCGGCAGTACGAATTCATGCGATATAATTTGCGCACGTGTCATACCTACCGCTTCCGCTAACCTCAGCCAAGCTTCAATGCCTCCGTCTTCCCCATCTACGCCATCATGGTCAAGGATACGCTGTACCCATTCCCGACGTACATCGCGATCCGTGCAGTTCGACATGATGGCCGCGTCTTTGTTGGGGATCGTTACCTGATAATAAAACCGATTCGCTACCCAGCCTTGAATTTGCTCGCGACTACAGTTGCCCCGATTCATCGCCACGTGAAACGGATGATGTATGTGATAGTACTTTCCCTTATCACGCAGCTTCTGCTCAAAATCTTTTTTAGTCCAGGCGCTCATGATGACTCTCTACGATTGATCCTGATTGAATTGTTCCGCATTTTTCATATTGCGAAACAAAAGTGGAACTGGCTCATTAGAATCGAATTCCCCGCTCGCTCGATCAGTTATTTTGGTTACTCTGTCGTGAAATGGAGAGAGACTGCATACGGGATCAGCATTTGCGGCGTCTCCCGTGAGCATCAGTGCTTGGCAGCGACACCCTCCTAGGTCGATCATCCTCTCAGGACAGCTGGCGCAGGGTTCGACCATCCAACTTGTCCCGCGGTATTTGTTAAAAAGATCAGAGGATTGCCATATGTCACTCAACTTATGCTGCTTTACGTTGGGGAAGTCCAGACCAGGAATCACTTTTGCCGCATGACAGGGCAGCACGTCTCCTTCGGGTGTGACGGTTATAAAGGTGGTTGCCCATCCATTGCTGCACTTTTTTGGACGATCGTCGTAGTAATCTGGCGCCACAAAAAATACGTCCATGCTTCCCTTATGACGGCTACGGAATTCATTGGTAACCCTCTCAGCGTCTTCCACTTGCTTCCTGCTGGGTAATAAACCTTGCTGATTGTGTTTTGCCCATCCGTAGTATTGTGTGTTCGCCAACTCAACGAACTCTGCTCCGAGCAGTTCAGCAGTCTCCAGAAATTCGCCGACTTGGTGAATGTTCTGGCGGTGTAAAACAAAATTTAGACCAAGAGGTATTTCTTGGCGGATCACTTCACTCGTCATTTCCATCTTGTGACGGAAACTGTCGGTTCCTCCAAATTTCTTGTTGGACTCCTGATTACTGCCCTGGAAAGATATTTGAATGTGATTCAGGCCAGCTGCCTTAAATGCGGCGATCTTCGCAGCATCCAAGCCAATAGCCGATGTGATTAGGTTGGTGTAGAAACCAAGACTTGTAGCCTCCTGAATTAATACTGCTAAATCAGGTCGAACCAACGGCTCTCCCCCAGAAAATCCGAGTTGAACTGCCCCCAGCTCACGTGCCTGACTAAGAACATCGATCCACTGTTCAGTGGTCAATTCTTGTTTTCTATTTGCAGAAATTTGAAGAGGATTGGAACAGTACGGACATTGCACCGGACACGCGTAGGTCAGCTCGGCGAGCAGCCACATTGGGATGAAGTTGTGGTTGTCCTCATCCCTAAGCTGGGGTGATCCACTCTTGTTCTCGGGCATCGCTTAAAAATTCCCTTACATCGTCCTCTAAACCCTCAACTCCAGGAAACATTTTTTCCAGTGCCGACAGTAGAGCTGCGAGTGTTGTCGGTTCTTGGCACAGCCGCATAATTTCGGCCGCGCTATCGCTAAGTTTAACCAAGCCCTCGGGAAAGAGCAGTACATGGCACTGCTGTGCCGCTTCCCACTGAAATCGGTATTGCGGATTAATGGCAAACGAGTCGAGGTCTAAATTTAAGCTGCTCATAGTGAGGTCATCGATGTTATTTGAATTCGGACAAAGAAAATCGCTTTAGAGTTCCAACTCCATACCGTCAAATGATACTTCAACGCCCTCTTCAAGCACTCGTCTCCGTTGCTCGGAGTCCTCGTTCAAGATAGGGTTTGTATTATTGATGTGGATGAGTATCTTGCGAGGCTTAACCATTGGTCTCAAAACATCCAGCATGCCACCGTCTCCCGATTGAGGCAGATGTCCCATGTCAGCAGCCTTTTTTTCTCCAAGGCCAACGATTCGCATTTCATCCTCTTCCCAGAAGGTGCCATCGACCAATAGGCAATCCACTTCACTCATTAATAGACGCGTTTCGTCAGTGATGTCGCCTAAACCAGGCGCGTAGAATAGGGCTCGACCGCTAATATCATCAGTAATTTTTACGCCGATGTTATCGCCAATGTGGGCGTTGTTCCTATGGGGGGAGTAGGGTGGCGCTTTTCCTTTTACGGGAATTGCCGTGAAAGAGAGATTCTCAATACCGGCTATCCTAAAGTTATTGCCATCCAGCGGTATTGCATGACGATTAATTCCCCCATTCCAATGGGTGAGTATTTTGAAAAGTGGAAATCCCGAACTGAGGTCCTCGTAAACCATGTCAGTACAGTACACTTCGTGCGGGCAGCCCTCGCGAAGCATCAACAAACCAGTGGTGTGATCGATTTGACTATCCATGAAGATAATGGCCTTTATGGCTGTATCGCGGGTAGCTCGTGCGGGCTGTAATTCTGGGAACGCCGCCAATTGTGCCAGCAGGTCAGGGGATGTGTTGAACAAGACCCAATCTACAGCATTAGAGCTGACCGCTATTGAGGATTGCGTGCGAGCCGTTGCTTTAATGCGGCCCGTGCGAAAACCATGACAATTTGGACAATTGCAATTCCATTGGGGAAACCCCCCACCAGCGGCGGAGCCTAGAATTCTGATATGCATAGTTAACTGAACTTCAATTGATTAAGTGCGGCTGGTGCAGGCAGTGCCAAAAAAAACGCCAGACGTAGTCTGGCGCTATTTTATTTTGGGTCCGAGGCTCCGCAACACATCACGCGGGCAACTGACGGTACTGATCGATCAGCTATCCGTTATTAAATCAGACAGCCTTGAAGTACATTGTGACTTCAAAACCAAGACGAATCTTTTGATAACTAGGCTTAGTCCACATACGAGTCCTCTCCCTCAATTGAAAATGACACTCTGGTCTCCACTGCACAAACAGTGTAGCAAGGTTTTTTGGTAGATGGCTAGTTTCTCCTAGGATACCCGCATATACAGCGAACGCTGCGTATGCTCCATCATATTGCTGACGACAAACCTAATGGAGCCGTCTGGTCAAAGTGACCTGTCTATCGGACAATTGGGTATTGTCCGACATCCAAATGACTGGTGTGCTCGTGCGCGTTCTCGCAAAAAATGATGACCTCCCCATTCGCACTGACCAGCCAGTGCACTCAGGGAAGGTTCGGTCCGTTTATTGGCTCACTGCTGAGGACAGTCAGCGCTTAATTCGCGCCCGTGACTACGACGTTCCAGAGACAGCTGAATTAGCGGTCATGGTGATTAGCGATCGTTTGTCTGCGTTCGAATGTATGTGGCGCGCCGAGGATGGTTTGGACGGAGTACCCGGTAAGGGCGCCGCGCTAAACGCCATTTCTGGTCACTGGTTTGAGTTGTTCAGGCGAAGCGGCTTGGCCCGTAGCCATATCCTGGAGACGCCACACCCCTTGGTGTGGATCGTCCAGCGCGCAAAGCCTGTTTTCATTGAAGCGATCGCGCGCCAGTACATCACCGGCTCAATGTGGCGTGCCTACGAGCAGGGCGAGCGGCATTTTTGCGGTATCGATCTACCCGATGGTTTAGCGCGAGACCAGCGACTCGAGCAGTTGCTGATAACGCCCTCTACCAAAGGCGTCATGGAGGGCATTCCAGGTGTGCCTGCCGTCGACGATGTGAACGTGAGTCAGGAGACGCTGCGGGCGCATTGGGAAGCATTCAAATTCAACCAACCGTCGGATGTAAACCACTATGCGTCTCTTCTAACGGCGGGGTTCGCACAAATTTCCGATGCACTACTGCCGCATGGTCAGCTTTTTGTCGATACGAAATTTGAGTTTGGTTACGCCAACAATCGCGAGGGCGTCAACGAGCTGATCTACATGGATGAAGTGGGAACGCCCGACTCTTCTCGCATTTGGGACGCGTCTGCCTATAAAACGGGACAAGTCGTAGAAAACAGCAAAGAGGGGTTTCGCCAGGCATTGCTGAGCTTTGCGCCCGATCCTAATGTGCTCATTAATAAGAATCGCATGGATGAACGCTATCGCTTCGCCAGCGATACCGTTTTGCCCGCGCAGATGATGCTCGATGTATCCAAAACCTATGTTGACTTGGCCGAGACGATTACCGGCGCGCGGCTCCCACTATCCGACAGTCCCAGAGACGATATTATTTCGGTCTTGAACACAACATTCGGTCTTATTAACTAGAAAACAAACAGACTTTTAACTGATCGCTGGTCGGAGGACTCGCACATGACACCTGTCGCAGAACTTACCCATTCCCTATCTGTCGCAGGACAGATTCAGCCCGAAGACGTCCAGGCGCTCGCCGATAGCGGTTATCAGGTCATTATTTGTAATCGCCCCGATAACGAAGAGCCAAACCAACCCTCCATGGATGCCATAGCGGCGGCCTGTGAGCTCGCAGGTATTCAGTTTGTTCGTTATCCAGTCGACGCGATGTCATTCCCGGGCGATGACCTCGACGCAATGGATGAAGCAATGAACGGTGACGAAAAGGTACTGGCATATTGCCGATCAGGCGCGCGATCAACCAATCTATGGGTTGCGACGCTCGCGGGTGACGATAGATTCGCTGCTGCCGAACGAGCCCAGCAATTTGGCTTCCCGCTAACCTTTGTTATGCAGCTGGGCTTCTCTTGATCTGCCCTTGATCAATCGTTGCACGCAAAGTCATCAAGGCTCGATCGGCCGCTTGTTGAAGTGATGGCTGTTCAGAGAACTCCTCATGTGCGGGCGGGAAGTGCTCTGGGTGATAAGCCTCGGCGATAACGGCATAGGGTATCTGACGACTATCTTGTTGCGCGAATAAGGCGTAGACCTTGGTGTACAGCGGTGCTCCCACGAGCACAGAGCCATCGGTAAGGCCCACAAATTCATCGCCGGCTGGGGTTTCCGTTTTGATAAGTAGCTTTTTATTGATTGTAAAACCGGCGGAACGTAGCGTTGCGCCAATGCTGCCACCAGCCCTGATCAATCGGTGTGCCTCTGTAAGCGCCGGATCCCTTGGCAAGACGAACTCGGTGACTGCTAGTGTTCGACAAATCTTGGCATCGCCGCTGAGACTGTAGAGGTTGGCAACCCGGGTGGACTCGCTCTGGCTGATGACTTCTACACCGTAGCTGCCGAAAGTCGCTTTGATGGCGTCGCTGTTCAATGTGGGTGTGACCTCCGCCCAACTCAAATTTACCAATACAGCAAGGATGAGGCTCAATAGCTTAATGTGCAAATTCATATGTGTCTCAAAGGATGATTGGATGTCAAATTTAAGGCAGGATATCCCCTACCAAACGAGATACGCAGGATAAATCGCAGATGAAAAACCTCAAGACTTTTGCCGCGCTTGTTGCACTCACGGGTTATTTGATTGGTGCGCCTAGCGCCTCGGCCGGATCACTTTCAGATGATGTGCAGTCGCTTTACGACGATCAGTTGAAAGACCTTTTTGTGCATTTCCATGAGAACCCTGAGTTGTCATTTAAGGAGGACAAAACAGCCAAACGGCTAGGGGACGAGCTAGAGGCGTTAGGGTACACCGTACACCGGGGTATCGGTGGGACTGGTTTGATCGCGCTGATGGAGAATGGTCCCGGCCCTACTGTAATGTTCCGCGCTGATATGGACGGCTTGCCCGTTCAAGAGAAATCGGGTCTGTCTTACGCGTCTAAAGCCAAACAGGTCGACAGTAATGGCAACGAAGTTTATGTCATGCATGCCTGTGGGCACGACGTGCACATCACAAGTCTCGTGGGTACAGGCCGGTTAATGGCCGAAAGGAAAGATTTGTGGTCGGGGACGTTGATGTTGCTCGGACAGCCAGCCGAAGAGATCGTTGCAGGCGCTCAAGCAATGATGGAGGACGGTTTATGGGACAGGGTGGTTAAGCCAGATTTTGCTATGGCGTTTCACGTAACAAGCGCGTTACCCACCGGGAGCATATCGGCGCCTTTGTCGGCGGCTTACTCTGGTGCTGACACGGTTGACATACTGATCAAGGGTGTCGGGGCGCACGGTGCTAGCCCACACACGGGTGTGGACCCTATTGTTCTGGGCTCACAAATCGTTACGGCTTTGCAAACCGTGGTAAGTCGAAACCTGCCTCCACGACGACCCGGGGTGATTACCGTTGGCTCATTCCATAGTGGCACCAAGCACAACATCATTTCTGACGCGGCCAAGCTGCAGATTACGGTTCGCAGCGAGAGTCCTGAGGATCGCCAGTTATTGTTGGATGGCATAAAACGGGTTGCTACCAACATGGGTAGGGTCGCCGGCTTACCCGACGATATGCTGCCTGAGGTCATCGTAAATGAACAAGAGGGCACGCCGCCGACGATAAACGATACGGCGTTTGCCAGAGAAATTCGTAGCGGCTGGAAAGAGTACTTTGGACCTTCGATTTTCAACGATGGTGAGCGCCTCGGCATGGGTGCCGAAGATTTTGGTTTCTTCACGACAGACCCCTACATTCCCAGCCTTTATTTCGCCGTAGGTGGGACACCGCCTGAAGCCTTCGAGGCGGCGGCAAATGGTGGTGCGCCTATTCCTTCGCATCACTCACCGCTGTTCAAAATCGAACCCGAAGGATCTGTCACGTTGGGTGTAGAGGCCTCGGTGAGTGCGCTGCTGGACGTGATGGCTGCACGATGACGACTCATCCCGTTTGGGATGCACCCAGTCGATTCATCCACTGGTGCTTTCCCGTTGGCATCGGGCTCATGTGGTGGACAGGCGAGACGGGGCGCATGGAGCTTCACAGCTACGTTGCCTACGTGCTATTGACGCTGGTAACTACTCGCATAACACTGGGTTTCGTTGGAAGCTACCACAGTCGGTTTCGCAACTTTGTGGCGGGCCCTGCGGGTGTAGTCGCTTATCTGCGAGAGGGCGGGCAGTTTGTCGGACACAACCCATTGGGCGCGTTGTCAACGCTCGCTCTACTGCTGTCGGTATTGGCGCAGGGTATTTCCGGGCTCTTTAGCGTCGATGATGTGTCGTTTGATGGTCCGTTGGCTTATGCCTTTGACGGTCGGTTCATCGACTTGGCCACAGAGTGGCACGACACCAACTGGAGCATCCTTCAACTCCTGATTTTTATGCATCTCGTAGCGATTTCTTGGTATCAGTGGCGGAAGCGCCAGCCAATGGTTCAGACCATGTGGCGAGGTCAATCTGCTGATCGTGTTAGCGAGCACGCACCTGTTCACCCAGGTCGCGCCGTTGGGATCGCAGGTTTCTTGGCTGTTTGTCTGTGGCTTGCGATTACCTGGGCGCCTGAGGCACCCAGTTACTATTGAGCACTTAACTTATCTTCGGATCGCTGTGTGCGGTGCCTAGCTGTAGCTATGTCACTTGGCCTTTGTGTGACGACATCACTCCGATGCGGCTCTAGCGCTGATCCAGGGAGATATCTGTTTAAGTTTTAGTAGAGGTAGCCACGACTCTTGTAGTTGTCATGGCAGGCTTTGCACGTGCC
>CAJWQE010000063.1 GCA_913045375.1 uncultured Halieaceae bacterium | reverse complement strand
CCCGCTAGATACATTAGAAACCGGATTTGGTTCCCCATTCGTAGGTTTGCAGACCGCCCTCGAAACCGCCCATTAGCAGGTCACCAGTCTCATCGAGACTGCGTTATCGCGAGGATGCTTTCAAAAAGACCGGATTAAATAACACCACAAAAAATCGGTGACGCGTCTGAGGGGCACTAAGCCCGGCAAGTGCAAAGTACTAACCAACTTGTACCAATTTTGATAACGTCGGCACAGGTATTTTGACCGCTTTGTTTATGCTGTGTATTAAGGGATACGCAGCGTCTTGTAGGTCGTCAAGTTCTCCCGGGAATTGCTGTTCGTCCAGCAACGACTCAATCTGTCTATCGAAAGCAATAGGTGCGGACATCAAGCAGCGGGTATTTGCAAATGTCGATATAATACTTAAGAGATCAGCCTGCTTAGCTATCTTGTTGGGCACTATTAATATTGGAACAGCATAATCGCAAGATAACAGGCTGGTAACGAATGTGTGAGTAGCTTTCAATTCAACTGGACTGCTCGACACAGGTACAAGTAATAGCGATGCGACCTGTACCGTTAGCAAATCCGACACCGAAATACCGGCTGGGGTGTCTATTAAGATCGTACGGTGATTTTGAGTCGTTATTTTTTTAACCTCTCGCTCCAAGTCTGCAAATAATTCACAGTCTAATTCGCGCTTGCTCGTCACCTCCTCTCCGAACATTGCATTATATGCCAACCGAGTAGATTGTTGAGGATCCATATCTCTGAACTTAAGTTGATCAAGTCCCGAGAAAGCAGCGAGGAGGACGGTAAGTGAACTCTTCCCCACACCGCCTTTTGGATTTGCCACCAGTAATAGCTTGTATCTGCGACCAGCGTACCTGGTCTCGCCACAACCATGACGCACAAAGCCGGCCTCTATAAGCTGCTCCCGCGGCGGTAAGTCTTGTACTTCGGATCTGAGCGACTCATAGTGAAGCTCATCAAGCTCATCTAGGCTATCGACCGAACGATTGACTAAATCAATCGTCCGTGATTGAGACGACTTTGGTCTCAACAGGGTCATAAGCGTTCGTGGTAATTTCACCTACGATCCTCCCGCCTTTCTCGCATTGGAGTTCTCCATAAACAACGGAACCTTGCACTAAACCAGAAGATTTAATATTCAGTAGGCTTGAGACAGACAAGGTTTGCTCAACTTGCCCCAAAATATCAGCAGTTCCAGCCGCAATATCTCCCTTTAATTTTCCCTCTATGCCAACGATTAAATGCCCCGCTTTGATGATGCCATCCATCGTACCATCGATACGCGCGGTACCCTCTATACTTATAGTTGCTCCGCTTAAGGTGACGCCCTCTCCGACATAAAACTCATACACCTCATCACTTCTTGTCATTTAACTTCCCCTTGACTGCAGTATCGAAACCCACTCGTATCGCTTTACCGATATCATCTTACTGGTCTGTGACCAATTACTATTGTTGCAAACTAGCATACGTTGGCAACGACCAACAAACCGATTAGTGCGGAGTTACGAAATGTTGTAACCGGTCTCCACTGACGCTGTAAAACGCTCGATCGCATCGCTTACGGACACGACAGTTCTATCGAGTTTGCTAGCCTCAGCTTGTTCCAAGAGCTGACCCGCTCTAATGATTAAAGTTTTGCTTTCCAGACCAAGCAAAGTTGCTCGCTGCCATTGCTTCGCCCCAGCCATACTGCGGAAAGACTGACTCACCGATTCTGCCGTGATCCGAATACGAGCTAGGAATAAACCACTAGGAAGCTTATAGATGCCGGGGACTGATGTGCGAACCATCCGGCTGGTAGACTCACCCATGCGAACACTCCTTAAGCGTGTTTGCCACGGCTCCGGTTGTTGACGCAACGCGGCGCCACTTCACTACGTACCGTAGCACAGGTGTCAGCAGTAAATAAATGGCGAAGACTCGAAACATCTATACACGGAGCTTAATTTAATTAATTATCGAAAAGTCAATGACTTAAATGGTCCCCGGGGCCGGACTTGAACCGGCACGCTCGCAATGAGCGGGGGATTTTAAGTCCCCTGTGTCTACCAATTTCACCACCCGGGGTGGGCGAGAGCGCGCGATCATATCACGTCACAACGCATACGCGACCCCGTTTGAGAGTGTTACAGTACAGTTTTGTAAAATAACGATTAAACAAGGGGCAGCAGCATTGACATCGCAACGCGGCGAGTTTGGTTCACGGTTTGGTTTCATCATGGCAGCAGCAGGATCAGCTGTCGGTTTAGGCAATATCTGGGGCTTCCCAACTCAAGCAGCCAGTAATGGCGGCGCGGCGTTTGTGGTAGTTTATCTTCTGCTCGCCTTTCTTCTCGCCTACCCCGTTTTAATGGCAGAACTCACCTTGGGTCGCCACGCGCACGGTAATATGATCGCTGCGCTAGCAAAGGTCTCGCGCAACGGAACTCAGCGTGGCATCGGTACCCTCATGGGCATCGTCGGCATCTTCACTGCAAGTCTCATTCTCAGCTTTTATGCCATTGTTTCAGGCTGGATGATCGGATTTGGCGCCGCCTACCCGCTTGATGCGCTCGGCGCGACCGAGACCGCAACATGGCTTTCCGAGTTTGGTCTATCGCGGAACCTTATGTTGATGCTCATCTTCATGACACTGACCATGGCCGTGGTTGCCGGTGGTGTCGAAAAAGGAATCGAGCGCTGGTCGAAACGCCTAATGCCTGCACTCATCGTTACGCTTATTTTGCTGTCGCTGTATGTAATGACACTTGAAGGTGCCGGCAAAGGTCTCGCCGTCTACCTCGTGCCGGACCTCTCCAAACTGTGGTCTACCGAGTTGGTGTTTAACGCCATGGGAGCGGCGTTCTTCTCACTCTCATTGGGCGTCGGCACCATGCTCATCTACGGCTCTTACGTGTCAGATGAAGAGCATCTCCCCAGCCTTGGGGTGCAAGTGGCCTTGGTTGATGTCGGCATTGCCGTCTTAGCGGGGTTTCTCATTCTGCCGGCAATGTACGTCGCCGCTGAACGTGGCGTCATGATCTTCAATGAGGCCGGTGGACTGTTGTCCGAGGACACGCTGATCTTTGTGGTGCTTCCCGCCCTCTTTGACTCCATGAATGAAACCGGAACGGTGCTTGCCCTGGCCTTCTTCGGTCTCATGAGTATTGCAGCCCTAACGTCGTCCATCTCCATGTTGGAGGTACCCGTATCGTTCCTGGTTGAGCGTTTTCAGTGGGGACGCCTCAGGGCCGCCTTCATCGCCACAGCCATCATTACAGCGATGAGCGCTGCCATCGTAATGAACTTCGATACGCTGTTTGGGCTGGTCATTACGGTCAGCACGCGCTATTCGCAGCCGCTCCTCGGCTTAGCGCTGTGCGTTTATGCAGGATGGGTGTGGCGACGGGATGTGCTATTGAAAGAACTCGCCAAAAACGAAGAAGCGACCGCCAGCACATTCTTCATGCGCTGGTGGCCGTGGTACGTCAGATTTGTGTGCCCCGCGATTATCGTGACGATTCTCGCGAGATCAATAGCTTAAAAGCCCCGAATTAGTTGGGGCTTCGCATGATCTTAGTGAGCTCCTCGCCTCTACCTTCCAGAGCGGCCTGAAGCGCCTTCTCCATCAGATAACGGGCTTGCGCCGTATAGGCGTAGATGCACGAGTGAACTGCTGCTTCATGCCAGTTCTCGACGCTACAGGCAGTCGAGTAATTTTCGAACTCGCTGAGCGTTTTGATCAGGTCTGAGATGTGCTTTGGACACTCACAATCGAGCAGGCTCTTGAGCTTCGCTGCAGCATTTAGCGTGCTGTCATCGTACATTCGCGGCTTCGCTTGAATGAGCTCGCCCAGGTTTATTTCACCCTGCTTGGCCTCATGGTCGATTGCTACACGACCAAGTTCAAACGCAAGGCGCGCTGATTCTGGTGGATACTCCAGTGCCGTCATACCACGACGCTCGATCTCTTCAATCCAACGGCTATTGCACAGTTGATAAAGCACCAAAGTGCGCTTCGCACCAAGCCGATTAGCGAGCGTGTCCAGGGCATTGATATTGGTCATCGAAACGGACGGGCAATGAACGACCAACATGTCCGCCTTCTCGTTCACGTCTAGAGCGTCAACTGCGTTTGCAAGTGGCATGCGCGACAAAAACGCGCTGATGCCCGACAAACAGCCCTGGTGACCGTCTAACCACTGACACAGCTCAGCACCCACGAACACCACCCGAGACTTTGCAGCGGGGATAGCCTTGGCCATACGGCTGCCACGGTTGCTGACCAGTAACTCGAGCGTTTTCCGGTCAGAGGACGCAATCTCACCGATTCGCACACCATCTTCGACTAGAGCAGTGATGAGCTGCAGGTGCTCGAGGTCTGACTGGGTAAAGAGCCGGCGGCCAGAAGCCGACTTGTAGCTTGCGCCCAGTCCGTATCGACGCTCCCAGACTCGAAGGGTGTCAGGCTTTAGTCCTGTCAGTCGTGCGACGGTTCCAATGCCATACAGCGGTCTTGGTTCCAGGAGGTTTGCGGTCTTGGCTGGTGCGTTCATGTTTTACCCCGGATTTTGTTCATCAATTGTCGTGGTTTACGGGTGATTTCGGGGTCCAGATCAGTCCTTTTTATTTCTGTCCAATACTTGTTCATGTAACAGCTGGACATTGTCCAGTTTTCTCTGGGCAGCCTTACAGATGAGTCGTATAGATATAGGACTCACATGAGGCACCGCAGATGATCGACAACACGGACGAAAAAGACATCGAATTGATGTTTGCGGAAGCGCGTCGTTACGACCTGCTAACCGCCGAGCAAGAGCAGTCGATCGACAGCACTAAGTGGAGTGCCGTCCGCGAGATCTACGCGCTGATCGCTGACAACGACGAACTGAGTCAGTATCTAGCTCAATTTTGTCGTGAGTGTCTGGAGAATCCCCCGCAGATTCAGCGCTTTCCTAATAGAGATCTGCACTTTGTCTTACGCCGCGAGCTGGCTGCCTTGTTCAGTGATGGGTCACACGCCGACCAGTCACGAAACGTCGCGAAGAAGCTATCAGGGCTCAAAACGAGCGCTGCGCGACTTAAGCACGTTGAAGCGCTGGAACTTCCAGCCAGCTTGACCATCGGCATTGCCGTTGCGATATTGCGGCGGGCGGGTGGTCAGTTTGCCGATACGGTCGCAGACGCCATTGGACACTGGCAAAGGCATTGGCAGACGCCGGTCCCATCGTTCGCGCTTGACCACGCCCTGCTGTCCTCCATCAAAAAACAATTACGTACATACACCGAGGCTCGAGACCGCCTGGTCATGCACAACCTTCGACTCGTCTATTCCATCGCGTCTCGCTACAAAGGCCGGGGTGTGGGCTATCTCGATCTTGTTCAAGAAGGGACGCTTGGACTGATCCGTGCGGCGGAGAAATTCGAGTACGAAAAAGGTTTCCGTTTCAGCACCTACTGCTTTAACTGGATAACGCAGGCTGTCAGGCGTTATGTAGGCGATGCCGGCACGCTTATTCGCTTCCCTACGCACGTTCAGGAGCAAATTGGGCGCCTGTACAAAGAGCGTTACGCCGAGCAAGCGAGGACCGGACAAGAGGCGGATGCGGAGACGATCGCTGCCAATGCGGGCATGGATCCCGACAAGGCACGAGAATTATTGCAACTACGCAATCTTACTGTGTCGCTAGACGCCCCGAAGTTTGATGAAGACGACGAGACCTTGGTTGACGGACTTGTCGGTGAAACCTTCGGTGAAGCAGGCGATGACGCTGAACAAGCCTCGCTCGGAAACTTTCTTGGCAATGCCATCGGCCGACTTGAAGCCAATGAACGACAAGTCGTACTCGCCCGGTGGGGTCTGCAAAACGGGCCACCCCTAAGCCGAGCCGAAATCGCCGATAAGCTGGGTGTGAGTCGTGAGTGGGTGCGTCAGCTGGAGCGCTCAGCGCTCAAGAAGCTCAAAGGCCAAATCGATGTGCAGCACGCGTTCGATGACTACCGACAAAGCGGGAATTGGTGATACGCACCGCTGCTATTGCTGCTCGAGGTCGGCAACAGCATCTCTTAATTCGCCAAAACGAAACTCGTAACCCGTAGACAGCAGTTTGGTTGGCATTACCCGCTGGCCGGTCAAAAGCAGTTCGTCTGCCATCTCCCCCACCATTAGCCGCATGACCCAGCCAGGCATTCCCATGCCCACCAACGTGGTTGTGGCCTTGCGAACCTCATCCGAAAATGATCGATGCGTCACTGGACTCGGCGCTGTCATATTGACAGGTCCTGATACCGCTTCATTGTGAATGCAATGCAGAATGGCGCCCACCATGTCCGCCAGGTGGATCCAGCTAAGCCAATGATCTCCCTGCCCCATCCACGAGGCCAAGCCAAACCGGAACGATTGGGTCATTTGCGGGTAAGCACCGAGAGCTCTATCGAGTACCACACCGGTTCGAAGTAGGACGCAGCGCGTGCCCTCGCTTCCAATGTCGCTGATACTGGCTTCCCAATCATGGCACAGCTGCGCCGAGAAACCGCTTCCCACCGCATCCGTTTCGCTGAAATCCCGGTCTTTGCTCTCACCATAGAAGCCAATGGCGCTGCCACTGATGAACACATCGGGCATGCCAATGTCTCGTAGACGCGAGACCAATGCTTGGGTTAGATCAATTCGGCTGGCACGTATCTCTTTTTTGTAGGCTGGCGACCACCGACGGTCCGCTAAACCCGCTCCCGCGAGGTTGACGACGATGTCCTGACGCGTCTCTAAGTCGTCAATCGAATTGATGTAGGTGACAGCTTCTGAGCTGTCGAGGGTCTGCCGTGTTAGGACGGTTACATCGTGTCCATCCACAAGGAGTCGCTTGACCAAAGCGCGTCCAATTAGGCCCGTTCCACCTGTAACAAATACCTTCATTGCCGACTTATCCTTAGACCTTCAACGCCAACCAAAACACAGTAGCTAACGTATACGTCCAATGCATCAAACGGTTGAATCTTTGTCCACGTGGTTGCATCGCATCGAGCGATGGACGGTATTGACCGGTGCGGGTGTCAGCGCCAACTCGGGCATTCCTACCTACCGCGATCGCACCGGACGATGGCTTCGCGTTGACCCCATTCAACACAAAGAGTTTGTCGAGTCTGAAGCCAAACGGAAACGGTATTGGGCGCGTTCAATGGTCGGTTGGGTTGGTGTCGATGGTGCACGCCCTAACGCAACGCATTACGCACTCGCTGAACTGGAACGCGCTGGCAAGATCGATCTGTTAATCACGCAGAACGTTGACCGATTGCACCAAAAAGCAGGGTCACAACGCGTCGTCGATCTTCATGGTCGACTCGATCAGGTCATTTGTTTGGATTGCGGGGAGCAAGAGTCCCGAAAGAGCTTCCAAACTCGGCTTTTGCAAGCCAACCCCTTTGTTACCGATTACCAGCACATTGCACGACCTGATGGCGATGCCGATGTGCCCGATACCTACGTGGAGAAAACAACCATTCCCGATTGCGAACACTGCGGCGGTGTCGTTATGCCTGACGTTGTGTTTTTTGGTGGCACCGTGCCGAGGTCGCGGGTTGAGGCCTGCACTGAATCACTAGGCAGCGCTGGTGGGCTTCTCGTGGTAGGAAGCTCTTTACAGGTCTACTCGGGCTTTCGTTTTTGCCGTATGGCCGAAAAGCTGCGCATACCCATTGTCATCGTCAATGAGGGTGAAACTCGCGCTGACGAAATGGCAACCCTTAAGGTCGAGCAGTCGGCGATGAACCGTCTGGTAGCCGCCATCGATCACATTATTCCTTCTCAAGAGAGCAAATCCGCGTGAGCACCACTATTTTACTGTTCAGACAAGATCTGAGACTGCATGACCACCCTGCTCTCACTGCTGCAGCACAGCGCGGTGATGTCTTACCCGTTTTTATTTACGACGAGCAAGTAGCCGGCGAATGGGGTTTTGGCGGCGCAAGTCAGTGGTGGCTGCACGAGAGTTTGACCTCACTTTCTGCCTCGATCGAATCGCTTGGCGGCCACCTCCTTTTGCGACGAGGGAGCACGGTAGAGACACTCATTGAGCTACAGGCGTCTACACAGGCCGATGCCATCTATTTTTCTCGCCAGTATCAACCCTGGTCCGCGGGGCTCGAGGCGTCCATTAACGCGGAATTTACCGAAAGAAATGTGGAGGTAAAGCGTTATCCCGGAACACTGCTGCATGAGCCGGGCTCGGTTCTAACAGGCTCGGGTACATCCTTCAAAGTGTTCACCCCGTTCTGGCGCGCGGCTAACAAATTGACGGTAGCGATGCCGGTCTCGCTACCTGACGTTAGTTGGGTAGTGACAGCGGCGTCCACAGATGCCTTAGTCGACTGGCAACTTCAACCCAGCGCCCAAGACCATATGCCTGATTGGGCAGACGGGTGGTCGGCTTTGTGGAAACCGGGCGAGGATGGCGCCAAAGAAGCGTTAGATGCATTCCTTGAAGCACCGGTAGCCCACTATTCAGAAGGCCGTGACCTTCCTGCAAAACGTTATACCTCCAGGCTCTCTCCGCATCTTAAGTTTGGAGAGATATCGCCCCGTCAGGTCTGGGCAGCGGCACAACAGCGAAAGCTATCAGCGCCCCAATGGAGCTCAGCCATTGATAAATTTTTGGCTGAGATCGGCTGGCGCGAGTTCTGCTATCAACTCATCGATCTCTTCGATGAAATGCCCAACACGCCATTTAAGGACCAGTTCGCGGCCTTTCCTTGGGACAACAGTGAAGCTCAACTCAAAGCGTGGCAAAAGGGTCAGACCGGCTACCCCATTGTCGATGCGGGTATGCGTGAGCTGTGGCAAACAGGTTTTATGCACAACCGGGTCCGCATGATTGTCGCCTCATTTTTAACCAAGCATCTCTTGGTTCACTGGGTAGAAGGCGAACGATGGTTCTGGGATTGCCTTTTAGACGCTGATATCGCCTCCAACGCCTGCAGCTGGCAATGGGTAGCCGGCTCAGGAGCGGATGCTGCACCCTACTTCCGGATTTTTAACCCCATTGCGCAGGGACAGAAGTTTGATCCCGAGGGGGATTACGTACGTCGGTGGTGCCCTGAACTCGCAGAACTACCCAAGAAATTTATTCACGCGCCCTGGGAAGCGCCCGCACTAACGCTCGCCAGCGCAGGCGTTGAACTGGGTACTAACTATCCAACGCCTATTGTTGATCACAAAACAGCGCGACAGGGGGCACTCGATGCCTACGAGGTTATTAAAAAAGCGAGCTAGTCTACGTCGATAATAGCAACCGCGCGGGTCCAACCGGCGGAGCCGCCGCGAACTTTGTGCGGAAAACAACTCACCGTAAAGCCAGAGTCAGGTAGCACTTCGAGGTTGTGCATCTTCTCTAAATGACAATAGCCAATATCGCGGCCGGCCTTGTGCCCTTCCCAGATAATGCTGGCGTCTTTATCTGTCGCGTAGCGCTCGGCGGTGTAAGAAAACGGTGCATCCCAACTCCAGGCATCTGTACCGGTAACCCGAATGCCACGTTCTAACAGGTACATCGTTGCCTCGTAACCCATGCCAGCACCCGCGTTGACATAATCCTCGCTACCATAGCGCTTGCCGGCTGAGGTATTGACTAGAACGATATTCAGCGGCTCTAGCGTTACACCAATGCGTGCTAACTCATCCTCTACGTCCTGCGCAGTAACAACATAGCCATCGGGCTTATCCCGAAAATCCAGCTTTATTCCCGGCTGAAAACACCATTCAAGCGGCACCTCATCAATCGTGATGGCTCGCTCAGCACCGCCAAGCTTGTCGTTCATCGTGCTGTGGTAGTGGTAAGGCGCATCCAAGTGGGTACCGTTGTGCGTGCACAGCTGTACCATTTCAATCGCCCAGCCCTCGCTATCAGGCAGTTCGCTCTTATCAAGCCCTTCAAAGAAATCGGCCATCTGTTCCGCGCCGGTGTCGTGCCGGATGTAGTCGATCTTGGGACGCATGGGTGGCGGATCGCTAATCACGTCGTTCTCCAAGAATATTGATAAATCAACAAACCGTCGCATATCGACATCTCCGTACTTACTATTCCACGAGCCTCCACTCTAACCCGACATTGTCACCTGTCATACCGCCTTTGGTAGTTGGCAAATTGGCGTGGAGGATCTATTGTCTGGCGGTCGAAAATCTTAGGTAAATTCTATGAAGCATTTGCACCAAGTCGGGCTCATTGCAGGCACCCTCATTGCGGCCTCCTTTGCAGCGTCTGTCAGCACTGCAGACACACCCTTTCCATCCACCTACAAAGCGCCCAGCCACGCGCCAACACTCATCACAAACGCTACCGTCCTTACTGGGACTGGGGAAAGGCTTGAGGCGGCGAGTCTCTACTTTGTCGATGGCAAAATTGTTTCCGTGGGAGAGCCACCTATCGAATTAACCTCTGACACCCGCATCATCGATGCTGAAGGTAGCTGGGTAACCCCCGGTATCATTGATGTGCATTCGCACTTGGGTGTTTACCCCTCACCCGGCGTTGACGCGCACTCTGACGGCAACGAAGCGACTGCGCCCGTGACGGCTGAAGTGTGGGCTGAACATAGTGTTTGGCCGCAGGACCCGGGCTTTGGCCGCGCCCTTGCCGGCGGTATTACGGCAATGCAAATACTGCCAGGATCAGCAAACCTATTCGGTGGCCGAGGCGTTACGCTCAAAAACGTGGCATCAGTCACCTATCAGGGAATGAAGTTCCCAGACGCGCCCTATGGTCTAAAAATGGCCTGCGGCGAGAACCCAAAGCGCGTTTATGGCCGCAAAGGGAGTGGTCCATCGACACGCATGGGTAACATCGCGGGTTACCGTGCTGCCTGGATCAAAGCAACTGATTACCGCGATGAACACGCGGAGTACGAGGCACTATCTGACGAAGAGAAAAAAGAAGCCAAAAAGCCCAAGCGTGACCTGGAGTTAGAGACCTTAGCCGGAGTGCTTGATGGCGAAATCATCATCCATATGCACTGCTATCGGGCGGACGAAATGATGACCATCTTGGATCTCGCAAAAGAGTTCAACTACAAAGTGGGGACCTTTCATCACGGCGTCGAGGCCTACAAGATTTCCAGTGAATTGGCAGAAAACGGTGTTTGTGGTGCGCTCTGGGCCGATTGGTGGGGCTTCAAGATGGAGGCTTACGACGGTATTCAGGAAAACATTGCGCTCGTAGATCGGCCCGAGGGTAGCTGCTCAGTAGTTCACTCCGACTCTGACGAGGGCATTCAACGTCTCAATCAGGAGGCGGCAAAAGCCATGAGTCGAGGCAACAAGGCGGGCATGGACATTGCCCCTGAGCGTGCCATCAAGTGGATTACATCGAACGCAGCAAAATCGCTTGGCATCGACGATCAGACCGGCAGTCTTACATCCGGCCTCATGGCTGACGTAGTCATCTGGAGCGGTAACCCCTTTAGCGTTTATGCGAAAGCCAATCAGGTCTTTATCGATGGCGTCGAGCGCTATAACCGCGATGATCCGACGCTACAACCCGTATCAGACTTTGAGCTGGGCCAGCTTTTGGAGGTCTCACAATGAAAAAAATGCCTGTATTAGCAGCGCTTGCTGTGGCTCTACAGAGCATCAGCGCGAGTGCCGACAGCTTGCGAATCGACAATGCCACTATCATTACTATGGGCAGCATGGGAACGCTTCAGGCCGCCGATATCCTGATCGAAGACGGGGAAATCACCGCCATTGGAAGCGACTTGTCGGGGGATGCGGATCGTGTCATCGACGCGAATGGCGCCATCATAACCCCGGCGATGTTTGCCGGAGCAACCACAACGGGTCTGGTAGAGGTCAATGCAGTCAGAGAGTCAGTAGATAGCTCAGTCAGCGAAACGCCACTCAGTAAGCTCCATGTCGAGTTTGACGTTCGCCGCGCATACTCCCCGCTCTCGAGTCTACATGCCATCACTCGAACTGAGGGCTTTGGTTATACCCTGCTGGCGGCTACCGGCGGGCAGTACTCCATTGCAGGTGTCGGATCACTGGTTGATTTTGATGGCGGCTTTGACAGCTTCTCGGGAGACAACACTGTATTCATTGACGTTGACGGCTACTCCTCGCGAAAAGTGGGTGGTTCGAGGGCTGCACACTGGATGCTGCTCGAGGGCGCTATGGCTGATCTCGACGGGCGCGCCAGTGAACAGGAGTACCTCACACAGGCGGGTCGCGCTGTTTTGAAGCGACTGAAATCAGACGGAATTTTTGTGTTTGCGGCTAATCGCGCTGCTGATATCAAACAGGTCATTGGATTTGCCGATGAACACGACATCAACGCTGTGATTGTGGGCGCCCGGGAGGCATGGATGCTGGCCGACGAGCTTGCAGACTCGGATATCGCCGTGATGGTTAATGGTTTGGACAACCTGCCAGCTGATTTTGACTCGCTAGGCTCACGACTGGATAACGCCGCGTTACTGAGTAACGCCGGGGTAACGGTCATGTTTACTAGTGACGAAACGCACAACGCACGAAAAATCCGTCAAGGAGCAGGCACTGCTGTGGCCTATGGCATGGATTACGATCTAGCGCTGCAGGCAATGACCACTACCCCAGCCGAAGTTTTCGGCGGAAGAAGTCGCGTCTTGGCGGTTGGCAATTCTGCCGACCTCGTTGTTTGGAGCGGTGATCCGCTGGAGGTAACGAGCTACGCGACTGCCGTCGTCATCGAAGGCCAACTTACCTCGATGGAGAGTCGTCAAAGTAAGCTACTCGAACGTTACCTCCCTGAAGATGCCGGCATGGGGCGTGCTTATATTAATCGGTGAAGCGCGCTGATCGGCACCAAATGGCACTAGCTATCGGTGCTGATGCGTTTAATCGTAGCGGTGGTGGAGAAACCTTCGACAAATTCGAGGATGATCACTTCGCCACCGCTTTCCAGCACGTGCTCGTGTCCCGCTATCTCTTTAATGGTGTAATCCCCACCCTTGACTAACACGTCAGGTGAAATCGCCTCAATCAAGCGCGCTGGCGTGTCTTCGGAAAACGGTACGACGTAACTCACTGACCTGAGTCCGGCCAGCACCGACATACGCGAGTCGATGCCGTTAATAGGCCTATCCGGGCCCTTTAAACGAGTCACCGAGGCATCGTCATTAACAGCCACAATCAACACGTCTGCGAGCGCTGCAGCCTGGCTTAAGTAGGTGACATGCCCCGGGTGCAATAAATCAAAACACCCGTTTGTCATTACGACTCGCTGCCCTTCCGCCTTGAGTCTCGCCACAGCCGCTACTGCTTCTTGCTCTGTCACGACACCGAAAGCAGGCAGGTCTTGGACATCACCCTCGGATTGCAGCAAGGCACCCTGTAGTTCCTCGCGCGTTACTGTTGCAGTGCCCACCTTGCCCACAACCAAGCCTGCAGCCACGTTGGCTAAGCGAGTCGAGTTCTCAAAGCTATCCTGACTGGCAAGACCGGCTGCCATGGCCGAAATAACCGTATCACCCGCTCCCGTCACATCGAACACCTCTCGCGCCAAGGCTGGCAAGTGTAGAGGCTCGCCTTCTTTCGACTGCAAGGTCATGCCGCGCTCACTGCGAGTCACCAAAACTGCCTCGAACCCGTGCTGCTCGCAAAGATGCCGTGCTCTGGCGCTAATAACCGTATCGTCCTGATGACAGGCACCAACGACGGCTTCAAATTCAGAGAGGTTCGGTGTGATGAGTGTTGCCCCGGCATACCGAGAGAAATCCGCACCCTTTGGATCGACCAAAACTGGCGTATTAAGGACGCGACATGCGCTGATAAGCGCCTCGATATTCGTCAGCGTACCTTTCGCGTAATCGCTCAGTAGCACCACATCGTGTTCGGCAATTAGATTACTCGCATACTGCAAAAACGACTCGTCCGCGTAGTCATCGAGCGGCGCCTCAAAGTCCATGCGAATAAGCTGCTGATTCCGGCTAAGCACACGTAATTTGACGATCGTATCTGCCGGGCAAGGCATAACCGACCACCGGACGCCCTTTGCCTCAACCGCTGAGCGGAGTTGCTTTGCGTGCTCATCGTCACCGACCAGACCTGACAGCGTCGTTTCCACACCCAGCGCCGCAAGGTTAATGGCCACATTCCCAGCGCCACCTGGCCTGTCATCAACACCCGCTACCTTCACAACGGGCACCGGCGCCTCCGGGCTGATGCGCGTCGCCGCACCGTGCCAAAAACGGTCGAGCATGACATCACCGATGACCAGTACTTTGGCATCACTGAATTTAGGAAGCTTCGTCATCCGATATCACTCTCTCGGTTGTCCTGATCTCGCGCCCAAATGCTTCTAGACCAGTTCGTTAAAGGCGCTCAGGGCCTCATCGGCCGTGATACCCACCATACAATCAAATCGCCCCGCGCATGTAGGACTTCGCTTACAGGGTGCGCACTCGAGCCCATGATAAATCACTCTGACATTATCGCGACCCGTCTCAAGATAAGGACAGGTGGAGCCAAACAGCGCGACGGTCGGAATGTCTGCCGCAATGCCCATGTGCGTAAGCCCAGTGTCTACACCGATTACTCCGACAGCCCGTTTTACAAGGCCAGCGCTCACACCCAAAGGGTAGCTGCCCACCCAGTTAAGTACTGGTAGTCCGTCCAGCAAAGCAGCTGCTTCCTCCCGGTCACCGGGTCCACCCAAGCACGCAACCTGGTGCCCTGCATCTGCAAGGCGACCA
>CAJWQE010000062.1 GCA_913045375.1 uncultured Halieaceae bacterium | reverse complement strand
TTCAGTAAAGAACATCGGAAACAGGCTGTCAACACTTTTTTGTAAATATTTACATTTTTTTATTTCGCGTTTTTTTGAGCCTGCAAATTTAGAGCGTCGTTCACTTTCTGCACGCTTGTCCCTTCTGCTAAGTTGGTTCGACCGCTCGTGCAGAAACTGAGGTCACCTCCTATGTCTGAGCCCGTGTTGAAGGTTTTTTCTTACTTGCCGAATCCTCGCGTTTGGAAAGCATTAATTGCCGCGGACCTACTCAATCTACAAATTGAGGTTGCGGGAGACAAACCCAGCAACCTAGACAAGTGGTTATGGGATCATCAAGCGCGTCTGCTTGAGGACCACGAGAGGCACTCCGGTAACCCAGCCGCACGCGAGTCGAGAAGAGGATTCTCTCAAACGCTCTTCAAAACAGACGCTTTCATGCTCGCTCACCCTTTTGGAACGGTTCCCGCTGGATTCAGTAAGGACGGTAACGTGGGTATCTTTGAATCAAACAGCATCCTTCGTGCGGTCGCCCGACTGGGAGATCAGGCTATCGGGCTTTACGGGCGGGATGTTACTGAAGCATCCCGCATTGATGGCTTTCTAGACAGCATTCTGGTTTTCAGTCGTGAAGCTCAAGAGTATCTGCTTGCAATGGATCAAATGACGACTTATCAATATGACCGCATGGCCGAAGCATTCGAATTTTTTTCAGCCGGAATCGAGCAAACCCTGCAACACAATAGATTCCTAGTCGGTGACGAAATGACGCTTGCCGACATAGCGTTTGCCTGCGACTTCAGCCAATTCCTGCGAGAGAGGTTGATGCAAAACAGACTTGACTCCGTCGACCTCCACTGCATTAGCCACGACGCGGAGACTGCATACCCTAGAACCTTCGCTCATCTGCAGAACCTGTCAACACATGCGGTCTTTGAGAAGTACTTGGGCGACTATAATGCACACATATGGCTTTAACCTGTTTGTAAGCCTCAATTGCCCAGGTGCCTGCCGCCACAGGTCTTCAAATAAAATCAATATTGCCCGACATGAGCTCTAGTAGCCGGGATATAAAACACACAAACGTCCCACAAGTGCCGGACGGACGGTTTCAAGTCGTAGCAACAGCCTAATGTTGAGGTACATTATTTCATTAGAGAGTTGAACTGGTACGCCCTCGGATTCAGCAATGCGACACGCCACTCTCAAAAACGGGATGATACTTTTATGAATTTCAGACTTTATTGCCTCGTCATGATGGTCAGCCTGACAGGCTGCATCACAGGGTCGAACGCGACTTTCATAGAGTCCGAAAATCAGAACAGTAGAGTCAGGATGATCGTCATTCACTATACCTCCGAAAACTTTGCAGACTCTCTGGAGTTACTAACGAAGCGCTCGTCAAATCCCGTTAGTGCTCATTACTTGCTTCCAGAATCTAACGATAGTTCATACCCACATGGGAAGCTGAAAACTTATCAGCTTGTCGATGAGAACAGGCGAGCATGGCATGCGGGACAGAGTTTTTGGCGCGGTAAAAGTGGTTTAAATGATCAATCTATTGGCATCGAAGTCGTCAATCTTGGCCGTTGTTTACAACAGAAAAAGTCTGACGCTTATAAGTTGCTTGGCCGGAACATCCTGTGTTCGTTTCCCACATATGCTGACGATCAAATTGACCAACTCATTGTGTTAATCAAGCAAATATTGTCTAGACACCCGGATATAGACCCTACCAATGTTGTTGGCCACAGCGATATTGCACCGGGTCGTAAGGTCGACCCAGGTCCGCGATTTCCCTGGCAGAGGCTACACCAGGCGGGCATTGGCGCCTGGTACGATGAAACAGTCGCGACTAATTTTTTGAGCCATTTTTCCACTGAGCTGCCGACCGTTGAGACCGTTCAAAAAGCCTTGTCGATTTATGGTTACCGCGTTGAAGCAACTACTGTCTGGGATGATCAAACAAGGGCTGCACTGGAAGCTTTTCAACTGCATTTTCGATCGCATAGGGTGGACGGTGAAATTGACGCTGAAACTGCGGCAATTTTGTTCGCACTTCTTAGCCGTTACCGAGCGGACCAGTTACAGACTCTGTAGCTATTAATGTAATTAGAGATGAAAAAGGCTCGGGACAGCCTAATACATTTCCTGAATACAGCATCGAAACCTTTGTTGGCACCAAGAAGCTACTGCGCTGTCAGATCAAGCACAAGACTTAAAATCCAATGTTTGTACCGTTTGCAGCGAGTTTGGTTTAGGTTGACTGTGGCGAAGGTTAAAGGAGAAAAATGGTGCATTATGACGAGGTAGTTTTAGGCCGGCGGAGTATTCGGGGTTACAAGCCGGACCCAGTTCCTGAGTCCCTGATAAAAGAAGTCTTGGCACTGGCGATGCGCTCGCCCTCCTCCATGAATACTCAGCCCTGGAACTTCACTGTCGTAACTGGCGAAGTTCTGGATCGTATCCGCAAAGGTAATACCGAGCGCAACCTAGCAGGCATTCCTCACTCGCGGGAATTTCGGATTGGCTCTCCATTTGCGGGGCAACACAGAGATCGACAAGTAGGCGTAGCAAAACAGTTATTCGCCGCAATGGATATCGCCCGTGAGGACACAGAAAAACGTCAGGATTGGGTGCTTCGTGGGTTCAGACAGTTTGATGCACCTGTCTGCATCATCATTACCTACGATGCGGTGTTAGCAGACAGTGACGACACAGCCTTTGACTGCGGTGCGGTCACCACGGCGCTGGTCAACGCCGCTTGGTCCAGAGGTCTCGGAGCGGTCATCAATAGCCAGGGAATTATGCAGTCCCCTGTTGTTCGAGAGCACGCCAATATCTCCGATGATCAGGTCATCATGAAGGCAGTAGCGCTCGGGTGGCCCGATGACTCATTCCCAGCCAACGCGGTCGTATCGGAGCGCAAAACTGTTGATGAAGCAGCCACTTTTTTGGGCTTCGCTGAGTAACACGCTACCAAAAAGATAATATGTAAAGCTTACTTTACTTCCCGAAAAGCTCGACGTAATATGTAAAGCATACTTAACATTTTGTAAGGGTAACAATACATGGCCGACACACGCACAGAGACCTCGCTACAGGCAGGCCTCAAAAAATCTACTACCCAACTGTTCCTCGCAACGGGTGCCTGGGTCGGGAGCACTGCTCTCATGTCATTTGGTCCAAGCACATTTTGGGACTTTGATGTTGCAGTCACCTTTTTAGCCATCGCTGCAAATCTAATCGTGGGCGGCTTGATGCTCTACAGCTTTTTTCGACACCTAAAGAATATGGATGAACTTCAGCGACAAACGCATCTTGAAGCCATGGCACTAACCTTGGGTATAACCATGGTGCTGACCGTTATCTATGGTGCCCTCCCGCAAGCCAAGGTGCTCGCTAGCACACAACCAGCCAATGTCTTATTTGTCATCGGTATCTCTTACATCCTGTCAGTAACAACCCTGTGGTTGTGGCGCACAAGTGAATGAAAAATAGACTCAAGGTACTGAGGGCGGATCGCGATTGGACGCAGGCGGATCTCGCAGATCGGCTGCACGTCACCCGACAAACCATTAACGCGATTGAAAAGGGCAAATACGACCCGAGTTTGCCGCTGGCGTTTAAGATTGCGGCGCTATTTGGGCTTCCCATTGAGGAGATATTCTCCCCGGAGACTGACTAACTCGATTTTGCGAACAACATCAACAACCGGGCCTGCGTCGAGAGGCACTGCTCAGGTCCAGAGTCCCTTGTTGTCAACCCACCGAATCTGAACTGCGTAGCAATAGGCTGCTAGAAAGAAAAGTGGCGCACCAGCAGCAACTGGATAAAACAAGGCCGCCGAACTTCCAACAAAGCCACACACCAGAGAAAAGATCTCAAACCGTATCGCCACGCGCCGATCACGGATTCCCCAAAACCCAAACTTCACCCATGCCGGGGCCAAAGCCCACTCCTCTGACTTCTTATCAATCACCGTTATGTCTCCCTTCAACGTATCGACATCAATTTCAAAGACCGCAGCAAGGGATTTCAGTGTTTCAAGGCTCGCACTTTGACCTGACTCAACACGTTGAATTGTGCGGAGGCTCAGACCTGACATCTGCGCGAGTTGCTCCTGCGAGTAATGGTGCTTGGTTCTAAGGCTTTTTATCACTGACCTGTCCTTTCTGCGCTCTGGTGATTGGGATTGAATCAAAAAGATTTAAATCGGTGACCGCCAGGGTGATGACAGCGACCTGACAGCAACCTGTCACCCCCCAAGTATTAAGCACCTAGAAAGATAATACCCGCTATCGATAATTGCTCCCCGTTTCTATTCAAGACTTCGATGAGTTGTGGCACATTGCAGTCATGAAAGCGGAACGCGACGAACTCGGATTTGATGCACCAGCACCCGTAGGTCACCCGGTTCGTGCGAGCCTCCCTTCGGATGCACCCACCGGCCCCGCCATTGGCAATCGACTTCCCGATTTTTCCCTGCCTGATGCTTTCGGACGCGTCATTAACTTCCACGAGGATCGCGGCCAGAGCAAAGCTGCACTGGTTTTCTACCGCTCCGCTGTTTGGTGACCCCCTTGCTGGACGCAGCTAGGTGAGTTGCGAGATGCATTTGATAAGTTTGAGGCTGCCGGCATCAAGCTGTATGCCCTGTCGTACGACGATCAGGAAACACTGGCTGAATTCGCACAAAAGCAGGGAGTCCAATACACGCTGCTTTCAGATACCGACTCCCGGGTCATAAAACAATACGGGTTACTCAACGAGCAGCTATCGAAAAAGGACGCCTTCCTCTTCGGCATTCCCTACCCGGGCGTATTCGTCTGCGATGAAGACGGAACGGTCATCTCAAAATTCTTTCACGACTCGTACAAGAAACGTGAAAGCCCCGAAATGCTTATCGATGCAGCCCTAGGACACATCACCATCGATGAGACCGCGCCGCGCGCTGAAAGTAGTGAGGATGGCATACGAATAACAGCGGCGCTGCACGGCGGCAATGGGAGTTTGCGGCAAGGCATTGTCAGGCAACTGGTCACGACATTTGATCTCCCCGAGGGCCTTCATATCTACGGAGAGCCCGTACCACAAGGTTTGACCGCCACGAAAATTCGAGTCGAGGGACCTGATGGATTGGTAACGCTTCCGATGGAAGTACCTCCAACAACGCCACTGCATTTAGAAGCATTGAATATCGATCTGAATGTGTGGAGCGGCACGGTTGACTTGGCAATTCCACTTTACCCAGTGGGTGAATTGGTGAGCGAGTGTCGTCCCATTGATGAGCGGGAGGTAGAAATTTCAGTACATATAACTTTCCAAGCCTGCACCGATGAGACGTGTTTGTTGCCGCAAACGCGCACACTGTCGCTGCGTATTGAGCTTGAAGAAGTAGACGTCCCAAACCTCCCGATACACACCGGTCACGGACAACGAGAAGGTAATTACGACAGCACACCCGCCATGAAGCGGCTTATCTGGCGGAAAGTGAGAAAGAACCCGCTCAGACTTTTGCAGTTCATCTGGAATCGTAAACGTATGGAGCGTCGATCTAAACGCGCCGGTTAATCGCCGGCGATATCGAAGTGCGCTTCCATGGCAGCCAGTACGACCGAGGGGTCAGAGCGTCGTTGGTAGTCTGCCGACAAATCTATCCAAACAACTTTGCCAGACTGGTCAATCAACAGTGTTGCTGGCACGGGCAATGCCTCGGCTTCCTCACTACCTGGCGCCGAATGAAAACCCTCGTTTCGTAGTCCAAACTTATCCGTAACGGTAAGTTGCTGATCAGACAGCATGGTCGCCTGCAAACCATGGAGATGGCGTCGGTCCGCAATGACCTCCGGTAAATCAACACTCACGGTGAGGACTTTAACGCCGCGCTTGTCGAACTCTGCGCGTAGTTCTTCCAGTCGACGTAACTCGCCGACACAGTAGGGTCACCAATGTGCTCTGAAGAACTTTATGAGTACCAGATGCCCATTGAGTGACGCGGAGTCAAACGCCTGCCCTCGCCCGTCGATCGATGTGAACTGCGGCATCTCATCACCCACTTCAATCACCGAATCGCGCTCGACGATTTGTGTGCTGATGGACACGGTAAAGGGTAAGAAAGCACCGACAACAATGGCGAAAACAGCAGGGATCGCTCCCAACCAGCTCGTTCGCTTAATCAAGGCATAAACACCCAATGCGGCCGCGCCCAAGAATACAACGACGAAGCCAGTACGATCCGCGGGAAGCGAAACTTCCGCTGCCAGGTAGAACCAATAGCGTGCGGTCAGCGCCGCAATTACGGCCGCTACTAACGCAATCTTTGTCCCTGTTTTCATTGGCTTCACGGTAGCCCTCCATGAACCTCTACCCTCTATCAGGCGCCATCTCGAGTCAAGTGCATGCACAGTCGAAACAGCTTTTTATTTAGTGATTTGGGAAACGAATGCTTTGTGAAACGGGAGCTTTGTTAAACGAAAGCTATGAGGAACGAATGCCTAGTGAGCCGAGAAGTAACTCATGGCATGCTGTACGACGCGAACCATCTAACCCTCTAAGAAGCGATGTAATGGATTTTTCTGTTTTCGACTGGTTCATCGTGGCGGTCTATGTCGCGGTCACAACGTGGATTGGTCACCGACTGAAAGGCAAACAAGAGACAACGCATGACTTCTTCTTGGCGGGTCGGCAGATCCCTTGGTATGCAGTCAGCGCCTCTATTATCGCCACGACCATCAGTGCCGTTACCTTTATTGGCGTTCCGGCAATTGCCTTTGCCAGCGACGGTAATTTCACGTACCTGCAGCTCGCCATCGGTGGCGTGATTGCGCGCTTGCTGATCGCCCGTTATCTAATCCCACGCTATTACCAAGCCGACTACTACAGCCCCTATGACTACATGAGCGACCGACTCGGCGTGGGCATTGGGCGCTTGACCGCTGGGCTTTTCATCGTTGGCGGCATACTGGGTCAAAGTGTTCGCGTGTACGCCACAGCACTGGTGTTTGAGCTGCTGACGGGCTGGAGCATGGCCGAGAGCATCACCGTAATCGCTCTTTTTGCCATTCTGTGGACGTGGATGGGGGGTGTCGCTACTGTCATCTGGACCGACGTAGTCCAATTCTTCATTTTGATCGCCGGTGCAGTGGCTGCGCTGGTGGTGATGACCGGCGCACTGCCCGACGGCTGGCATACCCTCTCTGAGATGGGGAGTACCGCCGAGAAATTTCAGGTTTTCGATTTCAGTAGCGACCCGCGCGTGGCATTTACGTTCTGGGCGGCTCTCATTGCACTGCCGTTTCAAGGTATCTCGGTGTACGGGACCGATCACCTGTTTACTCAGCGACTGCTCTGTTGCAAAAACCAAGGCGAAGCAAAGAAAGCGCTGTTATGGAGCATCGCGGGCGAGACCATCCCCGCGTTGATGCTTCTCGTCGGTGTGGGCCTGTACGCCTTTTATACACTCAATCCACTTGCACCAGAGCTTGCGTCGCTAGTGGATGAAAAAGGCGATCGCATCTTCCCAGTCTTCATCATTAGCGAAATGCCAGTGGGCGTTCGCGGCTTACTCATCGCAGGCATTCTCAGTGCTGCCATTTCAAGCCTCGACTCTATCCTCGCGGCTCTCGCTCAGATTTCAGTCACCATGTTCTACAAACCTTTTGTGCGACCCGACAGTGATGATAGTCATTACCTTCGGGTATCGAGGGGCCTAGTCATCATTTGGGGCTTTGTGTTGGGCTTCACCGCCTGGCAATTCTCGCGAAACAGTGGCGATCTGATCACCCTCGCCTTCTCGATGACG
Source organism: uncultured Halieaceae bacterium (assembly GCA_913045375.1). Classification (GTDB taxonomy): domain Bacteria; phylum Pseudomonadota; class Gammaproteobacteria; order Pseudomonadales; family Halieaceae; genus Luminiphilus. Next base: position 7,082 of record CAJWQE010000062.1, on the reverse strand, counting down.
ACTTACACACTGGGCCCTATGCTCGGCCTCTTCGCGCTAAGTATCCTGAGCACACGCTTTAACGTCGGTGGTTTGGCACCAGCCGTCGCCCTGAGCATGCTCGGCGTACTGATCATTAACGAGCCCGAGCTCTTCCACTGGATGCTTCCAACGACCGCAAACACACCACTCCTGGCTTGGCCGTGGTTATTTCCAATTGGGACCCTGCTCTGTGTGCTATTGGCTTTGCGAGGGAGAAAAATGTCCTCCTGCGTGCAGGGGGTTCCCAAAGCCGGAAATGACACCTAGCATAGTTGAAAACAATGACTTTCCCTGCAGTCTAGTATTCAGAGGAGAAGTCAGGTCTAGCAAGGAGAAGCAGAGCGGGATACCAGGATACAAAAGCCATGCACAAAGGCCGGTAAAAATTTGATGTCAGGCAACTGACAATTCGGCGAGGCACACGAGATCGCGACTCCGCTACTATAAAAAATGTCGCGGGAAGTTTTTAGAACGGGCTGGCATATAGAAAAAGCACCGAATTAAAGGAGCGAAGTCATGACGAATCATTGCAACGCCGTCCTACGCCAAGCAGTCGCAGTTTTATTGCTCACGTTTTTCACTCACGCTCCACCCTCGACGAGCGCTGAGCCTCACAAGCTCGCGGTGATCACATACATGCAGGAAACGTGCACATTCTGTCCCGGGGGAGACACTCAAATTGAGGACCGAGCGTGGCGCGTTCCCTTCGTACAGGGCGACGAACTCATTGACCGTGAACGAGGATTTATTGGCGGCTTTGTGCATGCCGCACGCGAATACCCTGATGTTCAGGTAATCGGGATCAACTCGCCCGATGGAGTTTACGGTGGCTCCTCTCGAAGCTGGGAAAGTCGAGAAAGCTTCGAGCATTTCATGACGATCATCACTGATGACCTCAAAGCCAATATGCCCGTTGACGGTGTGTATCTTGCGCTTCACGGCGCCATGGCCGTAAGAGGCGTTCCCCGACCGGAAGCCGAGATAGCACGGCGCGTTCGGCAAATCGTTGGACCCGATATCCCCATTGCGGGTTCTTTCGACTTGCACGGCAATGAGGACGAGCAATTTCTGCAGTGGGCCAATGCTGCCTTCGTTACCAAACGATACCCGCATTACGACGCGGCATTGCAAGGCGAGCGCTCAGCGCGGTTCCTCTATCGAAGTTTAAAGGGTCTCTACAACGCGACGACGGCCACACGAAAGCCGCCCGTTATTACCGCCAGTGTTCTCCAATGGACAGGGCAGTCTCCGTCGATGGATATCATGGAGCGAGCGCGCCGCTGGGAGGCGCGAGAGCCTGACGCCTTTGTCAGCGTGTTTTATGGCTTTCCCTGGTCAGACGTGCCAGACCTTGGCGCAACGGTGCACGTCATGACTAATGAAGATCAGGAGTTGGCTGACGCAATAGCGGACGATATGTCAGAGTTCATTTGGCGCGTAAGAGAGCCCTTTGCCAATGGCGCCTTCCCTAAGCCCAAGGCCGCTGCAAAGCAGACGATACAGGCAATGAAAGGGGGCGCCACACCTGTGGTTCTAGGTGACTATTCGGATCGGCCCGGGGATGCAACGTGGATTCTGAAAGCATTGATGGATGAGGGTGTCAGTAACATGATGTATGCGGCGTTACGCGATGAACACGCCCTTTCCGCACTGAGCGCAACTCAGGCCAAATCAGGCGATGCCTTCGATATGTCTGTCGGGGGCTTCACAGGTGAGCAAGCTGGCAAGCCTGTCCGCATCAAAGGGACGGTCAAATACTTTGGTGAGGGCTGGGGTTATGACGAGATCGCAATAATTGAATTCGGGGACAATAATTTACTATTCCTTGTTCCCACCTACACCCAAATCAGAACGCTATCGCCACTGCGAATTGAAGGCCTTACTCCCGACGACTACGACGTATTTGTCGTGAAGTCCCGTGTTCACTTTCGACGGGGCTTTGACGAGACGGGTTATGCAAAAACCATCATGGTGGTTGATGCACCAGGCGATTGGTTTGGCACAACGCGCCTAGACGCTCTGGACTACCAATACGCACCTATCGATACGCTATATCCATTTCGGACGAGCGATATTCGAAATTCGGGAGATGTGAGTGAGGAGCTTCAATTTGGTGGGGCTAGTCGGGATATGAAAAATTAAGTTCAAACAAATCTTGAACCTTTAACGTGACCGGCAGTCGGGGCTGGTCTGCCTAGATAGCCCCAATTAGAGCGAGTGCGCGTCAAAAAATTCTAAGATGAGTGGCCAAGTCCAACTGAACTGGTAGGTATGACCCATATCAGAGCGACAATCCAAAACTCGAGGCCAGCCCGAGTCACTCGAGCAATAAGTACGACAGTCGACGTCGCCGGCTCCAGTATCGAAGACAACGGCGTTGTTCGTCACATCACAGCCGTGCGACTCTGCCCAGCTCTGCGTAATTCCAGTAGCGCCTGTATAGAAAAAGGATTCGCCATTACTCGTGGTGGTAAAGTTATCATCTTCCCAGTCACCGGGTGGTACTGTGGAATCATTGAGGCCAGTAATGAGCAACGCGGGCATGTCCTCATTTTTACCCTTACCGTTCAGGTAGCCCCGGTGGGGCAATCCAATGATCGGTGCTATCGCTCTGAACAAAGGTGCCGTCAAGGGGTTCTGTCCCAATTCCCAGGTAAACATGCCTCCGTTTGAACCACCGCTGGCGAAGACGTTATCTGTATCCACGCACATGCGGTTACCAACGTGCTCAAGCAGCGCGACAGTGAATGCAACATCGTCTTGCTGGCAATGCGTCCAGGAGCAGCTGTTCTCCGCGATACCATCACATGAGTCATACCTATAGTCAGGTGTGTTATTAAAATCGCATATGGCGCCTTCGATGCCATTACCGCCATCACCGTCAAGTCCATTGGCGGATCCACTAAAGGTCCATGAGTTAAAGGAATTATCGGGCTCACCCGAGCCAAGGCCCACAGGCGCAACCAGGATATAGCCCTGTTGATCCGCTTCACTGGTCACCGTCGCGTTGCCAACGAACTCATTCTGACCGCCTCCCCATCCATGAAATAACATTACGAGGGGACTGGCTGAGGTGCTTTCATAGTTCTCGGGTACATGAACTCGGTAAGCACGCTCAATGTTATTAAATTGAAACAGATAGGCGCCACTTTCAGTCAGCAATCCAGTGTTGGCACTGCATCCCGCTGAGGGATTGTTAACGTCGGGACTTGTACCGTCACCCGGACTGGGTGGCGGAACGCTCCCGGCGCTTTCACTGCCAGTGTCGCTGCCGCCTCCGCCACCACATGAGAGAAGTAACGCCACAATTGATACCAAAAGGCCGGTTATCAAGTATCTCAGCATGTGAGTAACATCCCGTATTTGAAAGTTTCTCTTTGAGCGTATTTCCAAGTATCTAAATAGGCAAGTAGCAGCAGACTATTCGGATTCCAGCAACAATGCGTTAAGTCACGATATGTCAAAAACCGTTTGTGAATTGATAAAAACGTGTGTTTTGTAGTGTCAGGCAAATTGCGGGTATCGGACACAGCAGACGCTGCGAGTCAGTGATTTGAGTAGAGAGGATTCCCGAATACTTCCGAAGCAGGGGATTGGTGGAGCTAGGCGGGGTCAACTAGTTTTTCTACCTCTTCTAGCCCTTTATTTTACGTGGCCTACAGCAGTGGCAAGCCTCAGAAAAGCCTAAATGTGTTACCAATTTGTGTTACCAAGAATCAAAAGGACCCACCGGGCAGGGGGCCACCACCCCACCCCCTATATATCTATAGGAACAGACGGAGATTTTGAGAGGGTTTTGAAGTGTCAACAAATTAAGTGCTAGGCAGCTGGGGACGGGTAAACATCTTTCTAGGCATGTGCAGTTCCCACGCACATACATTACGGATACAAGTGACGATATTTGTTGCGTAGCTGGAGTACCTGTTTCGGCTCATGCAGCCTACTCCATCGATCCATAAACATCGTATTTCGAGAAAAATTCCCAAATGACGCTGGCAGAATCAATATCAAATACTCGTGTGCCTTTAATGCTTGGCCATTCATGACCCAGACCATGGAGGTAATAAAGCTCTACTGACACATCATTTAGGCATCCACTATAGACCGAAAGCGCGCCGCCCATTCCATCTTCATCATTGTCTTCAATGATGATTTCAGATGGCGTCATGTTGCAACCGTTGTAATTCACCCAGTACTCCATGACATCATCAATGGGTTTCCTGTTTTCACGCCCTTCATAGGGAACTATGGTGTCCATGGCACCATGGATTTGCATGACGGGCATGGGATGTTTTGGGTCGCACTCATCGAACGTTTGATTGGCCATGGATCCGGTCACAGAGGCAATGCCTGCAATTCGATAGCTTAACTGGCATGCCAAAACATAACTCATCATCCCACCGTTTGACATCCCTGTTGAATAGATCCGTTTGAGATTCACCAGATAATTGCCATCTAAGTAATCGATGATGGAGTCAATGTAATCGATGTCATCGGTCGTGCTTTGGGGGGTCCAGCCGGCGTTCCAATGGGTTTCTCCTGTGGGTTGATAGATGGTGCCTTGTGGGTAAATCAAAATGAAGCCGTGCTCATCGGCCTGGGTTTGAAAATTTGAATAATTAAAAATCCAATCGTCGTAGCTTGTGTATCCGTGCATTACAAAAACAATGGGTGCATTCTCTCCGTTTTCGTTGATTGACTGTGGGATGTATTGAATGAATTCTCTAAAGAACCCTCCTCTCGTCATTTCACACTGCTCGGCATTCTGTATGGCGATGTCGCCGTCGACGATGTAAACGCCACAAGTGGGGTCTGTGTCCGGATTATCGGACGGATCATCGGTGATGGTGATGGTGAAACCTTCTGAGGCTGTGAGCGATCCATCGAAAATCGAAACGCTGAATTCATAGTCGTTGTCTGTGTTCGCATCAGATGGATTTTCATAATCGGGTGCTGAAATAAAAGACAAGTCACCGGATGAGTTGATCGAGAGTTTTGAAGAGTCAGTACCGGACAATGAAAAGCTGATCGCGTCTCCATCCGGATCGCCGGCAATGACTGTAAAAGCCTCAGTCTGATTCTCTTTGACATTAAAGTCGGTCGATGAATTGGTGATAAAAGGGGCAAGATTGTTATCGCTGGGTGAACCGCCACCTCCACCGCCACAAGCACTCAAAAAAAACAGTGCGAGAATAAAGAAATATGAACGAAGTCTATTATTCTGCATCGTAATGTTTACCCAAGCGAAATCCCTATAAGCAGGTACATTAGGCGAGGTTCTGAAACAGGTTATCTACTATGGGGGCTGCTTCCTAACGCTCTCTAAGATCCTTGAGGAGGTTGTCTCAAGCTCAATACCTTCGTAACAATCGTATCTAGGGTTGAGTCTGCCCACCCTTTGAGTCGGCCACCAGCTGCCGTGTTTACTATACGTCGGATCTTCGTTGTATCTCACGACCGACAAATTAGTCAATCGAGACTAAAGAATAAACAAAAAATGCTTATAAATCAGGGATGTTAGGCTGAGACGCCTATATTAATTGGTGGAGCTAGGCGGGATCGAACCGCCGACCTCAACACTGCCAGTGTTGCGCTCTCCCAGCTGAGCTATAGCCCCATTTTCCAACAAGCCCTGTCAGAGGCGCGGAGTATATCGATAAATATTTGCAGCCGCCAAATTTTTTAGTCGCGGAGGTATACAGTGCACAGGTGAGGCAGTCGCATTCTATTGATTCACAAGAAATCGGGCGGTAGGGTAACTGCCAAAGGCGCACAAGATAGCGCCCAATAAATAAGAATGTAGCTAGCTAGATAACAACAAAAAAGGAAATCACCATGCTCACAAAGCACTTATTTGTAAATCTAACTTGGTACCTGAGAGGTACAGATCTCAAACGAGCCTGGGCGGCTACTTTTTTATCCGCTCTCCTCACCGCATGTGGGGGAGGTGGCGGGGGCGGTGATTACACGGCGCCGTCATTGTCGGCACCAACCGCAATCCCATTCCCACCTGCAGACTACTCTGCGGTAGACGCTGCATTCCAAGAGTTTCTCGATAACCACGAAGTGCTTGATGGCATTAGCTACGTGTTAGTGGATAAAGAAGGGACAACCCATACGGCGGTGTTCGGCGACCATACTGAGGACCTAGTCACGATACTTGCATCAACCAGCAAAGTACCTGCTGTGATGGCAATACTGGCATTGGACGATGACCCCTCGGTCGATTTTTCAATAAGCGAACCAGTTAGCGAGTATCTGCCTTTCGGTGGTATATATGCTGATCGTACTGTAGAGCAAATGATAAGCAATACATCAGGTATCCCCGGATTACGGGTGACACTCTCTCCGGCCTACATTGCGTCCGGTGGAGTTCACGGCTGCCAAGCCAGCTCTCAGCCGTTTATGACTTTTGAGGGATGTGGACAGCTTATTGTTTCTACTGAGCTGCCTACAACACATCCAGCGGGTAGCATTTTTGACTACGGGGGCAGTCAATGGCAGGTTGCCGGAGTAACCGCAAGCGTAGCCAATAACTCGTCTTGGAATCAACTCTTCGACGAGTATCTGGGTACACCATGCGGCCTGGATGTATTTACTTTTGGTAATCCCTACGAAGAGCTTATTTACTCAGGATTTACGTACACCTCATTCGACGGCACGCCCGCCAGCCTGGTTGGTCAACATAATCCAAACATTGAAGGTGGAGGAATTACAAGTCTGTCGGACTATGCGAAATTGCTGCAAGTCTTGCTCAACGGAGGTTATTGTGGGTCTAGTCAAGTTCTCAGCCAGGCCTCAATAGACTCTATGTTTGTGGACAAAGGGAGTGCGGTTCCCATTAATCCTACCCCCTATGGAATGGGATGGTGGATATCAACTGAAAGTCCAGGACTGTATACCGACGGAGGTATGTTTGGTGCTGTCAGCTTCATTGATCTCAACACTGGCATCGGTGGCTTTATTGCTATAGACGACTACAGCCGAAGAGCTTCTGGCCAGGGTGGCGCAATTCTGCGGACTGCATTGCCGTTAATCCAGGAAGCGGTCCGCGCTCGATA
>CAJWQE010000061.1 GCA_913045375.1 uncultured Halieaceae bacterium | reverse complement strand
TGATTAAATGAACCACTGGCCGTATTTTGGCCCTGAAGCGGCCAGTTGTCCTCAGCCGCCTGAGCTGTGGGAGCCAGCACAGCTAAAACGAGCCAGAGACTCAATAGTTTTGTCACTCCTCACCACCCGGTGGCGGCGGGGCCAACACCTCGCGCTGACCATTCGTTCCCATGGCAGAGACGACACCTGCGGCTTCCATTGTTTCGATGAGTCGCGCGGCTCGGTTATAGCCAATCCGCAGCTTTCGCTGTACCGACGAGATCGATGCACGACGGCTGCTACACACGTAATGGACAGCCTCGTCGTACAAGGCATCGCTTTCCGGGTCTTCCTCTGAGGACGCCGCAGACTGCAGTTCTTGCGCCGTTACCGGGGTCTGACCCCCTTCGTCCAAGAGTCCATCAATGTAGTCTGGTGTGCCTCTGCGCCGCCAATCCGCTACGACGCGATGAACTTCATCATCTGAACAGAAAGCGCCGTGGACACGAGTGGGCGTACTAGAGCCTGATGGAAGATAGAGCATGTCGCCATAACCGAGTAATTGCTCCGCCCCACCCTGATCAAGGATGGTGCGAGAATCGATTTTCGAGGAAACCGAAAAGGCCATCCTTGAGGGGATATTCGCTTTAATTAGGCCCGTAATGACGTCTACCGATGGCCTCTGCGTCGCGAGCACCAGGTGAATACCAGCCGCCCTCGCCTTTTGCGCGATCCGCGCGATCAACTCTTCAACTTTCTTGCCCACGATCATCATCATGTCTGCGAATTCGTCGATAACCACGACGATGCTCGGCAGTGTTGTCAATGCCGGCGCTGACTGCTCCTCACCGGTCAATTCCAGCACTGGATCGGGGATCCAAAGCGGATCTTCAATTGGCGTGCCTGCTTTCTCAGCATCTTTGACCTTGCGGTTGTAGCCGGCAAGATTCCGCACGCCAAGGAGCGACATGAGCTTGTAGCGGCGCTCCATCTCCGCTACGCACCATCTGAGGCCATTGGCCGCGTCCTTCATGTCTGTGATCACAGGCGTGAGCAGATGTGGAATACCATCGTAGACTGAGAGTTCCAGCATCTTTGGATCGACTAAGATCAAACGCAGCTCATCAGGTGTTGCCTTATATAGCAAGCTGACCAGCATACAGTTCACACCCACAGATTTACCGGAACCCGTGGTACCGGCCACTAAAACGTGGGGCATCTTCCCGAGATCGGCAACCACGGGGCTTCCTGCAATATCGTGTCCTAAGGCCAGCGTCAGCGGCGATTTCGCCTCATCAAAAGCCGTCGAGCTCAGTACATCTCTGAAATTAACGGTCTGACGGTCAGCATTGGGAATTTCAATCCCCACAACGCTTTTACCCTGAATGACCTCAACCACGCGTACCGAGTTAACCGCAAGAGAACGGGCCAAATCTTTGGCTAAATTCGAGATCCGACTGACCTTTACGCCAGCCGCAGGCTGGATTTCGAACCGAGTTACCACGGGTCCAGGATAGACAGACATCACCTCTGCTGTAATACCAAAGTCAGCTAGCTTAAGTTCAAGTAGCCGTGACAATGATTCTAGCTCGGAGTTGGAATAGCCTCTCGGGCCACTATTAGTCGGTGGGTCAAGCAGCTCGAGCGGTGGCATGGGCATAAGCTCGGGTAATTCAAACAAATGCTGTTGCTTCTCTTTTTCGGCCGTTTTGCTCGAGGAGTCTAATAATTTGGGCGGCTTTATCTTGGGCGGAGCGCGGCGCTTTTCTTTCTCTACATGCTCTGCAATTTGAATGCTGCGCTTGTTCTTTTCCTTGCGGAGCTTGCGGCGATCATTGAGATCATCCAGCTTCCCACGAACATAGGCCGCTGCAGCGAGTGTTAACGCCCCCGTTTTGTCGGCAACCTTAATCCAGTCGATATCCAGTGCCAGTGTGCCACCCAGCAACGCGCAAAAGCTGAGTAGCAGCCTCGCGCCTAGGTCGGAGAATGCGGCAGTGAACCAGTTTGCGATGGCCGTGCCCACAATACCCCCACTCCCCTGCGGCAGCGTCTCGCTGATCGGAAGTGCCATGGTGGCCAAACCTGCACTAGCTCCGAGGAATGCCAACCAACCAAATATCGCGATAGCTCGGTCAGAATGCGTTACCTCAATCGTAGGTAGCGGCTTGACGCGCCGATAGGCCCAAAACAGAAGAGCAAGCGGGATGACGCCAGCTAACACACCTGCAAGGGAATAGCTGATATCCGCCAGATAAGCACCCACAACTCCGCCCTGGTTGATCAGTTCACCAGCGCTGCCACTGGAACTCCAACCCGGATCCGATAAATCAAAGGTGGTTAGGCTCAATACCGTGAAACAAGCTGCGGCGACGCCAGTAAAAAAGCCGATCGTGGCGAGAGCACCCGGTGCAGTGACCTCTGGCTCTCCCTTCGCTATTTTTGAAGGTACATTCTTGGACGGCAATGCATTTTCCCCCTACCGGTTTGTCGCATCATATCATAAAGAAAAAACTCAATTTTCATAAAATTCCATCTATTTTTCAATTACTTAGCTCGCTGTTCTCGTTGGAACATGAGGCTGTCCCATTTCGAAACGCTACAGAATGCGCTACCCTCCCCGCCAGTTTTAATTCTTCATGGAAAATCCACGCGAATGAGTACATCTCAACACCATCGGTTAGTCATTTTGGGGTCTGGACCTGCCGGCTATACGGCCGCGGTCTACGCAGCGAGAGCGAACCTTTGCCCCGTCGTTATCACAGGTATGCAACAGGGTGGTCAGCTAACCACAACAACCGAGGTTGAGAATTGGCCAGGGGGTCCCGAGGGTTTACAGGGCCCCGCGCTTATGCAACAGATGCAGGAGCACGTAGAACGTTACGAGGCGTCGATTGTCTTTGATCATATTGACTCGGTAGACCTTGAAACCCGCCCCTTTACCCTCAAAGGCTCAGGCGAATACACCTGCGACGCGCTCATTATTGCCACGGGTGCGTCAGCCCAATATTTAGGCTTACCCAGTGAGTCTGCCTTCATGGGTAAAGGGGTTAGCGCTTGCGCCACTTGCGATGGCTTTTTCTACCGAAACAAAGAAGTGGTGGTTGTTGGCGGCGGCAATACGGCCGTCGAGGAAGCACTGTATTTGTCGAATCTCTGCAGTAAGGTTCATCTGGTGCACCGACGTGACGCCCTTCGAGCCGAAAAAGTCTTACAAGATCGACTGTTTTCGCGCGCGGAAGAAGGTCGCATCACCTTGAACTGGCATCGGCAACTCGATGAGGTGTTGGGTGATGAATCCGGCGTAACTGGGGTCAGGCTGACATCAACTGTGGGTGCCGATGACATGGATATTGCCGTCGACGGTGTCTTCATTGCTATCGGCCATAAGCCAAATACCGAGATCTTCGCGGGTCAGTTAGACATGGCTGATGGCTATATTCGCACCAGCTCAGGACTGAACGGCAACGCCACGCTGACGTCTGTAGAGGGAGTTTTCGCGGCCGGTGACGTATCTGACCATGTGTATCGGCAAGCGATCACTTCGGCTGGTTTCGGTTGTATGGCTGCGCTCGATGCTGAAAAATTCCTGGATGCGCAGTAATAGGAACTGGTGACTGGAGGAATGGAGCCCTTTCCTCCGACGAGTGCCGCATTAGAGGACCCCAACGGCTTACTGGCCGTCGGTGGTGACCTCAGTGCAGCTAGGTTGCTGGAGGCCTATCAGCGCGGAATCTTTCCTTGGTATGAGCCGGGTGAACCCATCCTTTGGTGGACGCCACAGCCTCGAGCTGTGCTGAGACCCACTGAGTTTCATGCGTCAAAGTCTCTTCGCAAATTCTTAAAAACCAATGCATGGCAGGTCGAATACGACCTCCGATTCGAGCAGGTTATTGACGCCTGCGCGGCATCCTCCCCCGGACGCGAGGAGACCTGGATAAGTGATGATATGAAAGCCGCCTATCTAGAGTTACACCGCCTTGGTTACGCGCACAGTGTTGAGGTCATTGATAATGATCGGCTCATCGGTGGGCTTTATGGTGTCAAGCTAGGGAAGATATTCTTCGGTGAGTCGATGTTTTCAATGACATCGAACGCGTCAAAAGTAGCTTTGAAAGCCTTGTGTGAATTGGGTGCGCCCGGGGGCTTAAATCTGATTGACTGTCAGATGCCAAACGAGCATCTAGCATCACTGGGCATGACACTCATTTCTCGCGAAAACTTTGAAATGGAGTTGAAAAACGGTATCACCGTGGGCGATATTGGTCGTGGTCCGACGCTCGCGTCGGACTATGTATCTTCACCGCTCGATGCGCAGCTGAGAGCATTCAGGGAACAGATGTAACGCGCTATGACCGCAAATCTAAGAGAAATAAAGGTCTTCACAACGTTTCCGCACCGTTGTTCGTACCTCCCTGAAAAGGAAGCAACGACGCTGTTCGTCGACCCCCGACAAAAGATCACGCCTGAGCTATACACCGAGCTGTCATTGATGGGGTTTAGACGAAGTGGAGATCATATCTACCGACCACATTGCCATAGTTGTAATGCCTGTACTGCGGCGCGAGTGGTTGCTGATGACTTTGTGCCATCCCGCAGTCAACGCCGGGTTATCAATGCCAATGCAGACCTGCGGTTAAAAATTACAGATTCGGTCATCGATGATGAGGCGTATGAGCTTTACGAGCGATACATCATGGAAAAGCATGCCGATGGAGACATGTTTCCGCCGGATAGAGAACAGTACGAATCATTCTTAAACAACAGCTTGGGCTGTACACAATATTTCAGACTCTACGACAAAGACCATTTGGTCTGTGTGGCTGTCTCTGATCAGATGCTCGATGGCTTAGCTGCGATCTATACCTTTTATGACCCAGACCTGGATAAACGTAGCCTGGGAACCTTCGCAGTGTTACTACAAATATCGCACGCAAAAAAATTAGGTCTGCCCTACGTTTACCTCGGTTATTGGATCGATGGGTGCAGGAAGATGAGTTACAAGACGCGCTTCAAGCCACTCGAAATGTTATCTAACGGCCGGTGGCATGGCGATGGAGACTCGTCCACAAGTGGTCTGTCGACGATTCCCGTTGTGAACGTATCAGGAGACGCGCGCGATTAACGCTCTCGGTAGGTAATCCTGCCCTTAGTCAAATCGTATGGAGTCACCTCAACGCGTACTTTGTCACCTGTCAGAATACGAATGTAGTTTTTGCGCATCTTTCCTGAAATGTGAGCCGTGACGACGTGCCCGTTTTCCAACCGCACACGGAAGGTGGTGTTAGGGAGTGTATCGATGATCTCCCCTTCCATTTCGATCTGATCTTCTTTAGCCATTAAACCTACCTAGTAAATAAACGAATGGCGCGCACTCTATAGGAAAGTGCGCTGTAGGAAAATAGGGATGTGTTCGCAAAACGCGTCGCTTAGGCTGGAACCGCCTCTTCAGCCTTCTCTGTAACCGCTTCAACACTGAGACCTTCGCCTTGGGCATCGACCGTCACCTTAGCGATACCGCCTTTGCTGAGTGCGCCGAACAGAACCATGTCGGCAAGTGGCTTTTTAATATGCTCTTGTATGACACGTTCCATGGGACGAGCACCCATGTTTCGGTCGTAACCCTCCTCAACAAGCCATTCGCGCGCTGCGTCATCGACCTGTAACTGAACCTGTTTCTCATCGAGTTGAGTCTGCAGCGCAGTGAGGAATTTATCGACCACCGTCAAGATAACCTCTTGACTCAGCGGCTCAAACGGTACGACTGCATCCAAGCGGTTTCGGAATTCAGGGGTAAACAGCTTGTTGATGGCTTCCATGGCATCAGTGCTGTTGTCCTGAACAGAGAATCCAATAGAGCGCTTAGAAATGCTCTCGGCACCGGCGTTGGTGGTCATAACTACGATGACATTGCGGAAATCGGCTTTGCGGCCGTTGTTGTCCGTGAGCGTTCCGTGATCCATCACCTGCAGCAAAAGATTAAAGACTTCTGGGTGCGCCTTCTCAATTTCGTCGAGCAATACCACTGAGTGAGGATGTTTTGTTACCGCATCAGTCAGCAAACCACCCTGATCATAGCCAACATAGCCCGGGGGGGCGCCGATGAGACGCGATACGGTATGCCGCTCCATGTACTCGGACATGTCAAAGCGGAGTAACTCGAGCCCCAGTTGCATCGCTAGTTGCTTCGTTACCTCGGTCTTACCTACACCCGTGGGGCCGGCAAGCAAGAAGCTACCAATAGGCTTGTCACCTGACCTAAGACCTGCTCGCGCTAACTTAATGGCACTTACCAGTTGGCTAACCGCTTTGTTCTGACCGAAGACAACGAGAGATAGATTACTCTCAAGCTTCTCAAGCAGTTCCTTGTCATCGCTGGTAACGGTCTTTGGCGGGATTCGGGCTATTTTCGCAATAACAGCTTCTATGTCGCTTGGGCCAACAACCTTTTTACGCTTACTCACAGGCTGAAGCTGTTGGTAGGCGCCTGCTTCGTCAATAACATCGATTGCCTTGTCCGGAAGAAAACGATCTGTAATGAAGCGCGCCGCCATTTCGGTCGCCGTTCGCAATGCTTTGTCGGTGTACCGCAAGCCATGGTGCTCTTCAAAACGCGACTTCAATCCTTTGAGAATCTTGTAAGCATCTTCAACAGACGGCTCTAGAACATCGACTTTCTGGAAACGACGACTGAGCGCCTTGTCCTTATCGAAAATGCCCCGATATTCGGCGTACGTTGTAGAACCAATGCATCTGAGCTTGCCGGAGCTGAGGAGCGGCTTAAGCAAGTTGCTCGCATCCATCACGCCCCCGGATGCAGCCCCTGCACCAATGATGGTATGGATCTCGTCGATAAACAGGATGGAGCCTTCACGTCGCTTTAGATCGGCTAAAACGCCTTTGAAGCGCTTCTCGAAATCGCCGCGGTATTTGGTTCCAGCCAACAAAGCACCTAAATCAAGCGAGAATACCTCTGCAGCTTTCAGCGTGTCGGGGACCTGCCCGTCTACAATCAATTTCGCCAACCCCTCGGCGATGGCCGTCTTACCGACACCGGACTCACCGACCAGTAGCGGGTTGTTCTTGCGACGTCGTGCCAGAATTTGAGCGACTCGCTCGACCTCATCGAGTCGACCAATCAGGGGGTCAATCTGGCCCTGAGCCGCTTCCTCATTGAGGTTTGTCGCATATTTAGCGAGAGGGCTCTCCTCCTCACCTTCGGCATCGCTGGTATCAGCGCTGGCTGACAATTCGTCGTCATGCTCTTCGTCGTCATCCGACTTACTCACACCGTGAGTAATAAAATTGACGACATCGAGGCGCGATATGTCTTGAGTCTTTAGGAAGTAAACCGCCTGGCTTTCCTGCTCCGAGAAGATAGCGACCAATACATTCGCACCGGTGACCTCGGCTTTGCCGGAGCTCTGCACATGGAAGACAGCGCGCTGCAGAACGCGCTGGAATCCAAGGGTCGGCTGTGTATCAACTTCAGCTTCGCCTGACACCAGTGGCGTCGTGGCATCAATAAATTCGGTCAGATCACCGCGTAGCGCTTCGATATTGGCGCTGCAGGCCTTTAAAACGTGCTGTGCTGCGCTGTCATCAAGCAAGGCCAGTAGAAGGTGCTCTACAGTAATGAACTCGTGCCGCTGCGCTCGCGCCTGTTTAAACGACTCATTCAGGGCCCGTTCCAGATCTTTACTTAGCACTGACTACTCTCCTCACTCGTCGTCCTCTCCATCTTGCGACGGCTCCACTTCACACAATAGCGGGTGCCCATTGTCGCGCGCTGCCTGATTAACTAACTCGGCTTTTGTCTCAGCGACATCTCGCGTGTAGATACCGCAGACGCCTTTGCCTTGGGTATGCACCGCCAACATTACTTGCGTCGCTTTTTCTCTGTTCATCGAGAAAAAATGCTCTAACACTTCGACAACAAACTCCATCGGCGTGTAGTCATCATTCAACAACACGACCTTGTACAATGGCGGTCGCTTCAACTTCGGCTTGGCAGGCGCTAACGCTAAGTCGCCCTCTTCCTCACCTTTGCCAGGTTTTGCCGCCATGAGTTGGATATCGAAATGTTTGTGTCGGTACATCATCGTGTCTATGTGTAACAGCGTTAGCCCAGTATAGTCCAGTACGCACACGAAGGACTTCTGGTCGTTACTTTGTCGGAAGGAAATTATTCTTTACGCAAAAAAAAGCCCGCATCCGCGGGCTTTTATTAATAGAGACATCGTTTACATGTGGTCGATGATGGCATCACCGAAGGCTGAGCATGAAACTTCAGTTGCGTTGTCGGTCAAACGCGCGAAGTCATAGGTGACGGTTTTCGCCTGAATCGCTCCGTTCATACCGTCAATGACCAGATCAGCGGCTTCATTCCAACCTAGGTGACGCAACATCATCTCTGCGGAGAGAATGAGTGAACCTGGGTTAACTTTGTCCTGCCCTGTGTATTTTGGCGCTGTTCCGTGAGTTGCTTCAAATAGCGCAATGTCATCGGACAAGTTTGCTCCTGGCGCAATACCAATACCGCCTACTTGAGCTGCCAGCGCATCTGACAGGTAATCACCGTTCAGGTTAAGCGTTGCAATCACACTGTACTCGCGTGGACGCAGCAGAACCTGCTGCAACATGGCATCAGCAATCACATCTTTGATGATGATGTCATTACCTGTATTCGGGTTAGTGATCTTGACCCACGGGCCTCCGTCCAGCAGTTCACCGCCAAACTCTTCCATGGCAAGTTCGTAGCCCCAATCACGGAACGAACCTTCCGTAAACTTCATGATATTGCCTTTGTGCACCAGGGTGACCGAAGGCAGATCTTGATCGATAGCGTACTGGATCGACTTTCTGACAAGCCGCTTGGTGCCCTCAGCTGATACGGGCTTGATACCAATACCTACGCTTTGTGGAAATCGAATCTTGGTGGCGCCCATTTCATTGATGAGGAAATCGACGACCTTTTTTGCTTCATCACTGTCCGCTTGGTACTCAATACCTGCGTAAATGTCCTCGGAGTTCTCGCGGAAGATCACCATGTTGGTGTCACCGGGGCTTTTTAATGGTGAAGGTACGCCTTCGAACCATCGGACGGGTCGCAGGCAGGTGTAGAGATCCAACTCTTGGCGCAGCGCTACGTTGAGCGAGCGGAAACCGCCACCCACAGGCGTCGTCAGAGGCCCTTTAATGGCCACGAGGTATGATTTGATTGCATCGAGCGTTTCCTGAGGAAACCAATCACCCTCGTACAGCTCTGCCGCTTTCTCGCCTGTATAAATCTCCATCCAAGCGATTTTTTTCTCACCACCATAGGCCTTCTCAACCGCCGCATCGACAACCTTGATCATCACTGGACTGATATCAATACCAATCCCATCGCCCTCGATATAGGGAATGATAGGTGTGTTTGGAACGTTGAGGCTGTGATCCTCATTTGCTGTGATCGGAGTTCCCTGCTCTGGAACTTTGATGTGCTGATACGCCATGGTAGTCAGATCCTTACTGTTGATTGACTGGCTGGCTGAGCGCTGCGGCTCGCCCCCGGATTGAATCACCTAACGCGATTCGCTTATGGTGAGTCACTACGCGACTCTTTTTGTTATGTCGTAAGTTTACCACTTTTTCTTGCAAACCAACGTTATGAGTCAGGTTCTACTCTTCAACAAACCCTTCAACGTGCTGAGTCAATTTACGGATAAAGAGCGTGCTGATAATCCGAGGAAAACCCTTGCCGATTTTCTTGAAGCACCTCAGTACAGAGCCGCAGGACGCTTAGACTATGACTCTGAGGGATTGCTGATACTCACCAACGACGGGGCTTTGCAACATCAGCTGGCGAATCCACGTGGAAAACAATGGAAAACGTATTGGGTGCAAGTTGAGGGAGAGGCAACACCAGACCTCTGCCAGCAATTATCTGATGGGGTGGATCTTAAGGACGGCAGATCGCTTCCAGCTCGTTGTAGACTTTTGGAAATACCGACTATTTGGGATAGGAATCCACCAATTAGGTATCGAGCGTCCATTCCCGATAGCTGGATTGAGCTCTCGATTCGCGAGGGTCGAAACCGCCAAGTGCGTCGGATGACGGCGGCCGCAGGGTTTCCGACGTTAAGACTGATTCGTAGAAGTGTCGGTCCCTTCCACATCGGAAATCTACAACCGGGCGAGAGTCGGTACGAGCCGGCCAGTTCACTCAGGAGTGCCACGTGAGCGATTCTGACCGCTTTTTACCGCATGCAACGGTGGCCTCCGTCATTGAGAAAGATGGTAAATTTCTGCTGGTTGAGGAGCTTAGCCAGGGGCGACGAGTGCTTAACCAACCGGCGGGGCATCTGGAGCCCATGGAGTCCCTCATTGAGGCTGCCGCGCGCGAGACACTAGAAGAGACCTGTTGGCGCAGTGAAATCACGGCTTATCTGGGCGTCACCATCGTTAATGGCGCTAACGGTATCTGCTACCTAAGACACAGCTTTGTAGGTAGAGCAGTGGAATTTGACACCACCTATCAGCGTGACTCGAGTATTATTGCAACTCATTGGATGACGCGAAATGAGATAGCGTCGAGCGATATTCCGCTACGTCACTCTGTTGTTTTGGACGTCATTGATCAATATTGCGCAGGTAGCGCCGTCACTTTGGATTTGGTTCGCCAGCTATGAGTCTAAATCACTCTACAAAGGTCATTGTTGGCATGTCGGGAGGCGTTGATTCGTCGGTCTCCGCACTCTTGCTCCGAGAGCAGGGCTTTCAGGTGGAAGGCCTCTTCATGAAGAATTGGGAAGAGGATGACGGCACAGAGTACTGCACTGCAAAGGAAGACCTCGCTGACGCGCAGGCAGTTGCTGATCGCTTGGGTATTAAACTGCACGCCGCCAACTTTGCGGCTGAGTATTGGGATAACGTCTTCGAGCATTTTCTTGAGGAGTATCAGGCTGGCAGGACACCCAACCCCGATATCCTTTGCAATAAAGAGATTAAGTTTCGCGCATTCCTCGACTACGCCCGCGTTTTGGGTGCCGATAAAATTGCAACTGGGCACTACGTTCGCAAAGGCCACCGTGACGGAAAGGCAACGCTGCTCAAGGGTATCGATGCTGCAAAGGATCAAAGCTATTTTCTCCATCAGGTGGGTCACGATGCGATCGATGACAGCCTGTTTCCCGTAGGGGAGCTCGAAAAACCCGAGGTTCGTAAACTGGCGTCCGAGAATGACTTTAAGACGGCAGCTAAAAAGGACAGCACGGGTATTTGCTTCATTGGAGAGCGACGATTTTCCGATTTCCTTTCTCAGTATTTAAAAAAGAATCCCGGTCCGATTAAAAACCCCGAGGGCGAGGTGATCGGTGAGCACCAGGGTCTCATGTACCACACCATTGGACAGCGCCAAGGTATGGGAATCGGTGGCCTCAAAAACGCGAGCGAAGCACCCTGGTATGTCGCTGATAAAGACATGCCATCGAATACGCTCTGGGCATGTCAGGGAAACGATCATCCCGCCCTTTTCGCGACTGCACTGCAGACGAGTGACATCTTCTGGATTGCTGGCGAGGCGCCCGGAGCGAGTATTCGGTGCTCGGCTAAAATCCGCTATCGCCAAGCCGATCAACAATGCACGGTAACAAACAGCGATAGCGGCTATCTCATTCAGTTTGATGAACCACAGCGTGCTATCACGCCAGGGCAATCCGTTGTCTTGTACAGAGACAACGAATGTCTGGGCGGCGGTGTTATCGAGACCGTACTCAATCGTTTGGAGAAACTTGCCTCGTGAGCTACACACCACTTCAGCAACAGGTTATTGCCCTTGCAGGCGTGGTTCAGGCCGCGAGAATGGTTGATCAAGTGGCAAAAACTGGCTCATACCCTGCGGCTTTTTTTGAGGCGTCGCTGCGCTCTCTGTTTGCGTTCGATGCGCCCACTGTGGACGCCGTTTACGGAAATATTCAAGGAGTTAAGCTCGGCCTGCGAAGCGTGGTTGATATGTTGACCGATGCCACAAATGAAGATCATGTTGCCATGGGGGCTTATGTCAGGGGGCTGCTCAAATTAGAGGATCAATTTGGCAAACGGCCCGATCTCCAGGAGGTTGTCGCGTCCCGTCTTGGACACGTTAATTTCAAGGCGCAACACTTTAGTGATGACGCAGTGGAGCTCGCCGCGAGTATCAGCGCAATTTACCAGGACACGATCAGCCACCTACCCTACCGAATCAAAGTAAAAGGCAATGTGCAGCATCTTCAACAAACGAAGAACGCTGATTTAGTTCGCACGCTGCTACTTGCCGGATTAAGGTCAGCACATCTCTGGCGCCAATTAGGGGGGCGGCCCCGCCACTTTCTTTTTAAAGGTGGAAAACTCGCAGCTACCGCATCGGACCTAAGCAAGCAATTATCGCCTGTTACGGACAACGGACCGCTCCATTAATCGCTCCGCGTGGTAAACTTACGCGCTCGCGACGGAGCCCCTTTATGACCTACGACACTGCAACTGCCCTATCACCACTGGATGGGCGATATGCCTCGAAATTGGACCCGCTGCGGACGATTTTCAGTGAATATGGTCTCATTGCTCGACGCTTGGAAGTCGAGGTCAGATGGCTGCAGAAGCTGGCCGAAACCTCAGAGATACCTGAAGTTAAACCCCTGAGCCCGACCTCCAATGCGCACCTTGAAGCGGTCCTGACCTCGTTTTCGTCTGAGAGCGCGACTGCTGTAAAGACCATTGAGCGAACAACAAACCACGATGTTAAAGCGATCGAGTACTTCCTTAAGGATGCTATTTCATCTGACGTGGCGCTCGCAGAAGCCAGTGAATTTGTACATTTCGCATGCACCAGTGAAGACATTAACAACCTGTCACACGCCTTGATGCTGCGCGACGGCATTCCCGTTTTGACAGCGGAAATGCGTGCCATCATCGATGGTATTGACGCATTAGCAGCTGAACATGCAGCGCTTCCAATGCTGAGTCGAACTCATGGTCAAACCGCTAGTCCCACGACCCTGGGCAAAGAAATGGCTAACGTTTCGGTCCGATTGCGCAGGCAATTGAAGGCCGTGGAGACCGTTAAGCCACTCGGCAAGTTCAACGGTGCTGTGGGTAACTTCAATGCCCACCTGAGTGCGTACCCCGATGTCGATTGGGCAACTGTGTCTAGAGAGTTCGTCGAGTCCCTGGGGCTCGAATGGAACCCCATGACGACGCAAATTGAGCCTCACGACTACATGGCCGAGCTGTTTCAGGCGATTTCACGCTTCAATACGATCCTCCTCGACTTCGATAGAGATATCTGGTCATACATCTCATTAGGCTATTTCAAGCAAAAGACCGTTGCGGGTGAGATTGGCTCGTCCACCATGCCCCACAAAGTCAATCCGATCGACTTTGAGAACTCAGAGGGAAATCTGGGACTGGCGAACGCTGTTTTGGGTCACCTGAGTGAGAAATTACCGGTTAGCCGTTGGCAACGTGACCTCACTGACAGTACGGTGCTTCGCAACATGGGCGTTGGGTTTGGCTATTCACTGCTGGCCTACACGTCGACCCTTAAAGGCATCAGCAAATTACAAGTCAATCCACAGCGTCTGGCGGAAGATCTTGACAGTGCTTGGGAAGTACTCGCGGAGCCGATTCAAACCGTTATGCGCCGATACGGCATCCCCGAGCCCTATGAAAAGTTAAAAGCGCTCACTCGTGGACAGGCGATCACTCAGGAGACCCTTCAGACCTTCGTATCGACGCTCGAGTTGCCTGACGACGTAAAACAAGAACTCATGCAACTCACGCCGTCTGGCTATGTCGGCCTTGCAGAGTCTTTGACCCAGAGCTGGGGTAAGTAATCGAGGTGATTTCACCACGCTTCGATTTCGACGCGCAGCTATTTCTCGACGAGTATTGGCAACAGCGCCCACTGCTCATAAAAAGTGCCCTACCGAACTTCCAGTCTCCCATAAGTCCTGAAGAGCTCGCGGGGTTGGCCATGGAGGAAGTGGCTGACAGTCGAATTGTCAGTCGAGTGGCAAATCAGTGGCAGTTAGAGCAAGGACCGTTTGTCGACACCGACTTTTTGAGAGATGGCGAGTGGAGCCTACTCGTCCAGCGCGTCAATGAATGGTTTCCGGAGGTTGATGCGCTTCGGGGCTGCGTCGATTTTCTTCCTACATGGCGCTTCGACGATGTGATGGTGAGCTACGCCACTGACGGCGCAGGTGTTGGCCCTCATTTCGATCAGTACGACGTATTCCTACTCCAAGGTTCAGGACAACGGATATGGAAGGTTGGGCCTCACTGTGATGCTACAACGCCTACGATTGACGCGGACGGGCTCACACTTATCGAAGAGTTTGATACAGATCAGGTCTTCCTGCTCAATCCGGGAGATGCGCTGTACATTCCGCCTGGATATGCCCACTGGGGAACTGCGGTAGGCGAGAGTATGACCTACTCTCTTGGTTTCAGAGCACCTCGCGTGGCTGACCTGGTTGCCCGCCTATCCGACAGTGTCATCGAGTCCCTTCGCGATGGTTTGTTACTCGAGGACAAAGGAAGCATGCGAGTCCAGCCACGACCGGGTGAAATCACTGACCAGCATCTCGCCAACGCTCAGACAGCGGTGGTGAAGGCTATCGAGGCCCTTGGTGATACCGATTGGTTTCCGGAATTACTCTCGGAAACAGATGAAGATCTGCCTATCAACGAGGAGCCTATCAGCGATACCATTGCGCTGGTGCCTAGTCAGCGTCTACTTTGGCGCGACAGGGATGATCACCTGGCGGTGTTTCTCGCGGGGCGTAAGTATCGCTTCTCGAGCAGTGACGAAGCCTTCGTGACGAAGCTGAGCTCAGGACAGGCGTTAATGATCCGTGATGTCACTGCGCCTCAACTAGAGATACTGAAAGAATGGTGGGCACTCGGATTTATTGAGCAACCGCAGGTAGATACATCGCATTAAGCGTGCATCAGCTGTCGATTAAAATACCGACCTCATTGCCTTCGTAGTGAACCTCGTAAATCGGTAATGACTGACAGTGCCCAGCAGTATGCTCACCCGTTCTGAGATCAAATGCGAACTGATGACGCGGACAAAAGATAATGCCATCCTCTATTTGCCCCTCTT
>CAJWQE010000060.1 GCA_913045375.1 uncultured Halieaceae bacterium | reverse complement strand
TTATCAAGCTGACGGGTGCCAAACGTCTTGGATCGGACTTGGTGAACGAGGGTGGTGGTATTCACGTCAACGGCGATGGCGACGTATTGCTTACCCGCACGGTGCAGCTCGATCCCGGCCGCAATCCGACCGCAACCGAGGACACTGTAGAAGCAGAGGTCCATCAAAAATTGGGGACGGAGCGTGCCATCTGGTTTGACCGCGGTCTGTGGCGGGACTATCAGGACCATGGCACACGCGGACACGTTGATTTGATCGCAACCTTCGTCCCTGATGGCTCAGTGTTGCTGCACCGCCAATTTGATACCAACCATCCAGACAATGCGCTTTGGCAGGACCACTGCGAGACCT
Organism: uncultured Halieaceae bacterium; assembly: GCA_913045375.1. Lineage (GTDB taxonomy): Bacteria > Pseudomonadota > Gammaproteobacteria > Pseudomonadales > Halieaceae > Luminiphilus. The sequence continues at coordinate 15,072 of CAJWQE010000060.1, read as the reverse complement.
TAGAGGCAGCTGGTTTCATAGTACGCGCACTGCCAGCACCTCGGATAACGAAAGACAACACCGGCTGGGTCGATTACAGCTACGTCAACCATTACGTAGGGAACGGCTTCGTATTACTACCCGCCTTCAAGGATCGCACCGACGAACATGCCATTGAGATTCTCAAAGATCTGTATCCCGATCGCCACGTAAATAATTTGGACGCTCGAGTCTTGTTTGCCATGGGTGGTGGTATACACTGCATCACCCAGCAAGAGCCGGCCCTCCCCTAGTGGTTGAGGGCTTTTATACAAACCTTCACGGGATAGTTGATGTTTACATATCTAAAACCAGGCATACGAGAGCGCCTCGTCAACGAAAATAAGCTCTTCCGAATCGACGCCGACGGGAACCGACTCGATGCAGAGGTTGCTGGTTCGTCAGGGCAGCGCATCGTCAACTTACTTGGTCCCATTCCGCTACCCCTAGCGCGTGGTGAGGAGCACACGACAGCCAATTGGTATGCCACGGTTCGAGCGACCGAATTGGCCGAGGTTGAAAATCTTGCTTCGAACCTGCGTGAGCAAGGGGGCCAGCACTTATTTGCGGCATTAGCATCAAGCATGGCTGTTAACAGCGTCATGGAAATTGGAAACGCGGCAACCTCGGCGTCACCCATCGTTAGAGTTCACTCCAACTGTTTGACTGGTGACATCTTTGGCTCAATGAGGTGCGAGTGCGGTCCTCAGTTGGACGCCGCGATCGATCGAATTGCGCGCGACCCCGAGGGAGGTTACATAGTTTACATGGCAGGGCACGAGGGCCGTGGCATTGGTTTGTGGGCGAAAGCGGCGACCTACCTGCTGCAGGATGCAGGAGAGAACACGTATCAGGCTAACCGCTCGCTGGGTTTACCCGACGACTCACGCGACTTCAGCGACGCGGCGTACCTGCTTAAGTATTTTGGAAGAAAGAGACCGCTGAGACTACTGACCAATAACCCGAAGAAGATAGAAGACCTCACCGCATTGGGGGTGGTAAATCTCACACGGGTTAAGCACGTCTCAGGGGTTACCTGCTTTAATCGACGCTACTTGGAAGCAAAACGCGAATGGGGGCACAGCCTTGAAGACTCGGACATTACGTAGACCTCCCCGGCTAGGTATCCAATAAACTCGAATGCAACTAATTTAGCCACTCCGGTAAAGGCTGATCACCGAGAGGCAGCTCCATGGTATTGTCCCCGCTTGATGAAGCGCCCTTACCCACCATCTCATCGTAAGCGCTGCGCTGACGAAGCACTGCCTCCACCTTGCCAAATTGCTTTATTTGACGCTGCATGGACAGCAGATTGCTAGTCTTCAAGGGCTTACCCGTGTTGTCAGCTATCAGGTGTTCCTCTCCATTGATCTGCACAAACGCAATGTAGAGGCTCAGATCGACCGACTCGATGACAAAGCGGTCAATGTTGGATTTATGCCTGATTTCTTTGAGTCGGAGCTTCATCGTTTTTAACCTTTTTGACCCGGCCGTTTTCGCCCAGTGAGGTTACTTGTACGAAAATTGCTCAGGCTCGGTTTTTCCGCCGCCAATTGCCGATGACGGGAGACAGAATATCGAGGCCCTTGTAACGACGAAGATCGTCGGGAACCGTCTCTACCGCAGACCATAAGGACGCCAGCGCCCCCTCAATGGGCAACAACGAAGTGAGATCACAAATATGAACGCGAATGGTAAAGGCAATCGCACCGGATTTAGGAAGGCGCCGAAGCGACTGTCGTTCAGCGCGGTACCATAGTTGATCAGAGGCGGGGTTCACCTGCCATTTATTGCGTGACATAGGGTTAGGATGCGGCATGAGCGTCCAATTGAAGCGGTGAGTAAAGTGATCAGTAGGTAATCGACTCAAGAACCGGTCAATCTGCTCACCAATCTCTTCATTCAACCGGGGAACCGGACCGTGGACTTCCGCCATGGTGGCACCAAGCTTCTCTTCCAACCGCCAGCCAGTGGGACTGCACAATGAAGCGGCGACGAGCCGATACTTACCTTGATCATCTGACTGCATCACTACTAAATCGTCTGCCACCTCTAGGGAAGCGCGCCACAACGCCTCTGCATCTGATGCTCCGGGCGTTTGCACGCTAGATTGTTCGCCCGCAAGGTCAAAGATCAGTCCCGCAAATTCTTCCGCCGCGGCGACCCCCTCATCCAGAACGGCATAAACCCGTCTGCCCAGCTGGTTACGGACACTTGTCTTGTGGGCACGCCACACGTCCGATGATGTCGTGTCGACCCATGAACCCTGCATCGGTGCCAAACCCATCGCAACGATACGCGAATCGTTACAGTGGGGAAGAAACGCCGGAGCCTGTTCTATCCGTGCAAAAGATGGACGGCTCTGGGTCATCGGATCGTCTTGGGGAATCATGCGCGCATGATGCCAGAGCTTGCCAAGATCACCATTACCTCTAACGGAGAAACTCTGGACGAACTTCCGTCTTACAGCGGTGTTTACCGTTTCTTCTCATCCGAGAACACCCTGCTCTACGTCGGCAAAAGCATCGATATACGCGCTCGTGTTCAGTCCCATTTTCAAGAAGGCAGAAAGCCGGGGCGACATCAACGCATCATGTCGCAGGTCTCGCGCATCGAGACTCAGTCGACGGCAGGGGAAATTGGCGCGCTCCTTGTTGAAAACGCGGCAATTAAAGCAGAGACACCGCTATACAACCGTCGTCAGCGGCAGGTCAGAAAACTGTGGACCATTCATCTAAATCGATCTCGCGATAATTTTCTGCAACCCGTCAGTGCTGACTTCTCACCGTGGGGTGAACGAGCACTCGACAGTTATGGCTTATTTCATAACCGCCGTCACGTCGACAACACCATTCGGCGGCACGCCCGTGACCACGGACTCTGCCTGCGTATGCTTGGGCTCGACTCAGGCAAAGGGCCTTGCTTTCAGTACCAGCTAAAACGTTGCGATGGTGCTTGTGCGGGAGATGAAACTTCTGAAGAACACAACGCCCGTCTACTGTCCGTGCTCGACCGCGACCGAATCGCTGCTTGGCCCTTCGCAGGACCCCTATTCCTAGTGGAGCGGAATATCCGGCCGCAAGATCAGCAACCTGCCGAGCAGTACCATCTCGTCAACCATTGGTCTTGGCTCGGTTGTTTCGACGACACCAAGGCGGCACGCGAGGCATCGCAGGATAACCATCAAACGGTCTTCGACCGTGATGCGTATCGCATGCTGATGAGTGCGCTACGCAAAGGGAAATTAGAACTCGTCGATGCGGCAACCATGCAAACGATCGACAATCCGTTGATTAGAGAGAACTTCGACTAATGGCGGTCAACATTGTCTGGTTTAAACGCGACTTACGATTCGCCGATCATGCGCCACTAGAGCTTGCACTGAAGTTAGACGAGCCCACGCTGATGATTTATCTCATCGAGCCGACACTGCTTCGCAACCCGCATTATCGCGGCCGCCATTGGCAGTTCATTGGCCAGTCGCTCGAAGACCTGCAGCACACTGCTGAAGCTTTAGGTCATCGAATAGAAGTGCTCGAAGGCGATGCTGTTGATGTCTTTAATGAAGTTCACCGAAAGCTCGGTATAACGCGTTTGCTTTCTTACGAAGAGACGGGGCTCGATCTGACCTTCCAGCGAGATCAAGCCGTAGCCAAGTTTTGCCAATCAGCGGGTATCGAGTGGCGCGAATTCCAAACCAACGGCGTCGAGCGCGGCCGACGGGATCGAAAAGGCTGGAATCGGTCATGGCACCGGTTTATGACCACTGACCCACACCAGATTGAGCTGCGATCAATGAAGTCCATCAGTGCCGAGGCGTCTGAACAACTCAACAGTCTGCGCAGTACCAAGCATCGACAGTGGGTTAGACACAGTGGTGACATGCAAGCCGGCGGACCCAATCAGGCACAGCAAGTGCTTAACAGCTTCCTCAGTGACCGCGGCTGGGGCTATCAAAAATTCATTTCCAAGCCCGAGCAAAGCCGAACGCATTGCTCTCGGCTTTCTCCCTATCTTGCCTGGGGCAATCTCAGCATGCGGCAGGCCTACCAAGCCCTACAGCAACAGGAGAAAAAGCAGGGCTGGGGGCGTGCGATGAGTGCTTTTGAATCAAGACTCCACTGGCACTGTCACTTCATCCAGAAGTTTGAAATGGAGTGCCGGATGGAATTTGAGGACATCAACAGAGGCTATGCGGCGCAGCCACGCGGCCATGATGAGCACCTCGTTACCGCCTGGAAAGACGGTATGACAGGCTATCCCCTAATCGACGCCACCATGCGCGCGCTCAAGGCCACTGGCTACGCCAACTTTCGCTCTCGAGCCATGTTGGTGAGCTTTCTAACCCATCATCTCTGGCAGGACTGGCGGGCCGGGGTAACCCACTTGGGTTCGCTATTTTTGGACTTTGAACCCGGTATTCACTACCCGCAAATGCAAATGCAGGCCGGCGTCACCGGTATCAATACAATAAGGATCTATAACCCTATCAAGCAATCGTTAGATCACGATCCGAACGGTGAATTTATTCGCAAATGGGTGCCAGAATTGAAGCATTTACCGACACCTCTGGTTCACCAACCGTGGCTGATGTCCCCCATCGAGCGAATGCTCCAGCCCATCGACTATCCAGAACCCATTGTTGACCTAAAGGAATCTTATAAGCGCGCCCGCGACACGCTGTGGAAATTGAAATCTGATCCAATGGTTGGCAGGGAAAGAGAGCGTATACTCAACCAACACGTTGAGCGACGTTACCAAAAACGCTTCGAGGAAAGGGAAGCGAGCTAACTTGCTCGACCAACACGCGTCATGGCAGTAGACGTCGCTCTACCAAAGCGCAATGCTGCCCGAGAGGGATTCGTTCAGGACTGGAATAAACATGCGGACATTGATCATCATCGCTAGCTCGGCTGGCATCACCGTGCTATCCGCACCAATCACAGTCCGATCGATGCTCAACGATGGCGCTAATCTTACTCAGTCACTGTATAAGCGGAGACGGTGACGATGGCGATTGCTCAATGGCAGCACTCCTTTCTAGCGCTCGGTAGCCGCTACACCAGTCGTGCCAACCCGGACCCGGCCATCTCTCCTGAGTGGATGGGTTGGAATGAGGCGCTAGCGGAGCAGCTACAGTGGCCCCAAGGTCTTCGAAAAACTGACGAGGCCTTGGCGGTCTTTGCAGGTCAAAGCCCTTTGGAGGGCACAAACCCAAGTGCATCGGTTTACGCGGGTCATCAATTTGGTCAATACAACCCGCAGCTGGGTGATGGGCGCGCCATCCTAATGGGTGAGTGGACGCTAAGCCCCTCAGAGCGCTATGACATCCAACTCAAAGGTGCGGGGCAAACACCCTACTCCCGCGGGGGCGACGGTAAGTCGCCGGTGGGGCCCGTGGTACGTGAATACCTGGTCTCAGAGGCCATGCATCATCTTGGAGTACCAACGACCCGCGCGCTGGCTGCGATTGCCACAGGCGATAAAGTATTTCGAAACACCGTCGAGCCCGGCGCAGTGATGGTGCGCGTTGCTAAGAGTCATTTGCGCTTCGGAAGTATTCAGTATTTCGCCATGACACGGGACGGTGACGGACTCGCTGAACTGGTGGAGTACGCGGCGGAGCGTCACTTCGCGGAGATCCTTAGTGCAAAGAGCGCGGAATCCACGGCCACAAAAGCAGAAGTCCTGTTGGAAGAAACCGTAAAGCGGATAGCATGGCTGGTCGCACATTGGCAGAGCCTCGGGTTCGTACACGGCGTCATGAACACGGACAACATGCTCCTCTCCGGCGAAACCATCGACTACGGCCCCTGTGCCTTCGTCGATACCTTTAAAGCCGATGCCATGTTCAGTGCCATCGATAGCCAAGGTCGGTATCGGCTTTCCAATCAACCGGGTATAGCCCACTGGAATACCAGTGTTCTTGCTTCATGTTTACTCAAGGTCTTGAACCCCAGTGAGGATCGCGCCGTTGCCTACGCCCAATCGGTGATTGATGAGTTTCCGCGCTGGTACACCGATGCCTTCAAAATACGCATTGCCGCGAAACTGGGTCTCGACAGTTTTAGACCTGAGGACACTGAACTTCACGATGGCTTCCTCAAGGTATTAGAAGAAGATCAGCTAGACCTGTCACTCGCCTACCGATGGTTGACTCACCAAGCGCTGAAAGACAGCGGCCACACGCCCATCGGAGACCTGTTTATCCCCAGTGACGGGCTACTAGAGTGGCGCTCTGCCTGGGAGCGACGGCGGGAAAGTAATAAAGCTGACTCGCAAGACACCGGCGAGCGCATGCGTCAGGCTAATCCTGTGGTAATTCCGCGAAACCACCATGTTGCCGCCGCTATTAACGACGCGGAGGCGCAAGACTATGAGTACTTACGGGAAGCCTTTGAGCGCTGGAAAACCCCGTTCGAATGGCAAGATGATGACCGCCTGTGGGCCGCTTCACCCACGCCGACTGAACGCGTTACTAGGACATTTTGCGGGACATAATGCGTACTGTTTACTGAGCATCTTCATGGCTCAACGGTGTGCGGGGCTGTATAATTAGCCGTCGCAAATACGGAGAGTCGGGTGAAAACAGAGTTCCTCGGGAAAACAGTCAGCGGTCCTTTCACGATTCCCTCTGGAATCGTCTCGACAGCTCCCAGCATTATTCAGCGAATCTTTGACGACCTCCCTGAAATCGGCGTAATCACCACCAAAAGTGTGGGGCCAGTCCCGCGCGCAGGTAATCGTGAGCCTGTCTACAGCCAGTATGCTCCGGGCTGCTTTGTCAACGCGGTTGGACTGACCAACCCGGGTGCCGAAGAGGCTCGAAAAGGATTCGAATCACTGACCATTCCTGAAGATCGCTTCCTTCTCGTCTCTATTTTTGGCGGCAGTATCGAGGAGTTTGTCGAGGTCGCAAAAATTCTGGCGCCTGTCGCTGACGGTCTGGAGCTCAACCTCTCATGCCCTCACGCTCAGGGCTACGGCATGGCGATGGGTCAGGACCCTGAAATGGTCAAGGCGATCGTGAGCGCGGTCAAAGCAGCCGTTGATGTTCCCGTGATTCCAAAACTAACACCCAATGTGGATCGCATTGAGGACATTGGCCTCGCGGCACTTGAGGCGGGCGCGGACGGGCTCTGTGCCATTAATACAGTGGGACCCGGCTACACAGAAAGTCACGGACACCCTGTACTCAGTAATGGCATGGGCGGCATGTCCGGTAGCGGCGTTCTACCCACAGCCCTCAAGTGTATTCGTGCACTCAAAACGATTACTGACAAGCCCATCATCGGATGTGGCGGTCTATCGACTGCCGATGATTGCCGCGCGGCGATCAGCGCGGGCGCATCTATTATTGGGGTTGGTTCCGCCTTGAGTGGAATGGACACGGAAGACATGAATGCCTACTTCCGTCAACTTCAGACCGACCTCGATAAGGGGACCAACAAGGCGAAGGCAGGGCTCAATCTCGACCTTGATATGGACTTTACTCCCTACAAGGTCATTGCCAACGACCCCGTCTGTGACGACATCACTGTGGTAACACTCGATGGCAACATCAACATTCAAGCCGGTGAGTACGTGTTTGTATGGATACCCGGTGTGGGCGAAAAACCGTTTTCCTGTCTCACTGACTCGCCTTTGCGACTAGCGGTGATTGATGTTGGGCAATTCACCAGCGCCTGTTATCAGCTGAAACCCGGCGACGATGTCTACATTCGAGGCCCGCACGGCGCACCGGTCATGCCGAAGGATGACGCTAATATTATCTGCGTGGCTGGCGGCACCGGTTTGGCCGCCGTGTATCAGGTGGCACGAGACTTTGGGTCCAACGACAAACCGGCACAGATCTTTGCTGGCGCACGCAGTGCTGATCGCTTGTACTTTACGGAGGAATGCAAGGATATCGCCGAGGTGCACATCGCCACCGATGATGGCAGCGCGGGATTTAATGGCCGCGTAACGGACGCGCTCCGTGACTACCTGAAGACCCTAGATGCCGATACATTGGCAAAAACCGAGTTCTACAACTGCGGACCAGAGCCAATGATTCACGCGGCTGAAGCAGTCCAGCGCGAGTTTGTCGAGGCTTCGCAGACGTTCAGTGCAATTGACTACACCACGAAATGTGGCGTCGGTATCTGCGGCGCCTGTGCATCACCTGATGGGCGCCGCATTTGCGTTGACGGGCCCTTCATTAATACGCATTAGATGATTCACCCTGACCAATAACAATAAGCGAGGTAACTATGGGACCTAAACTGGTTATTACATCGATCATCATCACCGCCGCCGTATTTGCTGTCGCATGGGTGGGCGATCAAACAGGCTCCACGCTCTACGGACTCCCGCTCATGACCGCAATGGCGCTGGGTATCTTTGGGGTTCAATGGGTTGGACTCATTCACGCGCGACTGTTTGAGACCGAGCACTATTTTGATCTCGTTGGCAGCCTGACTTACGTCACCGTCACGATTTTAGCGATTCAGCAAGCGGCTGAAATCGGGTTACGCCAACAAATTATCGCTGGCGTCGTCATAGTATGGGCGGCACGGCTTGGGCCCTTTTTGTTCAGACGCATCCAAAAGGCTGGAGAAGACCGTCGCTTCCGTAAGATCAAACTATCGACGCCCCGGTTCCTGGTCACGTGGACACTTCAAGGCACCTGGGTCTTCCTTACTGCTGGCGCGGCACTGGCAGCCATCATGACACCCAATACAGCCCCACTCGGAACCGTATTTTTTGTTGGCGCTGCCATGTGGGTCCTAGGCTTTGCTGTCGAGGTCATCGCAGACAATCAGAAAAGTGCCTTCAAGGCAGATCCAGCTAATGAGAACAAGTTCATTACGACCGGCATCTGGGCAAGAGCGCAGCATCCGAACTACTTCGGCGAAATTCTGCTGTGGGCCGGTGTCGCAGTAATGGCGCTTCCTTCTCTCAGCGGCAGTGCGATGATTTTCCTCATCTCACCCGTCTTTGTCGCTGTGTTACTGACTCGAATTAGTGGTGTTCCACTCCTCCGTAAAACTGCGGGTGCCCGTTGGGGAGACGACCCGGAATACCAGGCCTATTTGAAGAATACGCCTCTCATAATCCCACGAATCTTTTGATTCGAAACGACCAATACAGCACAAAGAAAAGCCGGCAGTTGCCGGCTTTTTTGATCCTGATAAGTGCTTCGAAGCTCATCACTCAAGCGTAGGACATATTGAGGCCTGACAGGCATTCGTGGAAACCCGCCATCGTCGATTCGATGACCTCTGCGGCTGTTCGCGCCTGATTAATGCGCCCCATGACTTGTCCCGTCAGCGGAATAGCAGCCTCGAGATCACCACCGAAGTACAAATCTAAGATATTCGCCATGTGTTCAAAGGGCTGAAATTGACCTAACAGCTCAAGCTCACCCGTCCGTTCGGTACGCATCGCTCGAAGAGCGGGTCTACCCTGCTGATTCAAGAAAACAGTGTCTGTCTCCTTGCCTTCGTAAATAGCGTTTTTCCAGTTCTGATGAACCGGTGAATCTGAACAGCTCAACATGGCCGTGCCTAACTGCACACCCTCGGCACCCATCGCAAACGCGGCCGCCATGGTCGGCCCATCGCAGATACCACCGGCTGCAATTATCGGCACATCCGTGCGCTCTCTAATTAGCGGCAACAACACCATCGTTGAAACCGGCCGCGGATTTTTAAAACCGCCGCCCTCACCGCCCTCGACCACAAGGCCGTCAACGCCTGCATCCAAGGCTTTGAGCGCCATGTCGAGGGTAGGTACAACATGGAAGACTTTGATACCTGCTTCCTGAAAGACCTTCGTACAGAGATCAGGACTACCCGAAGATGTAGTGACGAACTTAATTCCTTGCTCGATAACGAAATCAATCACGTTTGTCCCTTTAACAAACGCGAGTGCCACGTTCATCCCAAAGGGCTTATCCGTCAGCTCATGCATCTTGCGCACTTCTTCCTGAATGGCATCGAATTCACCCGAGGATGTTTCGATGATACCCATAGCACCGGAGTTCGATACGGCCGAGGCAAGCTGCGCTCTGGCAATCCAACCCATTGGGGCCTGGAGAATGGGATAACCCACCCCAGTCATTTCGGTCACACGATTTTTGATAGGCTCCGGTTTCACATCGACCTCGTTTTCTTTTAAAGCTTTGACCGAGCCAACATACCTGACCAGTACTCGCGGTCAAGCAAGTGACGATAAGCTGCGCAGGATGAGCAACATATCCGGGCGATATGCTCGAGTTTAGGATTTTTGTGAAAATGTTTGAGTCATGATCTAAGCTCTTCACAGGCATGTCGCCTAATAATAAGAGAGGACAAAAAATGAGGAAATATTATTGGTTGTTGCTCAGTTTTATATTCGCCACCTCTGCCGTTACAGCAGCGGATCATGAAACAGAGCCAGACCCAGCCGGCGGAAGCATCTTCTTTCAAACCGATGATCCAGCAGCCTACTTAGCGTTACTTCAATCTGACGACAAACTTTTTAACGCGAGTGGCGCAGCGCAACGTGGCGTTTGCTTCAACAGTACCGGTATGACTGAGCCGGGTAGAGGATGGACCTACGCTTTCTATCCCAATATGGAGAGTGCATTGGCGGGCTCAGATGCGTTAGTAGACCCGGAGAACCAAGACACAGTTGCAAAGTATCAGGCTATCTCTAAATTTAGGGGCAGTGTTCACTACACAGTCATACGACCGCATCCCAGAAGCCTGGCTAGTGCGACGGCTCGCAACATTGCTGTGCAAGTAAAAGACGTGAGTGCCTACCTCGAAGCTTTGGAAGCAATGGAAGCCATGGGCAAGAAGAAAGGACTCGATGTGGCCTTCTCTGCCTATACCCCCATGGGCGCAGGTCCACTGTTCAGTGGAGCGAATGGGACGGTTGCTTACATTGCAGACGTACTCGTCCACTTCGATGCCCCAAGCTCTGGAGAACTAGGTAAGTTCTTCGACCTATTAAGTTCTACAGACATGGGTGCAAGCTTTTATGCAGCCGCAGCAAAGCTTGATCGGAAGATCGTGATGGACCAGATTGTTCGCTGCGTCAACACTAATTCGGCAATATAGTTGTCAATTGCCGAGAGAGGCTCTTCTCTCTGTGAGCCTCTCTATTCCAATTGCTCTAGGGGGCCAAATTAGGAACTAAACTCTGTGATTTAACCACCACTCCATTTCTTCGATGTGGTCTTTACCGAAGAACTGCTCATCACCCACAAAAAATGCGGGAATGCCAAAGACGCCTCGATCAACAGCGTCCTGTGTGTTCGCCATAAGTTGAGCCTTAACTTCGGGGTCCTGTGTGGCTTCCAATAGGGCCTGACCGTCAAAACCGGCCGCGTTGAACGCACTGACAAAGACTTCAGGATCGTCCATCTTCAGACCATCTTCCCACATCATTTTGACGCCCGCTTCAACGTAAGTCGCCACATCATTGTCACGACCATAAGCAACACAAGCGCGCATAAGCAGCAAGGTGTTGACAGGAAAATTAGGGTTCATCGCAAACTTTTCCAATCCGTGGCGGTCGCAATAGCGCTCGATTTCGCGCGTGAACATGGCGTTTTTCCCTGATACACCAGCGAAATTAATCATTGGCGGCTGGTTGTTCGTCGACTTGAAAATACCACCGAGTAAACAAGGCGTTATCTTGAGCTGAGCCCCGGTTCGCTCGGCGACGTCTTTTAAACTGAAGTAAGACAAATAGGCGTTTGGACTGCCAAAATCAAAGATGAATTCGATGGTTTTACTCATGGATAGCCCCGTATTGTTGTTATAGAAATTAGAACGTTAGTAGGCCAATAAACACTTACGCTGTCCAGTGGGGAAGCTGACTCACCTGTGCACTTGGACTCCAGTAAGAAGTTTCTGGGTGGCAATGCTAAACGAACTGAATTCCAACCAACAAAACCAGCTGCAGCAAGTTAATGCCGACAGATAGCTTGTGGTCCCGATCGAAACGGCGGCCCGCTTCAGTATCACCAGCTAGTTGGGCATCGCGTGCCGTGTTGATACGCGGCATTAACCACTGCCTTACCCAGAGCGTCGATACGCCTACTAAGAGACAAACGATGGCCGCCTGGTAAGCAGACTCGTCACTGACCACCAAGAATAACAACGCCGCAATGAGACTCAGAGCGATCATGAAGGCGTAATAGCGGGGAAACATCGAACGTAAAAACGCACCGGCTTGCGCCTCAGGCAGTGAGGTGAAAACCACCGGTGCCACAACCGAGGGAAAAAACAGCATAGCGCCCAGCAGCATAAAGACCAGCGCGTTTGCGAACTCCAGCATAGATCTCTCCTACCGTTTATATTGCGTGGGACAGTAGCCACGCCCAACATCGAAGCCCCGTAACTTGCGGTGCTTAGTCACGCGGCCCGTGACCCGCTTACGCCAAAGCCGAAAGGAACTCGCTTTCATCTCACGACGCATGAGCTTGATGGTCTCGGACTCGCTCAAACCGAAGGTTGCCTCGATAACTTCAAACGGCGTTCGGTCCTCCCATGCCATTTCAACGACGCGGGACACCTCTGATTCGGTCAATGTGTGCTTAGGTATCGACATGGCGAGATGGTAAGACTCTGACAGAGGCTATACCTCTGCCGTCTGGGCTGTGTTCGGGTTCGTGCTCGAAAAAATCAGGACTGTGTAAGCTCGCAGCGACGCCAGCCGCGCAGAGAGTTTATTAACCACCATGACTCAACCTTCTCGATATCCGCCAAAGGCAGTGATCGCTCAGACACCGTGCCCTCATCGATCAACTCGTCGCGTAACACCCCAGGCAGTAGGCCGTCGGTAATAGGCGGTGTGAATAAGCTACCTTCCATCTGATACACGACATTAGCAATCGCACTCTCGGTGACATGCCCCATCTCATTCACCAGAAGTGGCGATACGCCCTTAGGCACCTCAGTAACCGCGCGCTCATAGGCCTCTCGGCGACTCGTTTTATGGATCAGGAATGGATCATTGGACTTAACGGGTGTAAGTGAGATCGAGAGAGGTACGCCTTCACCGTTTGTAGCGGCTGCGTCTGGGACAAAAGGATGAAGGGTATGACTCAGGGCACCACATCGATTCAGTTGCAGTCGCAAACGCCAATGTTTAGTCCTGTCGGTGTAGCGTATTAGCTCGTTAAGGTACGACTCGGCAGCCTGTCTATCAAACGCAAAGGACCAGTACTGCGCGGAATTTTCCAGTCGGCGCAAATGACGCGCGAGGCGAGTAATCCTGCCTTCACTGATCCCCATGGTTTCGAACAAATGAAAACCAGGGTCGGGCTGCTTGAGTATGCGCGCTTTGGTCTGAAGCTCCTCAAACTCGTCGCTGGGGTCCGAATCCCAGACGATGCCGCAGCCCACACCAAATCGGCTCTTCCCGCTACACGAATCACTCCAGGCCGTTCTTATCGCAACGTTAAAGCTGGCAAAACCTGACGGCTGAATAATACCCAGCGCGCCGGTATAAAGTTCGCGAGGGCTGTCTTCCAACCCATCAATGACATCGACTGCCGCGTGCTTTGGTGCACCTGTGATCGACGCCGCCGGGAACAGGGCCTTAAAGATATCGGCGATACTGGCTGACACCTCGGTTTTAACCGTAGAGGTCATCTGCCACACACTGGGGTAGCGCTCGACCCCGAATAACTCATCGACGGACACCTTGCCCGTGGACGACAGGCGAGCAAGGTCGTTACGCACCATATCGGTGATCATGACGTTCTCAGCTCGGTTCTTTGTCGAAGTCTGCAGCCAGTGCGCGTTTGCTTCATCGGCAAGGGCTTCAGGTTTACGCCCTACCGTGCCCTTCATAGGTTTACTCCATACCACACCGTCTTCACGCTCGAAAAAAAGCTCGGGTGAGGCAGAGCAAACCGTCACCTCGGGTCCACTCATGAAAACTGCGTGCGGCATGTCTTGTGACCAGCGAGCAAAATCCGCCAGGGTCACCTGCCCCTCATTCGACATCCGTGACGTGAGGTTGATCTGGTAGACCTCTCCCGCGCCAATCATCGATTTAATACGGTCGACCTTGGACTCGAAGGACTCCCTCGACTCTAAAAGGTGCCAGTCGGCATTTGTTTGCTCATCTGGTGAATAGAGATCCGTGAGGGATGTGATGGACGTCTCGGTCGCGAACAAAGCAAAGCACGCAAGAGGCAAATCGATATCACGCTTTGGAAACTTGTGATCGAAGGCGTGGCTTGCCTCATAGGCAACGTAGCCCACGGCGTACAGACCGTCTCTGGTACTGCGTTCCTCTGCCTCATTCAAAACCGATAAGACAGCGCTGTGCTCCGCGGCTAGCAGAACATCCTTGCAGTGCTCATACACTAACCAACTATCTGTCTTGGCATTACGAACAATGGCGCGGTCAAACATGATTTCAGCGATAAGTTTGTAGGAGGTCTATGGACTGAGATAAACGCAGAAGGATGGCAAGTCGATCACCCGTGCATTATGCCTTCTTTCTCGTGAGGATCGACTTCTCTGGCAAGCAAAAGAATAAGACTGAAGCGTGAGCGCTCTTATGCGTCTGCTCCACTTCAGATGGGCCGCAACTTTCCATCACTCGATGACAACAAGTGCAATTCCACCTTGAACGAATACTGGCTCTCTTACCGAGTAGGGAACCGTTGCTGCCAACGACTCCAACTGATCGATTCGAGTGAATACAAGGCTACCGGTGTTGGGGTCGGTGGACGGGACTGTTCGCTCCGTATAAACGCTGAAGCTTGGCATGTTGATTTGCCAGGCAACGTAATCATGGTCAGGATAGGCGGCCGAGGCGAAGGCGGCGGCCTCCTTTGCAGGCGCTTGTCGCGCATAGCCGAGGGTTGGTATCACGACCAGATTCATGACCACGACGATCGATACAGTCGATGCAATCACGCCCTCCAGCGCCGATCGCCGCGTCATCCAAAGCAACCACAGAAACAAGCTAGCACCGAGCATCGTGTGGATCATGGCGCGGCTGCTCGCATACTCGACGCCTGCTTCAAATGTTGCCATTAGGTAAGCATTTGAATCATCA
>CAJWQE010000059.1 GCA_913045375.1 uncultured Halieaceae bacterium | reverse complement strand
TGACGGCAGCTTATGGCGCCACCTTGGCCAATCAGCTTGGTTGGATTGGACACGTCGTTGCCGCCTTGGGTTATCTGCTCATCGGCGTGGGATCGGGAGCCGCCGGCACTTCACTGCTGGTTCTGCTATCAAAGCAGGTGAGCGATCAACGAAAGCCTGCCGCCGCCTCTTTGGTGTGGTTCATGATGATCATGGGCTTCGCAGTCACTGGTGGTATTACGGGCCAACTGTTAGATCCATTCTCGGAAGAAAGGCTCCTGACTGTGGTCTGTGGCACAGCGGCAATAGCACTCGCAGTCACCTTCACTGCCATCATTGGGATTGAAAAGCCAACTGAGCCCACAGTGATCAGCGATATTGAGCCAGAAAAGAAACCCCCGTTTACGGAGGCTATCAAGGAAGTGTGGGCCGAGGACCATGCCCGCCGATTCACCATTTTTGTCTTTGCATCAATGCTAGCGTACAGCGCACAGGATCTTATCCTCGAGCCATTTGTCGGACTGACCTTCGGATGGACTGTTGGTGAGACAACGGCGTTGGCAGGCATTCAACACGCTGGCATGTTGCTGGGTATGTTCGCAATGGCGGTCTCCACCTACGCCTTTAAATCCCGGACGCGCCATGTCCTGCACCTCTGGATACGCGGTGGATGTCTTGTCTCAGCCATCTCCCTGTCCTTGCTGGCCTTTGGCGGAATGACAAGTACGAACTGGCCAATCAACCTCAATGTCTTTGTTTTAGGCATTGCTAACGGCAGTTTTGCTGTCGCAGCCATCGGCGGAATGATGATGCTCGCGGGCCAAGGACGTAAGCAACGCGACGGACTCCGAATGGGCTTGTGGGGCGCAGCTCAGGCGATCTCATTCGCGATGGGGGGATTCCTCGGTACGGTAGCAGTCGATATCACTGGGCTCTGGTTGAGCAATCCAGCGGCATCCTATGGCCTTGTCTTCCTCGCTGAAGCAGTCTTATTTGTATGGGCAGCCAGCCTCATATTTAACATTGATAAACAAGTGAACGCCGACACGAAAGACTCGGACGTTGACAATACCTTTGCACTCAAAAATCAACTCGGGGGAGTCAACCCATGAGCGACAGAAAAACAGACTACGATGTGATCGTTGTGGGTGGCGGCCCGTCGGGTGCGACAGCAGCGCACGAAATTGCGCTCGCAGGCCACAAAGTTCTGCTGTTAGAGCGGGCTTTTAGAATTAAGCCCTGTGGTGGCGCGATTCCTCCCTGTATTTTGGGTGAGTTCGACATACCTCGATCGCTCTTAAAAGCAGAAATACAGTCAGCGCGAATGATTTCACCTAAGGCTCAGAAAGTTGACATGCCCATCGAGGGAACCTTTGTTGGCATGGTGGACAGAGACGAATTTGACCCTTGGCTGCGACTGAGAGCTCAACGTGCTGGTGCTGACCTCGAGCTCGCCGCCTTCAAGAAGGTCGAGTACATCGATAAAACTACGCTTCGAGTGACCTACGTCTCCAAGGACTACGACACCGAGACGAGAACTGCCACTGCGCGCTGTGTGCTGGGCGCTGACGGTGCTCGCTCACAAGTTGCAAGGCAAGGCATTCCAAAACACGCTGACGTCCCCTGGGTATTGGCCTACCACGAAATTGTCGAAGCACCCGACGCGGCGACCGAGGACTACGACCCCGAACGCTGTGAGGTTTGGTACCAGGGAGGCTTATCACCCGACTTCTACGCCTGGGTTTTCCCTCATGGAAAATCGGCCAGTATTGGTGTGGGTAGCGCGCACAAAGACTTCTCCGCAAAAAAGTCTGTCAACGACCTGCGAGCCATCTCTGGCCTCGATAAGGCGGAGACCATTCGCAAAGAAGGTGCCCCCATTCCCATGAAACCCATGAAGCGGTGGGACGACGGCAAAGCGTTGTTGGTTTCCGGTGATGCCGCCGGTGTCGTGGCCCCAGCATCAGGTGAAGGGATTTACTACGCCATGCTGTGTGGACGCCTCAGTGCTGACGCCATCAAGGAGTTCCTGGTGACAGGCAAAGCCTCTGCCCTGAGAGCACCGCGAAAACGCTTTATGAAGCTACATGGCCGTACCTTCTTCGCCTTGGGCCTACTGCAATATTTCTGGTACCACAGCGACAAGCGACGGGAACAATTCGTTGAGATGTGTAAAGACGAGGACGTCCAAACGCTTACGTGGCAGGCCTACACACAGAAAAAGCTGGTCAAGAAGAAGAAAAAAGAGCACCTGCGCGTATTCATCAAAGACGTGGCGCAACTCTTAGGTCTGTCGAAAACAGCCGCCTGATCGTTACCATGACGGCTCTTCTTCAGTCAGGCGCCCTGATTGCGGTCATCGTCTTATTAATCGCCGCTGAAATAGTGGTGCTGTACCGCCGGCATCACACCACGGCCACTAGCGCGTCAATCAGTGCTTTCTTACCGAACCTGTTGGCCGGCTTATTCCTCATGTGCGGCATTCAGCTAGCTATCTGGGACGCACCGTCAACAGCCTTGCTAGGCTGCCTCACAATGGCGGGGTTCTGTCACCTCTTTGAATTCAGCCAGTACTGGCGCGGGCGCTAACGCACCCGCACTCAAATTAGACCTACCAGGCCGGCTGCATCGCCACCTGCTTTGGCATTTGGTTCGGGATTGTTGGGAGCAGGAATAAACGCAATATCGTTGTACCAATGCCAACCTGCAATGTCAGACGCTTAAACGTAGCCCCAACACCTTTGGCGCCTTCAAGTCCATCGAGGCGAATATTCAAATCCAATAAACGCTCAAGACCACGCTGGAATTTAGGATCCCGCGTGTTCAGTGTCATTGGAAACACCTGCTTTGAAATCTCTGTTGTGATGTCAAAAACGGTGTGATCGAACTCGGTTACATCCATACCAAATGCCTCATACAACTTTGGACGTGAATGGTCACGCACGTACATGGTCGTATAGACCAGTACAAGGAACATCCGAATGAACAACTTGTTGTAACCGGTAAGTAACTTCGGGTTGGCACGCATCAGCAGGGCAAAGGCCTCACCATGCGCAAATTCGTCATTACACCACTCGAGGAACCACTTAAAGATGGGATGGAAACGGCGCTCCGGGTGACGCTCTAGATGGCGATAAATCGTGATGTAGCGCGCATACCCAATTTTTTCAGACAGGTAGGTCGCATAAAAAATGAATTTCGGCCGAAAGTAGGTGTATTCCTTGTCGCGCTTTAGAACACTCAGGTCGACAGCCACACCTAATTTATTCAGTGCGCGATTTATGAAGCCCGCATGTCGCGACTCGTCACGAGCCATATAGCGGAAGAGTTTTGCAATCTCCGGATCCCCTACTTTGCTCTCGATTTCCTGATACAAAACACAGCCTGAGTACTCGGCCGTAATTGAGCTGACCAGCAGATCGAGAAACTCGGCTTTTAATTCAGGATCTGCATCCAGTGTCTCGGGATCAAATTCATAATTCTGTTTGAAGTGCTCCCGATTAGTATCCAACTCAAAAGCCGCCATCATGGCGTCCCATTCCTCACGAACCGGATCAATGTCGTAGCGTCCAATTTCTTCACAATTGGTCGTGTAGAACCGCGGTGCCAAAGCGCGACTTTCGAGCGCTTGTTTAGTGCTGTTATTCATACCAACTGCAGTTGAATCTTCTGCCATAATTCCCCCGTATAGACTTCGAACAGTAAAAAGAAAAAGCCAAAGTCCAACTATTTGGATAACTTAGATGTCAACTTTATTTTACCTTGGCAGTTCAATCAAGTTAGGTGACCATAGGCGCACTCAAGAGATCCATACGTATGTCTAAAACCAACAGTGACCGCCTCTTTCATCTGGGTTATGTCAGCACCGAAACCGGAGACTTGGGTTCCGCTGGTATGGTGGAGCTGCTTACCGAGGCCCGTCGGATCAATACGTCGCGCGACATTACCGGGCTTTTACTCCACCGGGATCGATCGTTTTACCAAGTACTTGAGGGCGCAGAAGACGTGGTTCGACAGACCTTCGACAGCATCGAAAAAGACGAGCGACACACGGCTATCGACGTCTTATTTGAAGGTGAAGTTGATGAGCGCGAGTTTCCTGACTGGCAGATGGGCTTTCTTAACCTCGACGGCGTCGAAATTGAGACTTTGCAGGGTTACTCGGACTTCTTATCGCGCGAGGACAACGCTAAAGACTTTCTCGAAAATCTGAGCCGCGGGAAGCGTCTTGCACTCATGTTCCGGTCTATGGAATAGCCCTAAGAAAAAACCTTTGCCTCCCTAAAATCAGCTCCTACACTTGAATATGAGGGGCAGAGACCCCAGTTTATTTAGTAGACACTAAATTAAGAGGGGGTAAGTATGCAGTTTCTATCTTTCGGTTTGGTAAGTTCTGTCGCGATTGCGATCGTGCTGATTGTCGTTCTAACCAAGGCAGTCAAGTTTGTTCCGCAAAACCGCGCCTTTGTCGTTGAACGTTTTGGTAAGTACACCCGCACTCTGGAAGCGGGACTTAATTTCCTTAATCCATTCTTTGATCGAGTCGCCTACAACAGAACCCTGAAAGAACAGGCGGTTGACGTCCCATCTCAGGCTGCGATTACGCGAGACAACATCTCACTGATTGTCGATGGCGTTCTGTATTTGAAGGTACTCGATCCCTACAAAGCGTCTTATGGTGTTGACGACTACGTTTACGCCGTTACTCAGCTCGCGCAGACCACCATGCGAAGTGAGATCGGTAAAATCGAGCTCGATAAAACCTTCGAAGAGCGTGAGGCGCTGAACAACAATATCGTCTCACAAATTAACGAGGCAGCAGGCCCCTGGGGTGTCATGGTCCTCCGTTACGAAATTAAAGATATTGAACCACCACGCACTGTACTCGATGCCATGGAACGGCAGATGAAGGCTGAGCGAGAAAAACGCGCGGCTATCCTCGAGTCCGAAGGTGAACGCCAATCGTCAATCAACGTTGCCGAGGGTGAAAAACAGGCCCGAGTGCTCGCAGCTGAGGCTGAAAAAGCTGAGCAGATTTTGAAGGCTGAGGGTGAAGCGAACGCGATCATTGCGGTCGCAGAAGCGAAAGCTGAGGCCCTCAACAAAGTCGGTGCGGCCGCGAACACAGAAGACGGTCAAAAGGCCGTGCAACTGGACTTGGCAGAGCAGGCAATCACGGCCAAGCAGGCCATCGCACGTGACTCCTCTGTCGTACTGCTAAGCGATACGCAGACAAATGCATCCAATGTGGTGGCTGAAGCGATGACCATCGTCAATCGACTAAACGAAGTGCAAGGAAAGACCAATGGCACTGCTTGAATACTTCGGTGAAAACCCGGCGAGCTTCTGGTTTGCGATAGGCGCGCTTGCGCTCGTTATAGAGCTAGTCGTACTCGGCATGAGCACTATCGTGCTCTTCCTCGCCGGGCTCGGATCGCTCATTACCGCCCTACTCATTTACCTTGGGGTGGTGCCGGGCGATTGGTTAACTGGGTTCGCCGTGATGGGTGTGCTGTCATTTATCTTGGGCGTATTACTTTGGAAACCGCTCAAGCAATATCAGGCGGCTGAACCTCCTCGCTCTGGTCAGAGTTCGGACTTTGTCGGTTATGAGTTTGCGCTATCGAGCCTCTTAGATCGCGAGACTCACTCCACGCATCAATTCTCGGGCGTCTCGTGGCGCGTGGAGCTAGCGCGTGAGGAAGGCGACAAATCACTCGCCAGTGGCGACCGAGTTCGCGTTGTCGCGCTCCATCCCGGAATTCTGGTAGTAGCGCGGGCGTAATTACGCGACGGCTATTGCGTAAATGAGTTAAGGGGCTTGCATGATGGCAAAGTTGCCATCGGCAGTCCCCACAAGCTTATCCTCGACATAGAGCTCCCCGCGAACATTAGCGAAGCGCCTACCTTTGTTAACCACTCGGGCTTCGCATTCAACCATGCCACCGACAACAGGCCTCAGAAAATTCATTGAGATTTGGAGTGTGGCGCAAATTTCACCTTCGTCTAATCGCTGCATCAGCGAGGCACCCATCGCTGTATCGACCAAGGTAAACAAAGCACCGCCATGCACCACACCGTTGGGATTAAGATGACGCTCCGAGACTATTAGTTGCCCCTTTCCAGTACCGTCGCTCTCTGGGAAGACCTCAAAGCCGACTAATTCGGCAAAACCGGGATGTTGCATAAGGTTATGAACCACTTCGTTGGTAAATCGTGGCGCACTGTATCAGCTTCTAATCCCGCTATCAGCGGCGGGTGTAACTATTCGTTGCCACAGATGATTGGTCAGCTTCCGAGCTTACGGGCACCGAGATCGATGGACTCTGCAAAGGCCTGCGGTAAGGGCTCTAGCTCTGAGCCCATCGTGTCACTCCATCGGTTAAGAAATCCAAATAGCGCAATGACGCTGACTATTTCCACAATCTCGCGATCAGAATAATGCGCCTTCAACGCGACAAAATCGCCATCACTCGACGCATTGGGTTGAAGCGCGGCGTGCCATGCTAGTCGCAGGGCGGCGCGCTCTGCGTCGCTAAAAAGCGATGAGGATTCAAACTCGAAAACAGCCTCAACTTTTTCCTGAGGCACCCCCAAGTTATGTGCAGAGTGTGAAGTGTGTGCCTGGCAATAATGACAACCATTCGCCGCACTCGCGACCATAGCCACTAGTTGCTTCAAGCCCCGGTCAACCTCTCCGGTTTGCAGTATGGTCGCACCGATGCCGCCAAAAGCCGTCAGTAACTCAGGCCAATGAGCCATCGAAAGGAAATTATTGGGAACATAACCCATGCTCCCCTCGAGCAGCTGAAACATGGGTTCGAAGTTGGGTAGCTGGTCTCGCGGTACAGTGGGAATTCTGGGCTTTGTCATCTCGTTGAGATCTCCTTTCATACTCCCCTCCTCAGGCCACTTGAGGTTATTACGGCACCCCAAAAGCGCCCCCCGAAAAATTATTTTCGAACCGCCGGCTCCTTGAGTCGCAGCACACCCGCGCCGGCATCCATCTCAGCAATCGCGCCGACGGGCACTGTACTCTGCTGCTCTACGTGCCCGATCATGGCGCCAAAATAACAGGGTACGCCCAGAGGTTCACAGTGCTGCTTGAGAATGTCCATCAAGGCGAAATTACCAAGGCCGGGATTGGGTGTTACGTCCGTAAAGTGCCCAAACACAACGCCGGAAACTTGACCTAGCACACCGCTTAGCTTGAGCTGGGTCATCATGCGATCGACACGGTAAATCGCCTCTCCAACATCCTCGAGAAACAGAATGGCACCGCTGGCATTCGGGAAATACGAAGTTCCAACCAGGGCACTCATCAAAGTGAGATTACCGCCAATCAGGTGGCCTGTGGCCTTCCCCGCGTTGATGGTCTGGATGCGGTATTTTCGGGCCACAAGGTCATCATCAATGACTTCAGGATTACTGTAGGTCGATGCCCTCGCATCAAACAGCACCTCACGCATTCCCTGATAGGTGAACTCATTCCAGCGCGACATGACGTTTGGACCGTGAAACGTAACGACACCCGCTTTAGCGTAGATGGCATTGAGTAAACTGGTGATATCGCTGTATCCCAAGAAGATCTTCGGATTCTTCGCTATGAGGTCAAAGTCCAAAAACGGCAGTAGCCGGCTCGCTCCCCAACCACCACGTAACGCGAATACGGCGTCGATCTCAGGATCGGCGAACGCCGCATTGATATCCGAGGCACGATCTTCGTCCTCACCGGCGAGATAGCCATACCGGTCCATAACATGCGGACCGACTTTCGCCTTCAGACCCATTGCCTCCAAGGCCTCCAGCGCTATCTGAAGCTGCAAGGACTCGTAGGTGACAGACGCGGGCGCAACGAGCCCAATGGTATCGCCAGGACGCAGACGCTTCGGTCGTGTCGCGGCGTCTGCGAACGCAAGGCTCGGCGCGAACCCCATCAGGGTGCTGGCGAGACTCAATTGAAGGAGTGATCGTCGATCCATGGCACACATTTCCCAATAACTGTAATTGAGCTTGGCAGAGCTACTCTCTCGCGGCAAGCTAGACGGATCGATCAGCGAACGAGTCAGATTCATCGTGCGCCAATTACTCATAGCATTACTGCTCACCTTCACGCCCGTCATCGCGCACGGTGACCCAAGTCTTCTTGTAAACCCCCAGGTGAGGACGCCAAGCTTACTGACGGACATCCGGTATGCAGGTAGCAACAACTTTATTGGTCGACCGGTTGCGGGTTACCAGGCCCCTCTCTGTCTATTGAGCGAGGCCGCCTCAGTGGCGCTTAGTCGCGCTCAGGAGCGAGCCCAGAGCCGCGGTCTGAGCCTGTTAATGTATGACTGCTATCGACCCCAGCGCGCGGTGGACGATTTTGTCGATTGGGTCTCTGGTACCGCTCCCGAACCAACCAAAATCGCTTATTACCCCAGCCTCGAGCGTTCCTCGCTGATAGAGCTGGGCTACATTGCCAGTCAATCGGGGCATTCGCGAGCGAGTACGGTTGATGTAACACTGGTGGATAGTGCGACGGGACAACCCCTTGATATGGGCACGCCATGGGACTTTTTTGATCCAATGTCTCACACGGAGAGCGATGAGATCGAAATGGGAGCCCGTAATAACCGGTTCTTACTGCGCGAGATAATGACAGCGTCTGGATTTAGACCTTACTACGCGGAGTGGTGGCACTTTACGCTGGTTGATGAGCCCTACCCTGAGACATATTTCGACATCGTCATCGATGAGTAACGGGTGACCATAGTGGTCATCCTGCACCGAATAATTGAGGTACCATCGAAATATTAGAACCGCTAGCCTGCACCGAGTGGACTCAATGACAACAAATAACTCAATGAGAAGAGATAAAAGGAAACGATGACTATGCGCATCATGCTCGTTACTTTGACCCTTATCGCTACAACCATCCTAGGGGGCTGTAACAGCGAACCCACAGTCGAGCCAGCCGACCTCGTCTTTGCAGGTGGTGCCGTATTCACATCTGACCCAGACCAACCCAACGCCTCGGCCGTTGCGATTCGCGGGGAACGTATCGTTTACGTCGGCAACGAAGCCGGCATTGAATCATTCATCGGCCCCAATACCCGAAAAATCGATATTGGCGATGGACTACTCATATCGGGACTTATGGATTCACACACCCACGTCTTTAATGGGTCTTTCTCCGA
This sequence comes from uncultured Halieaceae bacterium, assembly GCA_913045375.1. GTDB lineage: Bacteria > Pseudomonadota > Gammaproteobacteria > Pseudomonadales > Halieaceae > Luminiphilus. Next base: position 7,747 of record CAJWQE010000059.1, on the reverse strand, counting down.
TGTTGGGGTCAATCTTAGTCTCGCCGACACCCGTGAGAAGTTACAGGTAGCACTGGAAACAATACGAGATGCCAATCCCGGCTCGGGGCCCGTCTATGCTCGAGGCTGGCAGAACCACCTCTTCCCCAAGACCGGCCCTACGGCACAACAGCTGGACGAGATTTTCGGTGATCGCATTGTGATTCTTGGCTCAGTTGATGGTCATTCTCGTTGGTTTTCATCACGTGCGCTGCGCGAGGGCGGTGTCGACGCTAACTATCCCGATCCGCATCCGGGCGTAAGCTTTTTTGAGCGCGACCCACTGACCAATGAACCGCTTGGTACAGGCCGTGAAAAAGCGGGTGGGCACATTGAAGCTGAATTCATTCCCGGCGATAAAGCGGCGTACCGGGAGCGCTTCGTTAACTGGCTTCCACGCGCTTCGGCGTCTGGCCTGACAGGGGTTTTCGACGCCTGGGCAGGTGCCCCGAGTGAAGAAGAGGCCTATGAAATTTGGCATTCGCTTAGTGAATCAGGCGATCTAAGTCTTAGGGTCTTTGCCTCAGTCAGAGAGAATGATGCCGCAGATCGAATCGCCGCTCAGTTTAAACGTTTCGAACAGAGCTACAGCAGCCAGCTCATCCGGCCCGAAGCGGTCAAGCTAGCGGCTGACGGTGTTCCCGAGGGACACACGGCCTTTTTATTGACGCCCTATGTGGACTCCACAAACGAGGATTTTGGGCAGCCGATGATTTCGAAGGCGAATCTTACGGCCAACGTAACCACCTACTTCAGTCAGGATATACCCGTTCACATTCACGCCATTGGCGGTGCGGCAGTGCGTATGTCCCTCGATGCTATTGAGAGCGCCAGAGCCACGACGGGTAACGAATCAGTGCGCGCCACCATTGCGCATATGGACTTTGTACATCCTGACGACATACCACGATTCAAGGCACTGAACGTGACTGCTCAGACATCAATTCAGTGGGCAGCGCGCGATCCTTCCTATTTTAATATCGGCTCGTTTGTGGGTATGGAAAAGGTCGAAAACGCCTATCCAGTTCGTTCGATCATGGACGCCGGCGCCAACCAAAGCTTCGGAGCTGATTGGCCTGCCTCTGCCTACCTGTCGACGTATAAGCCGTTGGAATTGCTTGAGGCAGCCGTTACGCGGCGCTTGCCTGGCGAACCCAACATGCCCCCCCGAAATCCCGATCAGTCTGTTTCTTTGGCTGAAGCCATTATTGCCATGACTCGCAACACCGCCATCCAGGTGGGTGAACTGGAGTCGCTGGGATCAATTACTGAGGGCAAACTCGCTGATTTAGTGTTGCTCGAGAAAAACCTGTTCGATATACCCGCCGAGACCATCAACGCGACGCCTGTCACGGCGACCGTCGTCAACGGCAGAATCGTTCACGAGCAGTAGCAGTTGCGCAGCCTACTCAAAAGCAGGCCCACAACTCGAATTAAGCTAATAGCTCGGTTGTTCAGGTACGCGCCATAACGCGCTTGAACACACGATCAAATGTTGTGAGGTCTTCAAGTTTGCCCATGCTAATACGCAGGTAGTGGGGATAGCCCTCGTACCCGGCATTAATCAACACCCCCTCTTCCGCCATCGCACGGCGGATAGTCATCGCATCGCGACCAGCGTCCACAAATACAAAGTTGGTTTGTGACGGCACAGGCGTCAGACCGACATCAGCGAGTGTCTTTTGCACCATGGCTCGACCCTCGCGGACCTTGTCTCGGGAGAACTTAATAAAATCTTGATCGATGTAGCTGTAATACGCCGCTGTGAGCCCTACCCCGTTGGGCCACGCCATGATGTGCTTAAACGTGTTCTCAATAATGTCGGGTCTCGCCATACCGTAGCCCACTCGCATGCCCGCCATACCGAAGATTTTCGAGAACGTGCGTGTCACCAAAACATTCTCGCCGTCACGCACGAGATCAACCATGGTGTCGCGCTCAGGGTCGTCTGTGAGTTCGTTATAGGCCTCATCGACAATTACCAGCGCCTTGGGACCAACGGACCGACAGAACGCTCGTAGACGCTCCGCATCAATTGGAAGGCCTGTGGGATTATTGGGATTAGCGAGGTAAACAACGGCAACGGACTCATCAACCATTGCCTCCATCGCATCCAAATCGACTTGCAAATCAGATCGTAATGGCACCCTCGATACGGTCACACCAAGGGCCTCCGCGTAGCCCAAGTGTGCATCGTATGTCAGCGCCGGCGTCAGAACAGACCCTGTTCGCCCATAGGCCATCAGTGCCGCCTGAAGCCCCTCATTCGAGCCAGAGGACACGAAGAGATTGTCATGAGTCAGCTCATTGTCAGTGGCTATAGCATCAAACAGATCATCTCGAATCGGATAGTCATAGGGCGAGTCAGGATAGTACGCACTCAGGGACAGAATCTTTTGAACCTCAGCGATGGCCTTAGGACTGGGTCCATAGGGATTTTCATTAAAGACCAGTCGAACCTGCCCCTCAGGAATGAGGTACTGACTCCATGCAGGTAGGGCAGAGCTCGCCAGCGCTGCACTCCCAAATGCTGATAAAAAGTGTCTTCGGTTCATCATTAATCACCCACAGCTCACATCATTAAACAGACGGTATCACTATAAGCGCCCACAACGAACTGTGCTTGCTCAAGCGCTTCATCCTGTAAGGTGCACTAAACAGATGTCATTTTTGCGAAGGCTGCTAGCGCGCGCTCATATTCCTCGGGCGTATTGAAATTCAAGCAAGGTTCCCAGTCCTCGGGCACACTCACGGTGGACCAAGAACGGTCATCGAGGAACCCCATGACCGATCGACCGCCCGATTCGACATAGTCATTCATGCTGGAGGTTAGTGACACCGAGAAGAGACCGTGCAACGGATGTAAATGTTCGCCTTTTAACAGGACGACCTCACTGGCAGCTGACATAGCACCCGTCAGGCGGTCATAAATATGTGACGGCGGAATGAGTGAATCCGTGGGTAGTACCAACACAAAGCCCTCTTCGAGACCTGCGGCTGCCGCAGTCTCGAGCGCCTTGGACACGCCCGCCAACGGACCGGCAGACTTTACCGAATCCGGTACATGTCGAACGTCATAGGTATTGAGCGCTTCATAGCGTCGAGACCCTGAACAGATAAGAATGGGCAAGGACTGGGAGAGAGCCCGCAAATCCTTCACCTGGCACTCGATTAGCGGTAAGTCGTTATCGCCAAGAGCGGCTTTATCTTCCCCCATGCGCTGGCTGTCACCACCTGCCAAAATCGCCGCGGCAATAACAGCATTCGACGCGTCATTCACTGTAAGTCGGTCCAGGGGAAAACAGAGACCATGACCTTGGAGCCCGCGCTAATGTGCTCAACATCGGCCGCTATCTTGATAGTGCAGTTCGCCTGGGCCAGCCCAAACACGCGGTGTGAATCTTGACTCCCCATGGCAGAAACCCGCAGCGAGGGACGCCCGGTAGGACCCTCATCCTGACTCAACACACCGCGTTGAAATTCGAGCCGCCCACCCCGACGTGAGAGGTCCGTCTCGAGTATGGCTTCAAGCTGCGTGTTAGGGATAACTCGCTCGCGGTTAATTAGATACTTCAGCACTGGGAGATATAGCTCGGTTAGGACGACGAACGACGATACGGCATTTCCGGGTAGCCCGAAGAACAACGCCTTACCATTCTCCACACTATCAATATGCCCAAAACACACAGGTTTTCCTGGTTTCATAGCCACTTTGTAGTCGGACACCACGCCCATGGTATCAACACATTGCCGCACATAGTCATAGTCGCCAACGGAGACGCCACCGCTACTGATAACCACGTCGGCATTGTCACTGGCTTTCGCTAGGCAGGCCTTAATCGCCTCGGGGGTATCCTCAACCACGCCCAAATTGATGAGATCAATGGGGTAATGCCTCAGTACAGCCGCAATGGAGGCCAAATTACTTTCATAGATGTCACCCTCCCCTAAGCTATCACCCGCGGCTTTTAACTCATCGCCTGTGGCAAAAAATGCAACACGCAATTTCGCCCGAACCTTCACCTCTGCAATACCCTGACTGGCAAGTAGCGGGATCATGTTTGGGGTAATCAACTGCCCGACAGTTGCGATGACAGATTCAGCCGCAATTTCCTCGCCACGACGACGTATGTTTGCGCCAAGCGATGTGCCCTGCAGCATTCGTACAGACGCATCATCACGCTCGACGTTTTCCTGAATAACGACCGTGTCAGCTGATTCAGGAACCACCGCTCCTGTGAAAATTCGGACACACTCTCCCGGCGCTAGCGGATCGCCACCATAGGGTTCTCCCGCCCGTGACTCTCCCATGAGAGTAAACACTTTAGACGTTAAGGCACCCTCGAGGTCCTGAGAGCAAACAGCGTAACCGTCCATTGCGGAAACATCTGATCGAGGCAGTTCTAGAGCAGCAATGACATCTTCGGTGAGATAGCGTCCAAGCGACTCACTGAGTGCTAATGACTCGCTCACATCTGCTTGCGTCACCAGCCATGTCCGACACAGCTGATGCAAATTATCTTGCGCTTGCGCAAAGCTGATCATATTGAATACGCCCCTTAGTGAGACGCTATTGTGCTGTCGCGCCGCCTGTGGAGCAACCAAGCCAAGCTCTTCAAATAAAGCTTTTCAAATAAGCATCAATTCAGTGAGCTCGTCTCGAAAAAACTTCTCTCACCATGGGCTCGAAGTAATCGAGCGATCGCGTCGGATAATTGGGGTCGAAGGATGCTTGATCCCAAGCTTCGCAGAAATGCACGCATTGATCGTAGAACGGATGATCTTTGTACTTATCTCTAGCGTGACGATCACCTCCTACATGATGGGCGTAGTAGTAGGCCTGAAATAAGCCGTGTTTCTCTATCACCCAGACAATCTCCTCACTGACGAAGGGCTTGAGAAGCGCGGCAGCGAATTCCGAGTGACTCAGTGGCGCCAGCTCATCACCAATATCGTGTACCAAGGCGGCCACAATCCAATCGATACTGGCACCCTCATCCTCCGCGCGAGTCGCAGTCTGAAGCGAGTGTTGCAAGCGATCGATCTTGTACCCGGCAAGCCCTTCGGATAGCCCTGCCAGAGCCTTCATAATGCGATCAGGCAAGCCCTTGATGTGGTCGTCTTCCAACTGCTCCAAAAACTCATAATCGGCTTGGGTGCCATCTTTCATTTGCGTAAATGAAACTTTAGTCATGCGACCTCGCTAATACAGTAAGCATGTTGCGGACATTATCGTGCTCGAAGTAAGCATCTTGTAAATGTCGGTACCCAGCGTCGTCGATTGCTTCACGCCCGTGAAGAATTCGATGGCTCGCGACAATCAATATCTGCCCACCCTCTAATCGGAAGCGCCGGACTTTGTCGGTATCAAACAAGCGGCGACTCAGTTTGTAATAGGCATCGTAAAACGCAGCTGTATCTGGATCAGAGGGATTCATAACCTGCATTAGCTGATTCGAATAGCGGAAAATAACGAGCTCACCTTTTGCGTTGAGCCGAATAATCGGCTCGCAGGCGAAAGTCTCATTACTCTCATCAAATTCTCTGAAGGGCACTCCCACCCGGCATAAGACGTCAAACGCCCCAGGCTCATCAGAGCGGAATTCTTCCAACAGCCCCCAGCCGTCAAAAATGGTTGACCGCCCACCGCTCGCCTCGTTCGCGAGCATATGAAGTGCCTGAACACTGGGTGGCCAGGAATAACTCGCAAAATCGTTATGCGGCGGCAGACCCAAATTGGTATGCGCGACGTTGTAGCCATTGGGGTCCACTTTCACATTGTGGATGCGCTCGAACAGCACTTCCCGGATAGGACCAAGTCGCTTGGCTAATAACTCCAGTGTCGCCTCTTCGGTCGGTGCGTTTTCAAGAATAAGAACACCCGATCTCAGAAACTCCTCGATAGCGGTCTGGGCACAGACATCGTTTGCTTGAAACGATGCGAAATCGACGTAAGCGGGCGAATAATCATCACTCCAAGGCTCCCATCGTGGCGTTGCACGCGCGTGATCCCCTGACAGAAAGGCCCTTGGATACTGGCTCGTATGACCGCCGGCCCAGGAAACGCACAGCAGGTCGTCAATGACAGTCAGAGTTTCAATAGAGACGCTGTCCAAGGTCGCGAGGTGGAATCGCTTTTCCTGCGTCTGAGCAATCCGACACTCTTCGCAAGGACAGACGTCACGTAGCCATAACGTGGGAAGGTTTATACATTCACCGTCAGGCCAGGTGACCTGAACGTTACCGAGCGTCTCGGCATTCATCGAATGGTATCCCGCATGGTTTTCCTCAAAGACTACGAGCACCTATTTCGCGCTATAGGAAACCAATATACGGACAAAATCAAGACAAAAAGAGGCCGTTTTTCGTATGGATCAAAACGCGAGGAAATAGCGCTTCACTGAGCGATGACATCGCGTACATAAGTACACGTCCGGCGCAGATGCGGCCGGTAAGTGAAGAGACATGACATCAATTAAATTGCATCCACCGGCGCGGCACAGGGATGCTCATTAAGTTCAGTTGTTGCGCCAGCTCCCGTGGAAGCCATAGGGGATTCGATGATCCAGCTTGGCCACGGCCACGGGCCCATTGCTGACCGCTTGGGCGTCGAGAATAACCATGGAAGACGTGCTGGCCTTGCTGTCATAAACAGTCGCCAGCAACCAGCCCTCGCCTTCTTTTGAGCTAGCGTTTTTCTCAACAAAGACAGGTTCAGAAACACCGTTTCCAAAACCAGCGTCCCAAGAGCTGACATGACCCGTATCGCAATCGATATGGGTAATCTCGTGGAATAAGCCACCGTCACCCTTTGCCCTTTGTGAAGCAGCTGCAATGTAGCCATGACGATGGCGAGAAGCAGCAAATCGATCGTCTATGCGCGGAAATTCAGAAGCCACATCCAGCGTCTGTTGGCGATCTATCGCTCCGGTGTCGACGTCTAGCGTCCAGCGCGTCAACTTGCCCTGTGCGTCCGCGTGCGCGGGAATACTGCCATCCGCATTCGGGAAGTTCGGGGCGACAGGAAAATCGACTGAATCGAAGGTCACTTTTGAACCCTCGTTCCATGCATTTAAGTAATGGAAGACATAGCAGACAGGTGCTTCCAACCAGCGAATACTCGACATGGGAGCGCCACGCTTCAGCACACCTATGTAGGCGCCAGCACTTCGATCGAAGGCAAAAGGAAAACCAAACTGGGCAACGCGATCCAAGTCGCATGTCAAAGGGAACAAAGGGAAAATCACATAGTCACGAGTAATCATGAAATCGTGAACCATCGCCGCGTACGGGGCTTCGAAAACATCCGACCGGAGCATCCGACCATCTCGATCAATCACATGATAGGTCATGGTGTTACTGCCAAAATGATCGGTCATGTAACCGAAACCATGAAGCTCGCCCGTTTCTGGATCGATTTTCGGGTGCGCTGTCATGGCGCCTTTGATGCCATCGGCGTAGTGACCGTAGCCTTCTGACACCAGCGTCTGCGGGTCCATACTGAACGGATGACTTCCCTCTTCAAGCGCCACCAAATGATCGCCGTGCGCCAAAATGTGCGTGTTAGCAACGCCATTGCGGCGATTACTCTCGATTTGACCCGTCTCCGAATTGATATTGATGTCCAGACTGAGGCCCCGCCCTAACTCGATTTCTCTCTCCAACTTTGGCGTTCTTACCCAGCGATTCACATAACCTACTTTCCCCTGGTCCACGTGAAACGCGTGAA
>CAJWQE010000058.1 GCA_913045375.1 uncultured Halieaceae bacterium | reverse complement strand
TGGTCAGAGTCGCTGTGGGAGGCCGAATGCGAGGCGGCGCTAGCGGCTGAGGAAGGGGACCTTCCCGTTGAATTGATGGAGTTGAAACTTTGAGTCAGGCGGAGCATGTTTCCGTATTGCTCGAAGAGTCGGTTGCAGCGCTCGCTATCAGACCCGACGGCATCTACCTCGACGGCACCTTTGGGCGCGGCGGTCATAGCCGGGCTATTCTCAATTCATTGTCTTCAGCTGGGCGTTTGATTGCCTTTGACAAAGATCCACAGGCAGAGAGCTCGGCAGGGCAATTCGCTGATGACCCGCGTTTTGAATTTGTACCGGCAAGTTTTGCAGATATCTCTGATCGAGTCGCTAAGGCGGAGCTCGATGGCATCCTACTTGATCTCGGTGTTTCATCGCCTCAGCTCGACAATGCTGAGCGCGGATTTGGCTTTAGTGATGATGGTCCGCTCGATATGCGGATGGATACGCGAGCGGGTATTACCGCTGCGGAGTGGCTGGCAACGGCTTCTGAGGCGGATATTGCAGATGTCATCAAGACTTACGGTGAGGAGCGGTTTGCTAAGCGGATGGCGTCGGCAATTGTCAAAGCGCGTGCCGAGTCACCGATAACGCGGACAAAGCAGTTAGCCACTATTGTGGCGGAGGCCAACCCCAAGTGGGAGCCAAATAAGCATCCAGCAACCCGGGCTTTCCAGGCCATTCGCATTTTCATTAACAGAGAGCTTGAGGATCTAGAGGCTGCTCTGGGGCAGATGGTTGATACCTTGTCCGAGGGTGGGCGCCTGGTAGTCATCAGCTTCCACTCTCTGGAAGATCGGATTGTAAAGCGCTTCATGCGTGACCAAGCACGCGGTCAGCAGCTCCCAAAGTATGTGCCTGTTACTGACAGTGATACAGGGAAAACACTGAACTTGATTGGCAAGGCTGTAAAGCCCTCAGCAAGTGAAGTGCAACGCAATCCCCGATCTCGATCAGCGATTATGCGCGTGGCGGAGCGTCGAGCATGATTCGCCGTTTTCTTATGTCGCCCATGGGCCTTATTGCTTGCTTCATTGCTGTTGTGATTAGCGCGCTGTCGGTGGTTAAGGAGACGCACCAAACCAGAATGCTTTTCACGACGCTTCAGGCGCAGGAGAGCGAGCGTTGGCAGTTGCAGGAGGACTACAGTCGTCTCGTTCTCGAATACTCAACGCTGTCTGCACCACACCGCGTGAGTGCTATCTCGCGCACGTCACTCACCATGACATCGCCGGACACAGGCACTATCAGAGTGGTGATCGAATGAGTGCCAAAGCCAACGCGACGCCCATCTTCAAGTGGCGCATTATTGTCGTAACAGCATTGCTCGCTGGTTTATTTGGCATGTTGGTCCTGCGTTTGGTTCAGCTTCAGGTCGGCGCAAGTCAATATGGGGCTGACTTCCTACAGCGCCAAGGTGATCTTCGTGCTGTGCGATCTGCGGAAATTCCAGCTTACCGGGGATTGATTACCGATCGCCGAGGTGCGCCACTCGCGGTTTCTACGCCGGTTGTGACTCTCTGGGTGAATCCTCAGGAGCTACGTGGCAGTGGTCGCGAGGTCGAGCTCGCCAAGTTGATGAACCTTCCGGCCTCTGAATTTTTATCGCGATTGGATCGCTACCGTAAAAAACAATTCATGTATCTCGCGAGACATCAAACACCTCAAACGGCGCGAACAGTCCTCGCGGCAGATATCCCCGGTGTTTACGGTCAGCGGGAATACAAGCGTTTCTATCCTGCAGGGGAGGTGGTCTCCCAGTTGGTGGGTACAACTGACATCGATGGGGCGGGAGCAACTGGCGTTGAATTGGTCTTCGATAGTCAGCTTCAAGGCCAGCCCGGTAAAAAGCGCTTTATTAAAGATCTCCACGGAGAGGCGATTAGAGACATTGGCGTGGTGTCGGAGGCCGCGGATGGTGAGTCAATTCAGCTCAGTATTGATCTGCGACTCCAGCACGTACAGCACCGAGAGTTGATGCGCGCTATGAGGGAAACAGGCGCATCGGCCGCGTCGGCCGTGACGCTTGATGCTATGACGGGTGAAATCCTGGCGATGACTAATCTACCGTCATTCAATCCGAATAGACGAGGTCAGCTGGATCTTGCGGCTATGCGCAACCGGGTCGTCACTGACGTCTTTGAACCCGGCTCAACGGTGAAACCATTGACTCTGGTTGCCGCTCTCGAGAGCGGTGAGTTCGACATTGAAACCCTAATCGATACATCGCCTGGCCGCATCACTGTAGGTAATAAGGTGCTCCCCGATCCGCGTAACTACGGCGAAATTACGGTATCTCGCGTCATAGAGAAGTCGAGTCAGGTGGGCGTCACAAAAATGGCTCAGGCCATTGGTCACGAGCACATCATCGATGTATTCCAGCGTTTCGGTCTAGGTCAGCTAACGGGTGCGGAGTTCCCAGGTGAGCGCGCAGGGCGTCTACCCGATCACGATTTCTGGAGCGCTATTGATCGTGTTACTCCCGCGTTTGGCTACGGTTTATTGGTGACACCACTGCAGCTAGCTCATGCCTATGCCGTCTTTGCCAATGACGGGCGTATGGTGCCATTAACGCTGTTGGCGCAGACCTCTCAAGACAATGACCATAGCGCGAGCGGCGGTCGACAGATCATCTCGCCGGTGGTGGCAGAGAAAGTTGTTACGGTTCTGCACCGAGTAACAGGCCCTGAGGGTACAGCTCAGCGTGCCACGGTTTCAGGCTTCGATGTCGGAGGAAAGACCGGCACGGTTCACAAGGTGGGACGAGAGGGTTATCTCGATGACCGCTATGTCGCGTTGTTTGCCGGCGTTGCGCCAGTTGAGTCGCCACGTTACGTGACGGTCGTTGTCATCGATGAGCCGGAAGGTGACGTTTACGGCGGTGGTGCTGCAGCGGCGCCGGTTTATTCGAGAATTACGCAAGAGGTGCTGCGGATACAAAATGTCGTCCCTAATTCGGCCGAGCCAGTATCGAGCGATCGCATGCTTGCAGCCTCACGGGAGGGTGATTCCCGTGCCTGAGATGAATCTTGCGATGTTGACTCAATCGGTGGCTGAGCTACCTGCGTCCGTGAATGGCCTGATGGCGACCGGATTGTCGTTGGACAGCCGGACCATTGAGAAGGGTGGTGTTTTCGTGGCTCTGCAAGGGATGGCATCGGATGGCAGAGCGTTTATTGATGCGGCTTTTGCTCGGGGTGCAGTCGCGGTTTTGGCTGAGGCAGAGGGTCTGGAGTCGTCTGATTCACGGGTCATACCTGTTCAGGGGTTAAAGGCGCAGCTCGGCGAGATAGCTCGACGATTTTACGAAGATCCTAGTAAAGATCTCTCGCTGTTAGCGGTGACTGGTACGAATGGAAAAACCAGCATTACCGACTACATAGGTCAGCTTCTGCGCCTCTTGGGTGCATCGGCCGGCACGATTGGTACCTTGGGTGCGAGGACGCGCGCAGGTGAAGCGGTCGATGCTCAAAATACAACGCCAGATATTCTGTCCTTGAATCAACACCTTGCTGACTGGCGTGATGAGGGAGTGCGTCACGTGGCCATTGAGGCCTCGAGTCATGCGCTAGAGCAGGGCCGCTTGGATGGCCTCAAGGTCCACACCGGTGTGTTCAGTAATCTGACCCGCGACCACTTGGACTACCACGGCGATCTCGAGAGCTATCGCAGTGCCAAACTCCGGCTGTTCAATGATTTTTTGCCTTCGCGTGTCATTTATAACGCGGATGATGAGGCGACACACGAGGCACGAGAGGCGTCTCCAAGTCCGGCATTTGGCGTGTCCTTTATCGACCCAAATGCCGATGTCTACGTGAAAGTAATAAGCGAAACCTCATCGGGTTTGGAATTTCAGATTCATTCCCCTTTTGGCACAGCTGATATCAAGACCGCACTCCACGGGCGGTTTAACGCCTTTAATGTCACGGCCGCCGTCGTTGCCGTAACAGGGCTGGGATTCCCCTTCACGGAGGTGGCAAATGCGGCCTCGCATCTGCTGCCGGTTGATGGCCGGATGCAAGAGGTCAAAGGTGGAAGTGATATACGAGTGGTCGTTGACTACGCTCACACCCCTGACGCGCTTTCCAGTGCGCTCAGTGCGCTTAAACAGTCATGTACTGGTGCACTTTGGGTTGTCTTTGGCTGTGGTGGTGATCGTGACGCGGGTAAGCGTCCTGAGATGGGTCGCATCGCCGACTCATTGGCGGATCAGCTGGTGGTCACTAATGACAATCCGCGCTCGGAATCGCCCGAGATGATTGCCGAGGACATACTGGTCGGCATCACTGGCTCAGCCTGTCACGTCGAACTCGATCGCGGCGCCGCGATTCGTCACGCGGTTCTCAATGCGCGATCTGGTGACACTGTTCTAGTTGCCGGCAAGGGACACGAGAACTACCAGCTGGTTGGGAAAAATAAGCTCGACTTCTCGGATGTGAGCTCTGCAGCCGAGGCGCTTCGAGAGCGGGAGGCGACCCATGCTTGAGCTTCGTCTCTCTGAATTAGCCCAAAGCTTGGGCGTCGACTGCGAAAGTGGTGATGCTGTAGTGACGGGTCTGGCGATCGACAGCCGAGTGGTGAAGCCCGGTGATCTCTTTGTGGCAATTGACGGTGAACATGTCGATGGGCACGATTTTATCGATAAGGCATTGGGCAATGGTGCAGCTGCCATTGCCTGTACTCGGCCGATTAATATCGCTGCCCCACATATCGAGGCCGCTGATTCGCATCAGGTGTGCGCAATCTATGGGCAACTCATTAGAGACCGATTCCACGGCTCGGTGATTGGAATCACCGGCAGTGCCGGCAAAACGACCGCGAAATCGTTTCTCGAGTCTATTTGCGGGCGTGCGGGGACGACGGTTGCCACTTTGGGTAACCAGAATAACGAGCTCGGTGTCCCTTTGACGCTTGCAAGATTGTCAGCAGATCCAACCTTTGCGGTCGTTGAAATGGGCGCTTCGCAGAAAGGTGACATCGCTTATTTGAAGTCAATGGCTGCCCCTCAAGTGGTGGTGCTTCTGAACGCACTCGAGGCGCATGTGGGCCGCTTTGGAAGTCTAGAGGCCATTGTCGAGACGAAGGGTGAGATCCTCGATGACCTTACCGCCTCCGATACGGCCGTATTAAACGCGGACCAGTCGCACTACTCAGCGTGGCACCTGCGCGCGGCACCTGCGCGAATTATCTCTTTTGGCGAGAGCAGCACTGCAGATATTCGGCTGCTGGATCTCGTTGATCGTGGCTTTGATGGCTCGGATATCACCGTTGATGCCATGGGTACACAGATGTCACTGCGCCTGTCCATTCCAGGTAAAGGCGGCGTGACTAATGCGTTGGCGGCCATAGCCGCGGCGATAGCACTGGACATTGACGTGTCACTGATAAAGCAAGGCATCGAGGCCCTTTCACCCGTTGAGGGCAGGGGGAATACGCTTCACCTCGATAAGGGTATTCGCTTGATTGATGACAGCTACAACGCGAGTCCCTCTAGTGTTATGGCTGCGCTCGACTCGCTCAAGCATGCCCGACCACCACGCACTGCGGTGCTGGCCGACATGTTGGAGTTAGGTGATGACGGACCGGATTATCATCGCGAGGTGGGTCGGCATCTGTCAGATCTGGGTATTGAGCGCGTTATCGCTGTGGGCGAGCTATCAGCGCACATCTCAGATAACTGCGTCTCTCACGCTCTGCACTTTGCCAATACAGATCAGTTGTTGGCCGATTGCCCTGAGTTTTTTCAGGACGAGACGATTTTGGTTAAGGGGTCCCGCGGTATGCGGTTAGATCGCTTTGTGACTTCAATGACAGCATCTGCAGGAGAGGCGACGTGTTAACTTGGCTCGCACAACAGTTGGCGGCGTGGGAATCTGCGTTCTCCGTTTTTCAGTACATCACGTTACGCGGCATCCTGTCAGCGATGACAGCTCTGGTGATCTCCACTTTGGTAGGCCCGCGGATGATCCGCTGGCTACAGGAGATGCAAATTGGCCAGGCGGTGCGCGTTGATGGTCCTCAGTCGCATTTGAGTAAAGCGGGCACCCCGACGATGGGTGGCGCGCTCATCATTGTTGCGATTGCCTCGGGCACTTTGCTTTGGGGTGATCTATCCAGCAAGTATCTCTGGGTAGCCCTCCTGACCACCGTGTTGTTCGGCGCGATCGGCTGGGTGGACGATTATCGAAAGGTGGTTGAGAAGGACTCACGCGGTCTGCCCGCTCGCTGGAAGTATTTCTGGCAGTCAGTGGTCGGCTTGGTAGCGGTCAGCTATCTGTTTGTCACATCGACTCAAGTCCCCGAGTTGACCCTCTATCTCCCATTCTTCAAGGACTTTGCTCTAGTCATGGGGATCCTCTTCATCCCGTGGGCTTATCTTGTCGTTGTAGGGTCGAGCAATGCGGTTAATTTGACCGATGGACTCGATGGCCTGGCCATTCTCCCTACGGTCATGGTGGCCGTTGGTTTGGGGATGATTGCTTACGTGACAGGGCGTGTGGACTTTGCGTCCTATCTAAATATCGCCTACATCGCAGGTGCCGGCGAGATGGTCGTTTTCTGTGGAGCTATCGCTGGTGCGGGGCTGGGGTTCTTGTGGTTTAACACCTACCCAGCCATGGTATTCATGGGCGATGTGGGTGCTTTAGCACTGGGCGCTGCGCTGGGTATTGTCGCCGTCATCATTCGACAGGAACTCGTGCTCTTTATCATGGGTGGTGTTTTCGTCATCGAAACGCTGTCCGTCATTATTCAGGTTGCCTCTTTCAAGTTACGCGGCAAGCGTGTCTTCAAAATGGCACCCATTCATCATCACTTTGAACTTTCCGGTTGGCCTGAGCCGCGCGTGATTGTCCGTTTTTGGATTATTACAGCGATGCTTGTGCTCTTCGGATTGGCGACGTTGAAGCTGAGGTAGGACTGAATGATGCCTGAGCTTATTTCCAGTTCGGTTCGACGCGGTGTTCTCGGTATGGGTCATACCGGGCGCTCCGTTGCGCGCCACTGGAAAGCACAAGGCATACCGTTTATTGCCATGGATACGCGCGCTGATCTCGCCAGCGACCTCACTTTGCGTCGTGAACTTGAGGGCGTTGAAGCACACTTCGGAGAAATCAGTGAGACCGTGCTCAAGCAGGTTGATCTGCTGATCGCCTCGCCGGGCATAGCAATGGATTCAGCTGTGATCGGTTTGGCCCAGTCACTCAATATCGAAGTGCGCGGCGACATCGACTTGTTTACGGGCGAGGCTAAAGCGCCGGTCATCGGTATTACGGGCTCCAACGGTAAATCGACGGTGACAACCTTTGTGGGACAGCTGCTGACATCGTGTGGTCTCAATGTCTCGATTGGTGGGAACTTGGGGACGCCGGCGCTTGAGTTACTCAACGACCCGGTCGATGCCT
The DNA here is from genome assembly GCA_913045375.1 of uncultured Halieaceae bacterium. Taxonomy (GTDB): domain Bacteria; phylum Pseudomonadota; class Gammaproteobacteria; order Pseudomonadales; family Halieaceae; genus Luminiphilus. The sequence continues at coordinate 9,565 of CAJWQE010000058.1, read as the reverse complement.
TCGTGCTTGAGCTATCGTCCTTCCAATTGGAGCGGGCAGGCGACCTGAATCTCGCGGTTGCGGCTGTCCTTAACCTCTCGCCCGATCACCTAGACCGGCATCACTCGATGCCGCTGTATCACCTGGCTAAGCACCGGATCTTTGCGGGAGCGCAGCATGTGGTTGCGAACTACCGAGACTCACTGACACAGCCTGTCGGGAAGGGCGATGTGCCATGGACCTTATGGCGTGACAATGAACCGGATATTCAACAGCTAGGTGTCCGTAATCACGAGGGCGCCCCGTGGATCTGTTTTGGGTTTGAGCCGCTGTGTCCGCTGTCGGATGTGCCTCTGGTGGGTCATCACAACGTCAATAACGTGTTGGCAGCGTTGGCGATTTGCCACGCTATGGGTCTGCCGTATGCGCAACTCGTAGCAGGTATCAAGACTCTCAAAGGTCTTCCGCACCGATGCGAGCTGGTCGGCGTTAGGGACGGTGTTCAATTTGTTAACGACAGCAAAGGCACCAACGTGGGAGCGACTGTGGCTGCTCTTCAAGGGCTAGCGGATGGTCAAAATATCATTTTAGTCGCAGGTGGTGAGGGCAAGGGACAGGCATTCGCTCCGCTGGCTAAGGCGGTATCGCAGCATGCAAAGCATACGGTGCTGATTGGTCGCGATGCAGTGAGTATTGCCGAGGCACTCGATGCAGCAACGCCACACACGTTTGCTGACGATATGGAATCTGCTGTTCGAACCGCGACCGATATCGCTGCTTCTGGCGATATCGTGTTGCTTTCACCCGCCTGCGCGAGTTTGGACATGTTTGCTGATTACCGCGCACGTGGTGATGCGTTTACAGCTGCGGTACAGCGCTGCGAGGAGGTGTCTTGATGGCGACCTTACCTCGCCAGAATTATGCGGGTACTGCGCTGCTCGTCATGACGATGACGTTGATTTCCATTGGACTCATCGCAATCTCCTCAGCGTCTATCAGCTTGTCGGAAGCTAGATTTGGTGATGAGTGGCACCATGCAACCCGACATCTCATGTATCTGGGTATTGGTCTCACGCTGGGCGTGGCTGCTTACTCCATCCCCGTCACTGTATGGCGTCACACATCCCCCTGGCTCCTCCTGCTGGCCTTAGGCCTGCTGGTGGTTGTTCTGGTGCCGGGTGTCGGACGTATCGTGAACGGCAGTCAGCGCTGGATACCTTTGGGCCCCCTGACATTCCAACCATCCGAATTTGCAAAATTCGCCATGGTCCTATGGTTGGCCGGGTATATGGTACGTCACGCTGAAGAGCTTCGAACGGCATGGCGTGGCTTGCTTAAACCCATCGCCGTGCTCGTTGTCTTCGCAGGACTGCTACTGATGGAACCTGATTTCGGCGCCACGGTAATCCTATTGGGAACAGCGTTTGGCATGATGTTTATGGCGGGTGCACGACTCATCAATGTTTTAGGCCTCGTTTCGGCCGCGCTGGCCATATTGGTCGGCATGATCGTCATGGCGCCGTACCGCATGAAGCGCTTGATGGCGTATCAGGACCCCTGGAGTGACCCGTTTGGAAGCGGCTTCCAGTTAATCCAGTCGTTGATTGCCTACGGTCGCGGTGAGTGGTTCGGTGTTGGCTTGGGTAACAGCATTCAGAAGTTGTTTTACCTGCCAGAGGCACATACCGACTTCGTCTTTTCCATATGGGCCGAGGAGACAGGGTTGGTCGGTGCTGTCGCTGTCATCGCGCTTTTCGCCGCGTTTGTCGGGCGTATTGTTTTCATGGGTTATCGCTTCCTTTTAGAAAAGCGCGAGTTCGAAGCCTACGTCTGTTTCGGCTTCGCACTTATTTTTGCGGGGCAGGCCTTCGTGAACATGGGCGTTAGCTCAGGTTTACTCCCAACTAAAGGTTTGACACTGCCGTTCATAAGCTACGGCGGTAATAGCCTGTTCATTAGCTGCATGATGGTCGGTGTGTTGCTGAAGCTCGAACGCAGTCGATCGCACCGGCCCAAGAAAGTCCAAGCCAGGAGGAAGTCCGCATGACCGCCTCCCAGCATAGCGTGATGATTATGGCCGGCGGAACCGGTGGGCATGTTTATCCCGGACTGGCGGTAGCCGAGGGGTTGCGCGCTAAAGGTTGGGATGTCGCGTGGATCGGGACTGCGCGTGGGCTCGAGGCGAGGGTCGTTCCGGCCAATCAGATCGCCCTGCATACACTGAAAACGCTCGGTTTGCGAGGCAAGGGTTTGACTTCCAAGGTCAAAGGCGTCGCTTCGTTACTGTGGGCGTGCGTGCAAGCGCTGGCGCTGTTGCTTCGTCACCGACCCAGCATGGTAATTGGGTTTGGTGGCTATGCCGCGGGTCCTGCGGGGGCTGTTGCCAGACTGCTCGGCATCCCGTTATTGATCCATGAGCAAAATGCAGTGGCCGGTACGACAAATCGACTTCTCGCTCGCCAAGCGGCGCGCGTGATGGCGGGTTTTGACGGCGCCTTTAAGGCCGATGTTGACGTTGCTGTCACAGGTAATCCTTTGCGTGGCGAGCTCTGCGAGGTAGCTGAAAAAGCCTATCCCGCGGCGTCGTTCGACACGTCTCGCCGTCTTCGTATCGCGATCCTCGGTGGTAGTCAGGGTGCCTTAGCCTTAAACGAGGGCTGCCCTCAGGCATTATCCCAGTTGTCAGCCGATAAGCTGGCGTGCATCGACATTAAGCACCAATGTGGCCTTGCCCATGTGGATGTTACTGAAGCGTCCTGGGGGCGCGTCGGCGTCAACCAGTATGAGGTTATGCCGTTCGTAGAGGATATGGCGGCGCTTTATCACTGGGCCGATCTTGCAATCTGCAGGGCGGGCGCGTTGACGGTGAGTGAGGTAGCAGTCACTGGGACGCCCAGTTTACTGGTGCCACTCCCGCAGGCCATCGATAACCACCAGATGAAAAATGCCGAGGCGTTGATGTCGGCGGGTGGCGCTAGCATCGTGCCCCAGAGTGAGATGGCCAGCGATGCTATTCCAGATTTTCTCACGCGGATTTTGACGGATGCACCGAGATTGAAGCAGATGTCTGATGCCGCGCGCACTTGGTCGAAGCCCAACGCTACCCAAGACGTGGTGGCAATTGCAGAGGAGGTGGCCTGTGGCTGAAACCATCCTCACTCGTGAACCCATGATGCGGCGCATTCAGCGCATCCACTTCGTCGGCATTGGCGGCTCCGGTATGAGCGGTATTGCCGAAGTTCTGCTCGGGCTAAATTACACGGTATCCGGATCTGACATCGCGGAGAGTTCGTCGGTGACGCGACTGACCGGGTTGGGAATTGAAGTTTCGATTGGGCACAGGGCTTCTAATGTCGATGGCGCGGACGTGCTCGTGGTGTCGTCCGCCATCAACGAGGCCAATCCCGAAATTAAAGCCGCTAGAGAGCAGCGAATACCGATTGTCCCGAGAGCGGAGATGCTGGCTGAGCTCATGCGCTATCGCTTCAGTATTGCTGTGGCAGGGACACACGGAAAAACAACGACCACCAGTCTGATTGCGTCGTTAATGGCCGAAGCGGGTCTTGACCCGACGTTTGTTATTGGCGGCGTGCTCAACAACTTAGGCACCAATGCTCAGTTGGGTGCGAGTGATTATTTGGTTGTTGAAGCTGATGAGAGCGATGCCTCGTTCCTGCATCTGCTGCCTATGATGTCGGTCATTACCAACGTAGAGCCCGACCACATGGAGCACTACGAGGGTGACGTGCGCTCTTATCACCAGGCGTTTATCGAGTTCCTTCATAACCTGCCTTTCTATGGTGTGGCGCTGGTGTGTCTGGACGACCCGGGTGTTCGCGAACTGCTACCCAGTATTACTCGCCAGGTCGTGACGTATGGTTTTGCGGATGATGCCGACTTCCGACTGGAAGCACTGACATTCTCGGGGACTGAGAGTCATTTCACTCTAAATCGAAAGGCACTGGGTGATTCATTAACCATTCGCCTACCCATGCCGGGCGTACACAACGCGTTGAACGCATCGGCCGCCGTTGCGGTCTGCTCTGAGCTGGGTGTCAGCAGCGATGCGATCTTGCGCGGTCTGGCGGGCTTTGAGGGTGTGGGTCGGCGTTTCTCGATTCTTGGTGATATTAGGTGGCAGGGCGGGAGTGCCTTGCTGGTGGATGACTACGGTCATCACCCCACAGAGCTGAAGGCCACTATCAATGCGGCTCGTGAGGCGTATCCCGATAAGCGCCTTGTCATGGTGTTTCAGCCTCATCGTTACAGCCGTACGCGAGACTGCTACGACGACTTCGTCGAGGTGTTATCGAGCTTGGACGGACTTGTGCTTCTCGAGGTGTACTCCGCCGGCGAGGAAGAAATTCCGGGCGCGGATAGTCGTTCGCTGGCGCGGAGCATTCGCCAAGCGGGATGGATCGATCCAGTGTTGTTGAGTGATAACGGTCAATTACCGGCGTGCTTGGCTAAGTTCCTAGAGGATGGGGATGTGCTGATCATGCAGGGCGCAGGAAACATCGGTAGGTTGTCGAAGCTTCTGTCAGGCGCAGAGTCGTTGGAGGTATTGTCATGAACACTGACCTCCAAAACATGATCGTGACGGTCTTGATGGGTGGCGATTCTGCTGAGCGTGAGATTTCGCTAAAGAGCGGCACCGCGGTGGCCGATGCGCTGGAATTAGCAGGCGCTCGTGTTACCCGTCTCGATACGGCTACAAAAGGCTGGCACCGGGATCTACCCATCGAAACCTTCGTCTTCAATCTGCTACACGGCGTGGGCGGTGAAGATGGTCAGATTCAGGGGCTGCTCGAGTCTTTGGGGATTCACTATTCAGGATCCGGTGTATTGGGTAGTGCACTGTGCATGGACAAAGCGAAAACCAAGCTCGTCTGGCAGAGTCTTGGGCTACCCACGCCAGACTTCGAGCTCATTGATGCCAGCAGTGACCTCGCTGCAGTCATCGATCGACTAGGCCCTGTGTTTGTGAAACCAGTCTCAGAGGGATCATCGGTGGGCATGTCGAAGGCTCACGATGTGAGCTCGCTCGAGCACGCTTTGGCTAAAGCGTCTGAATCGGGTGTCGCGGTAATGGCAGAGTCGCTGGTTCAGGGCGATGAATTCACGGTGGCCATTTTGCGTGGTCAGCCACTGCCGCCGATAAAGATCATCCCCGCTGCAGACTTCTATGACTTCGACGCGAAATACGTATCGGGCACTACGCAATTCGAGTGTCCGGCGCCGCTCAGTGAAGAGGAGACGTTAGCGCTTCAGGCCTTGGCTCTGGAGGCATTCGAGGCCTCGGGTGCTGAGGTATGGGGTCGTGTAGATCTTATGCGCGGTGCATCGGGATGGCAGTTACTCGAGGTGAACACTGTTCCCGGTATGACTGAGCATAGCTTGGTACCGAAGGCAGCTGCGGCCGCCGGAATGTCTTTTACCGACCTACTCAATGCGATCTACCTTGGCTCGATGGAGGTGCGTCATGGCGCGTGATGTCTCACGAGCTCAGAAAGCACTCGCTGTCGGTCGGTGGCAGCGTTTTGTTCGCAGTGTGAAGCGCATTATGACTGCCGTTTCACTGGTTGCCATGGCGGGACTTCTTGGTTTTGCCACCAAGCTTGCGACCGATATGCCGGTTGAGGCGATTGCGATTACGGGAGAAATGCGTCACGTCGATCGACGGGATCTTGAGAGTGTCATCGCACCTCAAGTAGAGAACGGATTTCTGCTCACTGACCTCGCAGCTATTCGCGAGGAAATCGAATCATTGCCCTGGGTGTATGACGCCAATGTGCGAAGAGAGTGGCCGGGCACGATCAGAGTTCACGTGACAGAACAGCAGCCAATTGCTCGGTGGGGCGACGCCGCTTACATCAATCAGCACGGTTTAATTTTCGATGGTGAATTGATGGCGCGATACGCAGAGCTACCCATGCTCTGGAGTGATCAGAACAAGCCACCGGTGCTGATCGAGCATTTCAAATTATTCCAAATGTTGCTGATGCCGCACGGCCTGGCAGTGGCCGCACTGAATGAGGACCGTCTGGGTCAGGTGAGTGCTGAACTGACCGACGGCACCGAGGTGCAATTTGGCGATAAGGATTTCGCACAGCGCGTGCGTCGTTTCGTTGCCTTACTGGAAAGTGAGGATTCCGCGAATTCGATTGCACGGATTGATTTTCGTTATGAGCGCGGCGCAGCGGTTCTGCGTCGCGAACAGAGTTTTGCAGTGACCACAGTGGCGCGGGAGCAGGGAGGTCGGTAATGGCAGCAAGTGAAGAAAAGCGAATGATCGTCGGACTGGATATAGGTACGTCCAAGGTTGTTGCTGTGGTTGGTGAGATCGATACCGATGGCACCATCGATATCGTTGGTATCGGATCGCATCCTTCGAAAGGCTTGAAGAAGGGCGTGGTCGTCAATATTGAATCAACGGTTAATGCCATTCAGCGAGCGGTGGAAGAAGCGGAGTTGATGGCGGGCTGTCAGATTCACTCCGTCTACGTTGGCATCGCGGGCAATCACATCCGATCGATGAATTCCCACGGCATAGTTGCCATCAAAGATCGTGAGGTGGAGCGGGCCGACATCGATCGCGTCATTGATGCGGCGCAGGCAGTTGCCATCCCTGCGGATCAGAAAATCCTGCACGTACTTCCACAGGAATATGTGATTGATAACCAGGGCGGTATCAAGGAACCACTGGGCATGTCAGGTGTTCGCCTGGAGGCAAAAGTGCATCTGGTGACCTGCGCAGAAACAGCGGCACAAAACATTGAGAAGTGCGTTCAGCGCTGTGGTTTAGAAGTGGATGCCATTGTTCTAGAGCAGTTGGCATCTAGCTATTCCGTCATTACGGATGACGAGCGCGATCTCGGGGTATGCATGGTCGATATTGGCGGCGGCACGTCCGATATCGCGATTTTCACCGAGGGCTCGATACGTCACACCGGTGTGATCCCGATTGCGGGCGATCAGGTCACCAGTGACATCGCGATGGCGCTCCGAACACCAACGCAACACGCAGAGGAAATCAAAATCCGATATGCCTGTGCGCTTGCACAGCTCACTGGCCCGGACGAGACCATCAAGGTGCCCAGCGTCGGCGATCGGCCACCGCGTGATCTGTCACGTCAGTCATTAGCTGAGGTCGTAGAGCCACGTTACGACGAGCTATTTACCTTGATCCAAGGGGAAATCCGCCGCTCAGGCTTCGAGGAGCTGATACCTGCAGGCGTCGTATTGACGGGCGGTACCTCAAAGATGGAGGGCGTTGTGGAGCTCGCTGAAGAGATTTTTCACATGCCTGTACGTGTGGGTGCGCCTCAATACACACGGGGCATGCACGACATTATTCGAAACCCGATTTACGCAACGGCTGTTGGGCTTTTGTTGTCGGGTGCAAAAGAACTTCATGAGGGTGCGCAGCTTGCTGCGGGTCGTCAGAAGGCCAGCAGCATGCTGGGTGGGTTGCGCAATTGGTTTGGCAGCAACTTTTGATTTACAGGGGAAAACCGGGAAACCGGACACTTTCAAACGGGGAGAAAGACTATGTTTGAACTAGTAGACAACGCACCACAAAACGCGGTTATCAAAGTGATCGGTGTTGGCGGCGGCGGTGGTAATGCAGTCCGTCACATGATCGAGCACGACATCGAGGGTGTCGATTTTATCTGTGCGAATACTGATTCACAGGCGCTGGCAGATATCGACTCTAAGACGGTACTGCAGTTAGGTAATTCGATTACCAAGGGTCTGGGTGCAGGCGCAAATCCAGAGATTGGTCGCGCGGCCGCTCTTGAGGATCGAGATCGTATTGCCGAGGCATTGCACGGCGCCGATATGGTATTTGTGACCGCCGGTATGGGTGGCGGCACCGGTACGGGCGGAGCACCGATTGTCGCTGAAGTGGCGCGTGACATGGGTATTCTGACGGTGGCCGTTGTGACACGTCCCTTCAGCTTTGAGGGCCGAAAGCGTCTGTCGATTGCTGAAGAAGGTCTGAAGGAGTTGGAACAGCACGTCGATTCGCTTATCACTGTACCTAACGAGAAGCTTCTCGAGGTCATGGGTAAGAGCACGAGCTTGCTTGACGCGTTCAAAGAGGCCAATGACGTATTGTTTGGCGCGGTGCAAGGTATTGCTGATCTCATCATCCGTCCCGGCATGATCAACGTCGACTTTGCGGATGTGAAAACCGTCATGTCAGAAATGGGTTCTGCCATGATGGGTACTGGTACAGCTACCGGCGAAGGTCGGGCGCGTGAGGCCGCTGAGCGTGCTATCAACAGCCCGCTGTTGGACGACATCGATCTGAGTGGTGCTAAGGGCTTGCTGGTAAACATCACTGCGGGACTCGACCTATCACTAGGTGAGTTCTCAGAGGTGGGTGAGGCGATTGAAGAGATTGCGTGTGATGACGCGACAGTGGTTGTCGGAACCGTTATTGATCCGACAATGACCGATGAGCTAAAAGTGACCGTGGTCGCAACAGGTTTGGGCGTTGAACAGAGCCGCCCTGTCCTGAAAAAGGTGGAGGCCGTCGCGCCAATGCGTGCAGCAGCATCGACGACACCTGCCTATGAAGGGTATGATCTGCCCCCCGCGAAGCGCCAACGGATTGCTACCGGTGGTCAAGCGGTCGCGGTAGAGGAAAGTAGCGAAGAGGGATATTTCGATATTCCTGCATTCTTGCGTCGCCAGGCTGATTAAGCTGGATGGCAAGATGACCGGCAGAGAGCGGTATGCTCTCCAGCTGACTGCCCTCTGAAAAAGGCAAAGAATGATACGACAACGAACATTGCGAAACTCGATCAAGGCGACAGGTGTCGGCTTGCACACAGGCGAGAAGGTGTTGCTGACACTTTCTCCTGCGCCTGTGGACACGGGTATTATATTTCGTCGCACTGACCTGAACCCCGCAGCCGAGATCCCCGCTCGAGCTGACCTGGTCGGTGAGACGACGTTGTCGACTTGTCTCATTCATGGTGAGGCCCGCGTCTCCACGATCGAACACCTTCTCTCCGCCATGGCGGGCTTGGGTGTTGATAATGCGTATGTGGATGTGACCGCCCCTGAAATCCCCATCATGGACGGTAGCGCGGCTCCCTTTGTCTTTTTGCTTCAGAGTGCCGGTATTATTGAGCAACATGCGCTAAAGAAGTTTATTTGCGTGAAGCGACAGGTCAGTGTCACCGATGGTGATAAGACAGCGACTTTCCTCCCGATGGAGGGCTTCAAAATTTCGTTTGGGATTGATTTTGACCATCCGGTCTTCAAGCACCGAGCCGCGACAGCGGAGATTGACTTCTCGACAACGTCCTTCGTACGCGAAGTCAGCCGTGCACGTACCTTTGGCTTGGTTGAAGAGATCGAAAACCCTCCTATTGAAGGGTTTGAAACGTTTTTTGATCCTTTGGGAATGACATCGCTGTAGATTTTCCCTGCTAATTCTGGGTTTTGAGCCAGTATAGCGCCTATGGAATGTGGGCCCGTGATCATCATTGCTGTTTTCCCACTTGCCATTAAACTTATTGCTTCCCCATAACTTACTTCCGTAGGTCCTGGAGGTACAACTTTGTGCTTG
>CAJWQE010000057.1 GCA_913045375.1 uncultured Halieaceae bacterium | reverse complement strand
CAGATCACCCTGTCCTCCAGCCACGACATCACCACCACTGCGCAATTGCCACTTGGTCGAGGTATTTCCAGCATCCACGAGGATTTGCATATCAACAGTACTCATTGAGTATCAACATGGCCGAAACTAACCTCACCTGCATAAACGGTTCTCAGCTCACCTGCGAACTCTACCTGCAGACCGCCGTCGGGCGAAAGACCGCGAGCAATACCCGACCCCTCTCCTAAGGCCGGTACAACCACTGGCTGATTTAAGAGCATGTCGCGCCTCGGCCAAGACGAAATGAGCCAGGCCTGTAAGGCAGCATGAGACAAGCGGCACATATCGACGAGTGCAGCTGATACGACAGCAGCGACCATAGACAGGTCAACAGACCTGTCAGTGTGCTTGCTGATGCAAGTCACGGGGCGCTGCAATAACGCAGGATCAGGGTGCGATGCGAGATTGAGTCCAACCCCAATAATCACGGCCACAGCATCGCCGGGTAGATTCACCGTCTCCAACAGCACACCACCGACTTTCATACCGTGAAGATAAAGGTCGTTGGGCCATTTGATCTTGCATTCAAGCGACAACTCCCGCTCCAACGCATCGGCGACAGCAACCGTCACACCCAATGACCACAAACTCAGCTCGGTGAGCGGGCGGTCCGAGTGGACGCAGTAGGACAAATACAGATTACCCGCGGGCGGACTCTGCCAGGGACTGCCACGGCGCCCAATACCCGCGGTTTGCTCACAAGCCAGCAGCAAGGTCTGGTTAGCTTTAACAGCCTGTGCTTTTAATTGCACATTCGTGGAGTCGACTGTCTCAACTACAGTGAGCTGAACGCCCGAGTCCAGAACCGGCGTCAGCCGACGGCGCAGATCTAACTCTAATTCATTGAGTTCTGTGGAAGTCATGGGTGATGGCGTAAACAGGAGATTAGCAGGCTGATCATGGGCGGATATGGTATACGGTTTCTTTTCTTGACGTGCTATTCACGTACGGGGTCGCAAACGGATATGTACACAAAGCTCAGATTGGTTGCGGTCTGCCTTGCAGTGGCCATCGGTGCAGGCCTCATCGGACAACTGTGGGTTGTCTCACTGGACATTCTGAGCCTTTCTGAAGCGGCGAGAGGTGTCCTGTTTCTTTTGGTCGCCCTCGGACTCATGGGTTATCAGCGTCTCAGCCTCGTTTTGAGTGCCATCATCTGCTTACCTTCTGTACTCGCTCACCCGCTGACATTCGGTAGTAACGTTCTAGTCACCGGTCAATATGCGCTTCTCGCGCTCAGCCTAGTGTTGCTAGTCATGCACACCCAAAAATCCTCCGATGACGCGCAACTGAACCAATGAATCTTCATGCACTAGCGATGGAAAGCCCTCTCGGGAACCTGCAGCTCGTCAGTGAGGCGGACTACCTGATAGAACTCAATTGGGAGGGGGCCCACAAAGTGCTGAGCAGCACTACCCGGTCAGAGCCCGCCATACTGACGACAGCCGCCGATGAACTCTCACAGTTTTTCAGTGGCCAGCGATCCGAGTTCTCGGTTCCGATTAAACCGAAAGGTACGGCGTTCCAACTGAGCGTCTGGCGCGAACTCCAAGCCATAGGGTGGGGCGTGATGTGCTCCTACCGCGACATTGCAGAGCGCCTGGGAAAACCAACGGGGTCACGCGCCGTAGGTGCGGCGGTGGGTCGAAACCCGATTCCTGTCATCATTCCCTGCCACCGCATCGTGGGTGTGAGCGGCGCGCTCACCGGGTTTTCAGGTGGCCTACAGAACAAAAAAATATTACTGGGGTGCGAGGGACACCGGCTCTAACTGAGCTTCAGGCATCCAGATCAGGGATCAACTCGTCTTTAAGGCGCTCGATTCCGTCACGCAGGCGCAGCTTCTCTTTTTTCATGCGCTGAATCAGCAATCGATCACCCCAGGGATGCGCCTGAAGGTCAATCAATTCCTGGTCGATGGCCCGATGACGCTCGATCATCAATGACAATCGCATTTCAGGCGTCATTGGCTCGTTAGCGGCAGGCTGATTCAGCTCTGTTGTCATGCGCATGCTCCCCCAAGCACAGCTTTTACAATCAACGCATGTTGCTGTTTATCAAGCAAGTACGAATTTTCCTAACGGTTTCAGGCGAGCTGACAGAGGCCAGCACTCTAGCCTCAGTCACTAAAACCCGGGGCATTAAAAATAGCAGCGTAATCAACACACGCATCACCCCCCGCGATAAATGACTCAGCCAGTAACGATGACCGCTGATTGTACGTTATCGGTTCACCGTCGAACTTGGTTACGCGACCACCTGCTGCACGAACCAAAGCATCGCCTGCTGCGACATCCCACTCGCTACACGCGGAAGTGCGCGGGTAAACATCCGCGTTTCCGGCAGCCACATCACAAAACTTTACGGCGCTGCCAGAATTGCGACGCTCTACCTCACCAAAATGCGACGACAAGCAATCCAATAAAGCCTGGACGCGTTTCGGTGAGTGCCTGTGACTCGCCAGCATGACCAGGGGCTGATTCCTGTTTAGACCCTGTACGCTAACAACCGAACCATCTAGGCCCTGGCCCTCAGGAAAGACCGCAGCGCCGTTCTGGACCACACCTAGCCAATGCTCCTTGCGACAGGGAATGGAGATCAACCCCAACTCCGATACCCCATCGAGTACCAGTGCAATATTGATGGTGAATTGATCAGTCTTTTCTATGAACTCTTTGGTCCCATCAAGTGGGTCTACCACCCAGCAAGCGGGCCAGCTTAGTCGGTCAGCTATGTCGGCTCCCTCCGATTCCTCTGACAGAATCGGTATCGCCAGCGATAACGCATCCAACCGCTTACAGATAAGTAGATGGAGTGCAGTATCTGCGTCAGTAAGGGGCGTGGCGTCGCCCTTTCGGACAACCTCCAATTCATCGACTTTTTCGTAAAAATCACGAGCCAGAGCGGCTGCCTCATCGACTATTTCTAGCAGAGATATCAGTAAGGGAACGATCTCCACATCACGTTCGTTCAGAAAAGCGCTTAAACTCTCGTTGTTATTCGACTGAAGCCACCACATGACAGAAGACTACCACCACATGGCGCACAAGACCGGCAACGGTGCCTATCTTGAAACGGTAGATTGGACAGAAGTTGACCACGTGCTGTTGGATATGGACGGGACACTGCTGGATCTCGCCTTTGATAATGACTTTTGGGGGCATCGCATCCACGAAAAATACGCGTCAATCCATAACATCAGTATCGGGCAAACCGTGGCGAAATTTGAACCGCTCTTCAAACGTGTTGCGGGCACCTTGAATTGGTACTCGACTGATTTTTGGAGTCAGCAGTACGGCTACAGCATTATTGAGCACTCGCGAGCTTATGCTGGGGGGATCCGGTGGTTACCCTTTGCCAAAGAATTCCTTCATGCTTTGCGCGACGGCGATGTGAGGTCGACCATTGTGACCAATGCACACCCCGACATCGTGCGCCTGAAACATGAGATCACAGGAATCACGGATTTGGTCGATCGCACCATTAGCAGCCATACAGTAGGCCATGCCAAGGAGTCGCCGAGCTTCTGGCGAAAACTTCAGAATGAACTGAAGTTTAGCTCCAGCTCAACACTCTTCTTCGATGATTCACTCGCGGTGCTCTCGGCGGCGATCGATTTTGGTATCGAGAGATCTATTTCGATTTGTCACCCGGATAGCACGCGCCCAAAACGCATCCCAATGTCCTCTTTTGCGATAAATGATTTTGAGCAACTCACTGCGAGCTTGAGCAAAGACGGCGCTGGCTAATGGATCGTTTACGCGTAGACAAGTGGCTGTGGGCGGCCCGCTTTTTCAAAACACGGTCGATTGCCAAAACAGCCATTGAGGGTGGAAAGGTTCATTTGGATGGGCAGCGCGTTAAAGTGTCGCGTGAGATCACTGTTGGTGAAACCTTAGTCATCAAACAGGGCTGGGATGAAAAAGAAGTCGTCGTGCTGGGCCTGAGTGCACAACGAGGACCGGCACCGGTGGCTCGGGAGCTTTACGAGGAAACCGCGGCTAGCATCGACAAGCGGGAGCGAGAGGCTCAAGCTAGAAAAGCTGCAGGTGGCGCTGTCGCGCGACCCACACAAAAACCAGGCAAGCATCAGCGCAAAGCCCTTGAGCGTCTGCGCAAGCAATTTGACCTCTAGGATGGGTCGCTTGCTTCTAACTCTCCACACGTCACCCGATTACGCCCACTGGTTTTACTGAGATACAGAGCGTCGTCCGCTGCCTTTAATAAGGTATCGAACTCCAGCTCCCACTCGGGCACGCAGGAAATGACGCCAATAGAGACGGTCACGTATTCGGCGGTCAGTGACTTCTCATGAGGAATTTTCAAACCCAAAACCTTCATGCGTAGCTCTTCGGCGAGCTCGAGAGCTGCCGTGCGATTGACCGTGGGATAAAAGAGAACGAACTCCTCTCCGCCCATACGGGCCGCAAACTCCCCTGCCCGGCTGGTCATTTCGAGCATGACATTGGCCAATTGCTGGAGTACCTGATCTCCCGCGGGATGGCCGTAATTGTCGTTGTAGGTTTTGAAGTGATCGACATCCAGCGCAATAACGGCGATAGGGAGCTGCATTCGCTTCATGCGAGCCAGCTCATCGTTGATGATGATGTTGACACCACGACGGTTGCGAAGCCCTGTCATTTCATCAATGGTCGCTTGTTCAGCTAACTGGCGACGCGCATCCTGGAGCTGCAAGTTTCTCGTTTTCAAGCTGTCTGTCAGCGACGCTAAATCCTTACTCATCGCAGCGCGCTCAAGACTGGTCTCTACCATTTCCGAAAAGGCGCCACTCATCCACTCGCTAGCGATGACAAGAAATACTGACAACCCAACGAGAAGAATCGCAAATCCTGCATTGAACGGACGCGCCTCAGCATGCCAGGCAAGCCATAATGCAATACTCCCTAAAGAGAAAACCAGTTGAGTCAGATAGGCCTGCCGAATAACGACCGACACCGCAATGGTGACCACCGAGATGATGGCGACCACGCCCACACACAGATAAAAGATAAGATCGGACAGGTAGCCGTCGAGCCATATTACCGTGCCGCCCCAAATCGCCCCTGAGACAGCCGCATAGAGTAAAAGCTCGTTAAAGACGGCAGGGCGTTGGGTGAAGTGTCTACTGGTCTCGAGTGTGCGATTAATACGCCGCGACCACCACAGATTAAGTACCAGCAACGAGATGGCCCAGGCGAGCATGACCTGGCCGTTCAGGCTGTAGAAGCCTGCCAAACCCAGACTCACAATACCCAATAACTGAGCCCCTACACCCGCGTAACGACTTCCCCGCAGGTGAAGCTCTAGTTTGGCAGAAACAATCTGATTGTCAGCAATGCGGCGTTGATAAAGCATGAGCCTTTTTATGTTACCTCTTCGACACAGTTTGATTATGCAGGAAGTGTCGCAAAGGGCATACTGCTGGTGACGAAAGGGAGTTTCAGGGAAACGGGTATGTTACGGGTGGTGTGGCTCATTATTTTGGCACCCTTGTTAGTTGTGGCCCTCAGGCTCACGGCATTAGACCCTAATGCACAGGCTATTACGTGCCTAGATGCGCAAAGTGCATTTGAAAGACAGGACTTTTCGGCATCGCTTCCAGCGAACCCCGCGCTGATTATTGGTAATCAACGAGTGAAGTATTGGACAGAAACACCAAACCAATTGGGCGCCGCTCCCGTTCTTAAGCGAACCATCGGCGGCTTGCAGCCGCATCATCTCGATGAGTGTTTCCCCAGATTGATTGGTCACTATCAGCCTGGCACTGTGTTCCTGTTACTGGATACGGAACACCTAATCGCAACACCCTCTGAGGATCTTCTAGACTCCCTACAGGGCATCATGGAACAACGTTCCATCTACGGTTTGCGCTTTGAACTGGCGGTCATAGCGCCTATAACGTCGCTCATCATATCGGCATCAGATCGCGGTAAAGTTGCGGGCCTAAAGAACGAGCTTAAAAACTGGTCAGCACGAACCTTGGGCACAAGTTACTTATCTATCGACGGGCTTTATACAGGTGATAATGGCGAGGTAAGCCCAGATTATTTTTGGCCTAACGGAAACACACTGACCGATGAGGGTTATCTAAAGTTGACGAATTGGCTGGTTGCACTGTCAAATGAGCGTAAAAAAGAATTTACAGGTATAGTGTCAAAATGAATTTTGATCAGCTTCCAACAACGGCACCAGAGACACCGGTCTTAGACCGCATCGATGCCGTGCGCGAGGAGATCAGCGCGCTTAACAGCAACGAGCTAGTGACGCTTGCCAATGAGTTGCGTGAATTTCTTCTCTATTCAGTGTCAACCACGGGCGGTCACTTCGGCGCCGGATTGGGCGTTGTAGAGTTAACGGTCGCCCTGCACCACGTCTTTAATACCCCGGACGATCGTATTGTTTGGGACGTAGGCCACCAATGCTATCCGCACAAAGTACTCACGGGTCGAAGAGACCGTATGGGATCCATGCGTCAAAAAGGTGGGTTGAGTGGCTTCCCCAAGCGTAGCGAAAGTGAGTTCGATACCTTTGGTGTCGGCCATTCCTCTACCAGTATTTCAGCCGCGATGGGTATGGCACTGGCAGCAAGACAGCAAGGCAT
The DNA here is from genome assembly GCA_913045375.1 of uncultured Halieaceae bacterium. GTDB lineage: Bacteria > Pseudomonadota > Gammaproteobacteria > Pseudomonadales > Halieaceae > Luminiphilus. The sequence continues at coordinate 10,740 of CAJWQE010000057.1, read as the reverse complement.
TGATCGTAAAGTTGTCGCCGTTATCGGGGACGGTGCGATTACCGGCGGTATGGCTTTTGAGGCACTGGCACATGCTGGGCACGAGCGCCCCAACATGCTGGTAATTCTCAACGACAATCAGATGTCTATCGGCCACAACACGGGTGGCCTCGCGAGCTATTTCGCCAGAATTTGGGCAACCCAAACCTACCTGACCCTGAGAGAGACATCGAAGAAGCTGTTAGAGCACGTGAAACCTGCTTGGGATTTAGCGAAGCGCACGGAAGAGCACATGAAAGGCATGGTCGCTCCCGGCACACTGTTTGAGGAACTGGGTTGGCACTATATCGGACCACTAGACGGCCATGACCTGCCGTCACTGGTTGAAGTACTTAAGCGTGTCTCTTCGCTGAACGGCCCCCAGATCCTTCATATTCGTACGATCAAAGGCAAGGGCTTTACCCCTGCGGAGGAAGACCCGGTTGGTTACCACGCACTGGGTAAAATCGAACCCAAAAAAGAAGTAGAGAAGGCGTCACCAGCAGCACCGAAACCACCCAAATACCAAGATGTATTTGGTCAGTGGCTTTGTGATACCGCAGAGGTTGACCCGCTGCTGGCTGGAATCACACCTGCCATGTGCGAAGGCTCAGGCATGGTGAACTTTGCGGCTAACTACCCTGACCGATACTACGATGTCGCCATTGCCGAGCAGCATGCGGTGACGCTGGCAGCCGGTATGGCCTGCGATGGGCTGAAACCGGTTGTCGCTATCTACTCCACGTTTTTACAACGCGGCTATGATCAACTGATCCACGATGTCGCTCTGCAAAATTTAGACGTCACCTTCGCCATTGATCGTGCTGGCCTGGTAGGTCAAGACGGAGCCACGCATCACGGCGCCTTTGATCTAAGTTACATGCGCTGCATACCCAACCTCATCATTGCGGCCCCCAGTAACGAAAACGACTGCCGCCAAATGTTAGTGAGCGCTTACAATCACAAAGGTCCCTCGGCGGTAAGATACCCTCGTGGAGAAGGTATCGGTGTGCGTATCGAACCCGAGCTCATTGGCGTTGAGATTGGCAAAGGGCAAATCGTAAGAGAAGGCCGTGACATTGCGATTCTCAACTTCGGCGTATTGCTAACCGAAGCAGAAAAGGCAGCCGAGACGCTCAACGCAACCGTTGCGGATATGCGATGGGTAAAACCGCTTGATACCGATCTTATTTGTGACCTCGCCAAGACACACTCCCTGTTGATTACGGTTGAAGAGAATGTTGTTGCCGGCGGTGCAGGAAGTGCGGTCGCTGAATTCCTCACCGAGCAATGCTTGGACGTCGAGATTCGCCATGTGGCGATTGATGATCGATTTATCGACCATGCCAGCCAAGGCGAGACCCGCGCTGATGCAGGTCTGAGTTGTGATGATATTTTGTCCAAAGCCGGTGCAAGCCACGGTAAACTCAGCGCAGCAAAGACTGCGGTGGCATCATGAGCGACGAAACGGACGATAAAAAACTCAGCGAACAAATTGACGAACTTTCAGCACTAGTCAAACGGCTTGAAGACCCATCAATCGAGCTCGAAGACGCGCTTGCTGTCTACGAATCTGGGATGAAAATTGCGCAAGCGGCACAGAAGGCGCTCGAGCAGGCTGAACAGCGGATCGAGACTGTATCGGGCAATACCGAAAGTTAGGACAGAGACACCCAGATGGATACATCAGGTCGCAAACTGTCCTCCCCTATAGACTGCAGTGATTCGCGTCTCGATGAGGCGCTGACCTACGCACTTTCCAACCCGGGCAAACAGCTTCGCAGTCGTTTATGCAGAGTGACCTCTGCGGTAGTTGCCGGTTGCGAGCTGCCCTCAGCCGCGAGAGCGGGCGAGGCCATCGAGTTTCTCCATACCTACTCCCTGATTCACGATGATCTTCCATCAATGGACGATGACGACCTGCGACGCGGTAAGGCCACCGTCCACAAAGCCTATGATGAGGCCACAGCCATTCTCGTCGGCGACGGGCTACAGGCACTCGCTTTTGAGTGGATTGTGGATACACCCGACCTAGCGCCACTGCAACAAGTTCAACTGGTTAAGTTGCTCAGCAAATCGGTGGGGTTCGATGGGATGGTGGGCGGTCAAGCCATGGACATTGCAGCAGAGGGCCAATCACTCGCGCCAGTCCAACTTGCCCAAGTCCACGCGCGAAAAACCGGTGCCCTCATTGAAGCTTCTGTAGTAGCGGGTGCAATCTGTGCAAATGCAACTGATGCGCAGCAAGCATCGCTCAGCACCTTTGCACAGCGGATCGGGCTCGCATTCCAAGTGATGGACGACGTCCTCGATGTGACCGCAACATCCGAAGAGCTTGGGAAGACAGCCGGTAAAGACATCGATGCCGAGAAGTCGACCTATGTTGCCTCAATGGGCATCGAGGGCGCACGAGACTATGCGGAAACGTTGCTGTCCGAGGCCTTGGAGGCACTGAATGAGTTTGGTGATGCCGCATCGGAGCTCAAGCAGCTGGGTCGCCTCATGGTTCACCGCTCTTTTTGAAGCGACTGCCGCTCGCGGTTGACTCACCGAAGTCGGGTCAGCGTCAGCGCATTGGTTTAGATCGAGGAGAGCAGCAGGATGAAATAGCCACCTGCAACGGCCAAGACCCCCATCAGCGCTGCAACTAAGTCATCGATCATCACACCAACTCCACCCCCGACTGTCCGATCGATCCAACCAATGGGCCATGGCTTTAAGACATCAAACAAGCGAAAGCTCAAAAAGCTGAGCAGCAGAAGCAAATAGGGATCGGCCGCACCGAGAAACCACCAGCTGAGTAGCAAGGCACTCACGCATACGCCGACGACCTCATCAATTACAATCATCTGCGCGTCGTGCTGCCCCGAGACTTTCTCCAGGTGATTCGCCGACCACAGACCCAAAAAGTAGAGACCAATCACGGTTAAGGTCGCTACGACGATATCCATATGCAGAAGGGCAAAAGCCAACGGCAATGCCGCGAGACTTCCCACTGTGCCAGGCGCCACCGGCGAGAAGCCTGCTCCAAAAAAGGTAGCGACTAACACCGGTAGTCGACCGGCTTCAGTGGAAATGGTCATAGCCTTGCTCCCGCGACATGACATCGCAATAAACACCCTCACCTGCTTCGACGATTCCTATGACGGTAACCTCGTCGGGAACATCCCGATCAGGCGGTAGGGTAAAAAGTAGCTCATAGTCCTCTCCACCGCTGAGCGCATATTCGAGCGCCTGCGCTTCACCCACAGCAGACACCAGGGCTGTCGAAAGCGGAACGGCGGCAGAGTGAATACTAAAGCGGACGCCACTGGCGTTGGCGACATGCGCCGCATCCTGGAGCAACCCATCGGACAGATCGATACAGCTGGTTGCGCTTTGTCGCAGCTGACGACCCAAGCCCAGCCGGGCTGTTGGGTGGGTAAACCGACCGACGAGGTACTCCTGGTCGTCAAAGTCGAGCTCCAATCCACGGTACAGGCCTTGCATGACAGCGAGACCGAATGCCGCATCTCCCAGACAACCGCTTACGCAAATCTTGTCTCCCACCCTCGCCTCTGACCGCAAGAGCTTTTCGTTACGAGGACAAAACCCCATTACAGTGAGCGTAAGTGACAAGGGGCCTCGAGTGGTGTCACCACCCACCAAAGGCACACTGTATTCATGGCAGGCACGTGCCAGTCCTTGCGAGAGCCCGTGTAGCCATAAATCATCGACTGAGGGCATCGTTAGCGCCAGCGTCATACCGAGCGGCTCAGCTCCCATTGCTGCTAGATCACTGACGGCCGATGCGACTGCTTTGTAGCCAACATCCTCCGGGAACACGTCATCAGTGAAGTGAGTATCGAGCACCGAGCTGTCGGTTGAAACAATCAATTCCGAGTTAGGAGGGACGGTGAGCGCGGCGGCGTCGTCGCCTACCGAAAGATCGACAAATTCTCCCGAGCCAAGGGAAGAGAAATAGCGAGTGATGACATCGAACTCACCCACAACGGCTACGTTAGTGCTCCGCCAGCTCTTGCGCGCGGAGCTTCAGTCCGACTTGATCCAGCACACCATTGACGTAGCGAAAGGAGTCAGTCGCACCAAACTTTTTAGCGAGGGCAACCGTCTCATTCAGTGTCACCTTCGCGGGCACATCAATTCGATCTAACAACTCAAACGTGCCGAGTCGTAGCAAGTTCCGCTCAATACAGTCGAGCACATCGAGCTCGCGATCGAGGAACGGCGAAAAGATGCCATCAAGCTCGTCGGCCCGGCGAGTGATACCGACCAACATTTCATTGAAGTATTCGGTATCGACGTTTGTGAAGTCATTGTCAGTGCGGAACTCAGCCTCAATCGATGAAGCCGTCGCCCCGGTCATTGACCACTGATACAGCGCTTGGATACAGAAGTGACGAGCTCGCCGACGTTGAGCGGCGAGCACATTAATAGAGGTCATTAGCTTTTCAACGCACCCAGAAGGCTCACCATCTCGAGTGCACTCATGGCCGCCTCAGCACCTTTGTTACCCGCTTTTGTGCCAGAGCGTTCGATGGCTTGCTCAATCGAATCAACCGTGAGCACGCCAAACGCAATAGGAACACCCGAATCCAGTGACACCTGCGCTATACCCTTGGTGCATTCTCCGGCAACGTGCTCAAAGTGAGGGGTACCACCGCGAATAACGGCGCCAAGCGCAATAATCGCGTCGCAATCACCACGCTTTGCCACGGCCTGACAAACCATCGGTATTTCAAAGGCACCCGGTGCTCTGACAATGTGCAGTTGATCTTCGCTGATACCATGACGCTTGAGCGTATCGATCGCACCTTCGAGTAAGTGCTCTACAACAAAACTATTCCACCGACCAACAACCAGCGTGAATCGCCCAGAAACGCCACTGAGCTGACCCTCAGTCGTAGCAATTGTATTTGACGCCATAACTTCCTCTCCTCACTGCCCCGAGGCCACAGCCCCTGGCTCCACGAACTCAACGACTTCGAGTCCGAAGCCTTCGAGCGCATTGTACTTCACGGGCGCACCCATAAGTCGAATTTTACCAACACCCAAATCACGTAAAATTTGCGCGCCCATACCTACCTGCGAATAGCCGACGCTCCGTTGCTGCGAATCATCCGGTAAATCAGCGCCGAGCACAGCGTCCACCTGGGTTAATAAATCAGCATCGGTTTCTTCTTTGTTTATGAGGACCACCACACCGCTTCCCTCTGCGGCAACGCGACTGAGACTATCTTGAATTGACCAAGAGACTTGCTCGGTGGACGTCACGGACAAGAGATCACGCATGGATGCCGTTGTGTGTACACGAACCAAGGTCGGTGTGTCGACATGGATATCACCTACACTTAGCGCCATGTGAACATGGCCCTGCGTGCTCTCCTGGTAAACCGACAGCATGAAATCACCATGGCGTGTCGTGACGGTGCCACTGCGAATCAGATCGACGGTTCGGTAATGATTTAAGCGGTAATCAACAAGGTCCGTAACGCGCCCAACCGTAAGGTCATGTTTATCCGCGAAATCAACCAAAGCAGCGGCGTTCGCAAGATCACCGTTCGCATCCAACACTTCAGCGAATACGGCTGCGGGCGTTAAACCCGCGAGCGTTGCTAAATCGACACCTGCTTCTGCGGCCCCGGTTCTAATCAGTACCCCGCCCGTCAGGGTGGCCACCGGGAATATATGACCCGGCTGCACCAAATCCGAGGGCTTGGCGTCAGGTGCCACCGCCACTCGAACCGTGCGTGCACGATCGGCCGCAGAGATGCCTGTATCGATGCCCGTGCTCGCCTCAATAGAAAGCTTCACTGCGCCCGAGGTGGCGGGATCGACCATAGGCGGCAAGTTTAGCTGCTCGCAACGCTCCTCTGTCAGGGCCAGACTCACCAAACCACGTGCTTGGCGCGCCATGAATGTCACATGGTCGGCCTCACAGTATTCAGCTGCCATAGCAACGACGGCTGTCTGCTCGCCGTCACTCTGATCAAGGACCAATAAAACCATTTCACCGTGACGGAATTCACTAATGAGCTGGTCTGCTGAAACGGGCGGTACCGAATCAATCACTGTGGTACCCCGCGTTCTTCAACGTATCCAAGGTAATACCCTCTGAGGTCGGAACGACACCCGACTGGAGTAAACGCTCCAGATAACGCGCAATGATATCCACCTCGAGATTGACCTCTGTGCCCACCGCATATTCGCTGAAAACGGTTTCTTCCCAGGTCTGAGGAATAATATTGAGTTCAAAACGAGCGCCTGACACCGAATTCACCGTGAGACTGGTCCCGTCGACACAAATGCTGCCTTTGGGTGCAATGTAGCGCGCGAGATCCGCCGGTGCTTCGATTGATACGCGCCATGATCGGGCATCCCGGCTAAGTGCGACCACCGTACCAAGACCATCGACATGACCACTCACCAAGTGGCCTCCAAGCGCGGTGGTAGGTGTCAATGACTTCTCTAGATTTACCGGACTTCCGATTGAAATTTGCTTAAGTGATGTCAGTGAGAGCGTTTCATTAGACACATCAGCCCAGTAGCCATCCCCCGGGAGTTCAGTCACCGTCAGGCAGACACCGTTGGTCGCAATGCTGTCGCCCAACTGAACATCAGCTAACGGCAACTTACCCGTCTTGATCCGCAATTTAAGGTCGCCGCCCGACTGCTCAAGTGCAGCCACTTCGCCAACCGCTTGTATGATTCCGGTAAACATGTCTTTTCCTTGGGAAAGTGTTGTTTGCTAGGGGCGTTGGTTAGCCCTTTGCAACCTGGCGCATGATAATACGCAAATCATCTCCAATCAGGTCGTGAGACAAAATTGAATAACGATTTGCTTGTCCAAGTGAGTTAAATACGGCGTGGTGAGTCGGCCGGGCGTCGGAACCCAACATGACGGGCGCCATGTAAATCAGCCACTGATCGATTAAGTTCTCTTGCTCGAGCGCGCCGACCAGCGTCGGGCCAGCCTCGACAAGAATCTCGTTTGCGCCCTGCTCTCCGAGCTTTAACAGCGCCTTGCGCAAATCCAACCCGGCAGCACTACTGGCTATCGGCACCTGGCAGACGTTGTCCGACATGGATGCATCCAGAGATGCACCCTCCCGTGTGAATAAAGTGGTTGGAGTCACTCCAGCCACCACATTCGCCGATGCGGGAGTACTGGCGTTCGTGTCGATGACAGCTCTTGGGGTTGGCGCCACCATCGCTCTTTCCCAATCGGCTGAGTCGAGACGGTTGTCGCAGGGTCTGAGGGTCAACGAGCAATCATCCGCTGACACAGTACCACTCCCGGTCACTATGACATCCGAGCAGGCGCGCCATGCCTGGACGTCCGCCCGCGCTTCCTGACCGGTAATCCACTGACTCTCGCCTGAGGCCATTGCCGTGCGGCCGTCGGCCGACATCGCCATCTTCACGGTGACTCGTCCATAACCACGGTTGAGCCTCAGGAAAAAGCCAGCTAGCTCATTGGCTGCTTCTGCTTCACAAACACCGAGCGTCACATCGATTCCCGCCGAGCGCAGCTGCTCTACCCCTCTCCCGGCTACACGCTCATCGGGATCAATGCAGGCAATCACCACGCGCGCTACCCCGGCGTCAATCAGCGCTTGTGCACAAGGAGGCGTTCGACCGATGTGTGCACAAGGCTCGAGCGTCACATAAACCGTGCTGCCCTTTGCATCAGCGATCTGGGAAAGCGCGTGAATCTCGGCGTGTGCCTGACCGGTCGGGTGGGTGAACCCAGTTGCGAGAACCTCGTCCGATTTTACGATAGCGCAGCCGACAGCAGGATTGGGTGATGACCACACGCGAGCGCGTCTACCCGTCTCAATAGCGAGCCGCATCCAATGATCATCTGAGTGATTCACGGCGCTTTACGTCTGTGGATCGGCTTCGAGCGATGCGATGGCATCTCGGAACTCTGAGAGATCCTCAAAGCTTCGGTAAACGGATGCAAAACGGACATAGGCCACTTGATCGAGTCGCTTGAGAGCCTCCATGACGAGCTCGCCCAAAACGCGCGAATCTAGTTCGCGCTCACCGGTAGCGCGCAGCCGATTTTTAATCTGTGCGAGCTCACTCTCAACAGCTTCAACTGCCACAGGGCGTTTTTCGAGGGCGCGCTGCAAGCCTGAGCGCAACTTATCCTCGTCAAAAGGCTCTCGGCTGCCGTTTTGCTTAATCACGCGTGGCATCACGAGCTCGGCCGCCTCGTAGGTCGTGAAGCGCTCTCGGCAAGTCACACATTCTCGACGCCGACGCACTTGCCCGCCTTCGGCCACGAGTCGGGAATCAATTACCTTTGTGTCATCGGCACCGCAAAAGGGGCAAAACATTCGGAACTACCCTAATAATTAGTATCCGCCTACTTTACCACTATCAGTCAGCGTAGACCGGAAAACGCGCGCAGAGCGCTTTCACACTATCGCGAACGGTATCAATCACCACCTCTGGGTTGTCAGACTCCAAGCCCTCGAGCACATCACAAATCCAGTTGGTTAACTGACGGGTCTCCTCATCAGCAAAACCGCGGGTAGTAATAGCGGGTGTTCCGAGTCTTAGGCCGGAAGTGACAAACGGTGACCGAGGGTCGTTTGGAACCGCATTTTTGTTAACAGTGATGTAGGCGCGACCCAAGGCGGCGTCCGCATCTTTACCCGTGTACTCCTTATCGCGAAGATCGAGCAGCATGAGGTGATTATCAGTGCCACCCGAAACGAGATTAAAGCCTCGGGAGACAAAGGTCTCTGCCATCACCTTGGCGTTTTGTACGACCTGCTTCTGATAGTCGACAAAGGAAGGGTCCATTGCCTCTTTGAACGCCACGGCTTTTGCCGCGATCGCGTGCATTAGTGGGCCACCCTGTGCGCCGGGGAAAATAGCTGAGTTCAGCTTCTTGTGAAGCTCTTCGTTTTCGCGTGCCAGAATCAGTCCCGATCGTGGACCACGAAGGGTCTTGTGCGTTGTCGTGGTTACCACGTCAGCATGTGGAATAGGGTTGGGATAAACACCCGCAGCCACTAAGCCGGCAACGTGCGCCATATCAACCAGCAGATAAGCACCGACAGCATCAGCAATCTCGCGGAACTTGCCCCAGTCCATGAGGCGGCTGTAGGCACTGAATCCACCGATGATCAGCTTTGGCTTGTGCTCAAGTGCAATCGCCATCAGCTCGTCGTAATCGACTTCACCGGTCGCATTATCAATGCCGTATTGAACCGCGTTGTAAATCTTGCCGGAGAAGTTAACCCCTGCGCCGTGTGTAAGGTGTCCACCGTCCGCAAGACTCATCCCCATTACCGTGTCGCCGGGCTGCAGGAGCGCGTGGAACACCGCAATATTTGCACTCGAACCCGAGTGTGGCTGCACATTAGCGTAAGCCGCACCAAATAGGGCCTTGGCGCGTTCGATAGCAAGAACCTCCGCACGGTCAACGAACTCACAGCCGCCGTAATATCGCTTGCCGGGGTAGCCCTCCGCATACTTGTTGGTCAGCACACTGCCCTGAGCCTCTAGCACGCGTGGACTGGCATAGTTCTCAGACGCGATGAGCTCAATATGCTCTTCCTGGCGCTGCGTCTCCAAGCTCATTGCATCCCACAATTCATTATCGAATGACGCAATGGTCTGAGACGCTGTGTAGCCGTGCCCTGTCGGGGTTTTTGCTGCCTGATTCATGAAGAAGTTCTCCAACAAAGTAATGTTAGTGATACGGGTCAAACGGTGAAGCGGTGCATGATAGCGCAGCTGTCTTTCAGCTGCAGTGTAAACGCCACTACTCCACCAATTTAATACGGGAAATGTTGCATTTTTCCCCTTTGTGACGCTTGTCATATTTCATTCACAAAACTGAAATATATTCGCGGTTCATGGTGGGGAGTGGTCAGCATGCGAATCAGTATTTTCGGAAGCGGGTATGTCGGCTTGGTACAAGCCGCAGTATTTGCCGATGTGGGTCATCGCGTTATCTGTATGGATATCGATGCGGAGCGCGTCGAGCGACTGATACGGGGAGAAGTGCCCTTTTTTGAGCCCGGCCTCAGCGAGATGGTCATTCAGGGTGTTCAGGAAGGACTCTTAACCTTCACGAGCGATACGAAAACAGCAGTGCAAAGCAGCGATTTCCTATTCATTTGCGTGGGTACACCGTCAGGTGATGATGGCAGCGCCGATCTCCGATATGTCATGAGCGTTGCGGACGGGATAGCCGAGCACATGAACGGGCGCAAGATCGTCGTGAGCAAATCGACCGTGCCTGTGGGTACTGCCGATGCTGTTACAGCGCGAATCACCGAAGGCCTGGCGCAATACGATCATGACTTTCCCTTCGAGGTCTGCTCGAATCCTGAATTTTTGAAAGAAGGCTCTGCCGTTGCCGATGCAAAACGCCCTGACCGCATTATTATCGGCGCCAAATCAACCGACACCATTGAAGAGTTCCGCCGCATGTATGCCGCCTTCAGCCGTAACCGCGACAAATTGATGTTTATGGACCCGCGAAGTGCGGAGCTTACCAAGTACGCAGCGAACGCCATGCTGGCGACCAAGATCAGCTTCATCAATGAAATCGCCAATATTGCTGAAACCGTGGGTGCCGATATTGAACTCGTTCGGCAAGGTATCGGCTCTGACCCACGTATTGGTTACCAATTTATCTACCCGGGCGCTGGCTATGGCGGCTCGTGTTTCCCAAAAGATGTTCGCGCATTGAAG
>CAJWQE010000056.1 GCA_913045375.1 uncultured Halieaceae bacterium | reverse complement strand
TGTTTTTTATTAGAAATCGACATCAAAAGAACACCGCGGCAACGTGCCTGAAGATTCTCTTCGGTGGTATCGACCGACAATCCATCAAACTGATCGTTGAGCCCCGCCATAAAGGCCTCGTAGATGGGCTCAATGGAGATGACGTCGTACTCAACCCCCATAATGGATGCCTGCTCCCCGGCATCCTCTACACTCATATCCGCCGTGTATTTAAAGGGCATCATCACAGCCTGTACGCGGTCCGCGCCCAACGCATCAACGGCTACCGCTAGTGTCACCGCTGAATCGATACCGCCCGACAGCCCCAAGACAACACCCGGGAATCCGTTCTTCTCGACGTAATCACGAACGCCGAGCACTAATGCCTGCCAAACGGTAGCAACGTCAGACAATGCCGTTGCGGCGACCCCTTGCGCGATTTCAACGCCCCGGACTGTGCGTTCCACCGAGAGCTCAAAACAGCCCTCCTCAAAATCCGGTGCGACCACTGCAAGCTCACCATCGGCATTCACCGCGAATGAACCACCATCGAATACAAGCTCGTCCTGACCGCCCACCTGATTCACATAAATCATCGGAATGGACTGCTCGGTCGCTCTATCGGCCAATACCTGCCAGCGCTCTTTATGCTTGCCACGATGGAATGGGCTCGCATTGAGGTTAATCAATAGCTCGGCACCCATGCGCCTCGCCGCATCTGCAGGCTCTTTGTGCCAGATATCCTCACAAATCGTGATGCCGACTTTTATACCCTCTACATCAACAACGCAGGGGGTGTCACCCTCACTGAAATAGCGCTTCTCATCGAAAACTTGGTAGTTGGGCAACCGCTGCTTGAAGTACTCGCCAACCATCTGACCGCCATGCAAAACACCGGCCGCGTTGTACAGTCTGTCGTCGCATCGCCTCGGGTATCCGACAACCACATAAAGGTTAGAGGGAAGCTCGCTCGCAAGTCGGGTCAGCGCACCTCCGATCTGCGCCTGCAAACTGTCGCGCATCAGAAGGTCTTCAGGGGGATAACCTGTCAGCGTCAGCTCAGGAAATACGACAAGGGTCTCCTGACCGGCAGTTTCAGCCTCGCGCGACACCTGAATGACTTTCTCAGTATTACCCCTGATGTCACCAACAAAGGTATTGAGCTGCCCCATGACAACTTTCATGCACTTACTCTCCTAACTAAGAGTCTCTTGCTCGATGATTAGTGACTGATATAGTGCATGAATCAGTCGCAAATCTGTGTACAAACGATGTCTGAAGACACGTCCGTGAGCGCTAAGGATAACATTGACCGCTCACAGGTCTTTGCTGTTTACAACGTTTACCGACTCGTCATTGGCTCGGTTCTCTTTGCCTTGACGCTTTCCTCGACAGGATCTGCACTGGTGGCAGATGAAATACCCGTACAAATGCTCGTGGCGGGCATCCTGATCGTCAGCAGCCTTATTATCGCGACCTTGGGTCCACGTTCCAAGCTCACCTCAGAAAGTGGCATTTTTGGTGCATCATGAAAGGACAGTGCGAGCCCGAGAATTAGAGGCTCGTTAAAAGGTATGGAAATGAGCATCCAAAAAGTTCTAAAGAATATGTGGCAAGACTATTTGGTATTGAACCCTGAAGCTCAACGAGTCGTCGATGCGTTACTTGCTGAAGGGGAGAGCATTGTTAACGATCATATTGCGCTCAGAACGTTTAATGTCGGGGTGGTCGCTCTGGATGAGTGTGCGAAGTCCTTTCTTTCGATGGGTTACGAAGAAAAGAAATCGTATTTTTTTGAGACTAAAAAGCTTCGTGCTAAACACTATGAACACAAGGCGGACCCAAGCATCCCTAAAATCTTTATCAGTGAATTATTGGTCGACGAGTTCTCTACTGAGTTTCAAGATATTGTGAACTCGCTTGTCTCTCATATCTGTGCAGATCAAGTCCAACGATCGAATTTCTTTTTCTCGGGCCGCCCCTGGAATGTGAGCTTATCGCAACACGAAACATTGCTTGGAGAGAGTGACTACGGTGCTTGGATGGCAGCTATCGGATATCGTCCTAATCACTTCACTGTCTCTATTAACAACCTAAAAAAGTACTCGGACATCCACAGGCTGAATGACTTTTTAAAATCGAAGGGCTTTAAACTGAATTCGAGCGGTGGGGAGGTTAAGGGGACCCCCAACGTTTTTCTTGAGCAGTCTTCCACACTCGCCAACAGAGTAGAGGTTGAATTTACTGACGGTAAGAAGGAAATTCCAAGTTGCTACTTCGAGTTCGCCAAACGCTATCCATTAGATTCGGGTGAGCTGTACCAAGGCTTTATTGCCAAATCCGCTGACAAAATTTTTGAATCGACGAATACCGACCACGGCTCTCAATAACCGGGCGTGAAGGTCTGACAATCGTTCTTCCGAACAAACTGAATGCGGCCTTAATTCACTTCCACTGTTGGGATACGGAGCTCTTTGGGCAGCGAGAACGTAATGTTCTCGGGCCGTCCATCCAAGGATTCGACATTCGCATGCCCCTGACTTTGCAGCCACTGAACAACACCCTCGACCAAATGCTCGGGCGCCGATGCCCCGGCGGTAACGCCAACGGTGTCGCCTTCAACCACCCAGCTCGGATCGATCATGTCAGCCGAATCAATCAAGTAAGCACTCGAGCCACAGCGTTCCGCCAATTCTTTTAGGCGGTTTGAATTTGAGCTGTTAGGAGAGCCAACAACCAGCACAACGTTCGCTTTTTCAGCCAAAGCCCTCACCGCATCCTGACGGTTTTGAGTCGCGTAACAGATATCGTCTTTACGAGGGCCCTGGATATTAGGGAAGCGCTCGCGCAAGGCCTCAATCACCTTCGCCGTATCGTCGACGGACAGCGTGGTCTGCGTCACATACGCGAGATTGTCTGGATCCCGAACCTCCAGAGTAGCGGCCTGCTCCTCGTCTTCTACCAGATACATCACACCACCTTTGGACGTGTCGTACTGGCCCATGGTGCCCTCTACTTCAGGGTGTCCCTCGTGACCAATCAGAATGCATTCGCGCCCCGATCGACTAAACGCCGTTACTTCAACGTGTACTTTGGTCACTAGCGGGCAGGTTGCATCAAAGACCTGAAGACCGCGATCGGCCGCTTCATCCTGAACCGCCTTTGAGACGCCGTGGGCGCTGAAAATAACAATCGCATCATCGGGAACTTCATGAAGCTCCTCGACAAAGACGGCACCTCGGTCTCTGAGGTCATCCACCACGGTTTTGTTGTGAACAACCTCGTGGCGAACGTATATAGGACGTCCGAAGACTTCGAGTGCGCGGTTGACGATATCGATCGCGCGATCAACACCGGCACAAAACCCGCGCGGGTTGGCAAGCATCACTGTCATCAGTGCAACTCCGCTGGTTCCACGCGGTCGATTTTCACCTCAAACCTGAGGGTGCGTCCCGCGAGTGGGTGATTGAAGTTAACACGGACTGTGTCCTCATCAAAAGCATCAACCACGCCCGGCAGCTCTCCCCCAGCCGCATCGGCAAATGAGAACACCATGCCAATCGCTAATTCAGCATCGTTACTAAAGGTATGTCTCGGAATATCCTGAAAATTCGCTTCTTGCGGTTCGCCAAACCCGTCTTCAGGCGAAATAGTGAAAGCCGCCTCATCGCCAGGCTTTAGGCCCAGCAAACAGGCCTCAAAGCCAGGGAGCAAGGACCCATCACCCATGACAAAGCTGACCGGCGCGCGATCGAAATTTGTATCAACCACCTCGCCCGTCTCGAGCGTAATAGAAAAGTTGAGGCTAACTTTTGTATTCGGCGTGATGTTGAGCTCGTTACTCATGCAGAATTCCCTGACTCGCTGGAAAAGCCATCCCAAAGCAGCAAGATTGCTCCGCAGAAAATAGCCGAGTCCGCAATATTAAACGCTGGCCAATACCAGTTGTGGTAATGCCAGGAGATGAAATCAACCACGTAACCCAAGGTCACTCGATCGATTAGGTTGCCAAGACCACCGCCCAATATGAGCCCTAGCGATACGCCCAATATCCGTTGCTGCTGCTCCAGACGCGTCAGCCATACGGCCACAAACACACTGACCAGCATTGCCACTGCCGCGAGAAACCAACGCTGCCAGCCTCCGGCACTTGCCAGAAAACTAAAGGCCGCACCCGTGTTGTGTGCAAGCATCAAATCAAACCAGGAAGTAATTTCGACAGGAACCCGATAGACCAGTTCATTACTGGCCCACATTTTCGTGTACTGATCCAGGACGATAACCACCAGCGCCAGAATGAAACCCGCCCAAGGGTTACCCAGCGCTCTGGAGGCCATGGATACTGCCGGGTCCGAGTTGTTATCAGGCATAGTGCCTGACCTCACCCTCACCCGCGACATTCGTTACGCAACGACCGCACAAGGTCGGATGCTCTTCAAATGAGCCGATATCATCTCGACGATGCCAGCATCGCTCGCATTTCTCGGAGTCACTGGCACTTACCAACACCTTCAGACCCTCGACCTCACCCACGACAGCTCCAGCAGGCGCGTCTGCAAAATCAGCAAGCTCAGCGCCTGACGTAATCAGCACAAAACGAAGTTCGTCGCCCAGCGTCTCCAGCATCTGACGTAGCTCGGATGTGGCGTACAAGACTACATTTGCATCTAGCGAGCCGCGGATATTTCCCTGAGCGCGCTCGGCTTCCATGGCTTTGTTTACGTCTTGCCGAACCGCCAGGCAACAAGACCAAAACGCATCTCCCATGGCATCGGAAGTGTCGGAAGCAGACAACTCGTACCACTCCGACAGGAACACAGACGCCGCACGCTCGCCCGGAAGGTTCTCCCAGATTTCCTCAGCGGTGAAACTCAAGATAGGAGCGATCCAGCGGCTTAACGCTTCCGCCATATGGTAGAGCGCTGTTTGACAGGAACGGCGCGCTATTGAATTGGTTTGCGTGGTGTACTGACGGTCTTTGATGACATCGAGGTAGAAGCCGCCCAGCTCGCCGCTGCAGAAGTTATGCACCTTGTGATAGACGTGATGGAACTGATAGGTCTCATAGGCAACGACCAGCTCCGACTGAAGTTCCTGCGCCTTGGACACAATCCAGCGATCTAAAGGAAGCATATCGTCACCCGACACGGCATCTCGCGTCGGTTCGAAGCCAGCGAGATTAGCCAATAAGAATCTTGCCGTATTGCGGATACGTCGGTAGGTATCGGAGGTTCGCTTAAAGATTTCATCACTGGCAGCGATCTCATTGCGGTAATCAGCAGACGCAACCCACAGGCGCAAAATGTCCGCGCCCATATCATTCATCGCCTTTTTCGCAGGGATGATATTGCCGATCGACTTGGACATTTTTCGGCCTTCGCCATCAACGGTGAAGCCATGGGTTAAGACCTGTCGATAGGGAGACTCATCGTAAGCACCAATACCCGTCAACAAGGAAGACTGGAACCAGCCGCGATGCTGATCAGACCCTTCAAGGTAAAGGTCAGCGGGAGCTGAAAGACCATGTCGCTCGCGTAATACACAGGCATGGGTCACACCGGAATCGAACCACACATCCAACGTGTCGGTCACTTTCTCGTAGGCATCGGCTTCATCACCCAGGATGTCTGCAACATCAAGATCAAACCAGGCATCAATGCCCTTCTCCTCAATGCGCAAGGCTACCTGCTCGATAAGGTCAACCGTATTAGGGTGTAATGACCCATCAACCTTGTTCACAAACAGTGTAATTGGGGCTCCCCAGGTTCGCTGACGGGAGATACACCAATCCGGACGACTCTCGAGCATGGCGTCAATACGCGCGCGTCCCCAATCGGGCACCCAGGAAACGGTGTCAACGGCCGCCTGAGCCTGAGTTAATAGGCCTTGCTTATCCATGGAGACAAACCACTGGGGCGTGGCCCGATAAATAATCGGTGTCTTGTGGCGCCAGCAGTGTGGGTAGGAGTGAGTAAAAGGCCGATGGCACAGTAACCGTTTGCGAGCCCCCAACTCCTCGATGATCTCGTCGTTCGCTTTGAAGATGTGCTTGCCTTCGAACACCGGCGTCCCTTGCAGGTAGACGCCATTACCACCAACCGGATTGTAGACCTCAAGATCGTAAGTCTTACCGATCTGGAAATCCTCCAGACCGTGCGCAGGCGCTGTGTGAACACAGCCTGTTCCCGCATCAGTGGTCACGTGATCACCGAGCATGAGCGGCACTGACTCATCAGAGAACGGTGGGACTACGCGGACTCGATCAAGTACCGAGCCTTTAACGCGAGCAAGGGTCTCGGGCGAATCAACCCCAAAGCGGCCCGCACACTCTTCGAGCAAAGCCTCAGCGACCAAGACGGCTTGCTCACCAACACGCATCAGCACGTAATCTAAATCTGCGGCCACACTGACGCCGCGGTTCGCAGCCAGCGTCCACGGTGTCGTCGTCCAAATGGCGACGGATAACTCACCAACACCATTCACGCCCAACAGAGCCTCGGCGGCCTGCTGGTCAGCAAACGGGAAGGCCACATCAATCGCGGACGATACCTTGTCTTGGTATTCCACCTCGGCTTCCGCAAGGGCTGAGCCACAGTCGAGACACCAGTGCACAGGTTTGAACCCCTGTTGGAGGTGTCCGTTATCGATAATCTTGCCGAGGGTGCGAACAATATTCGCCTCGAACGAGAAATTCATCGTCAGGTAAGGGTCATCCCAGTCACCGACAACACCCATGCGTTTGAAGTCGTCGCACTGGTTAGTCACTTGTTTTGCCGCATATTCCCGACATTTCTGCCGAAACTCGCTGGCGCTCACTTTGTGACCGGGCTTTCCAACCTTTTTCTCGACGTTTAGCTCAATGGGGAGCCCGTGGCAGTCCCAACCGGGGACGTAAGGCGAATCGAAGCCTGAGAGCGTTTTGGACTTAACGATGATGTCTTTGAGGATTTTGTTAACCGCGTGCCCGACGTGCAACTCACCATTCGCGTAGGGCGGGCCATCATGCAGGATGAAGGTGGGCTTGCCCTCGCCCGCTTCACGCATCTTTTGGTAAAGGCCCATCTCTTCCCACTGCTTGAGCCGTTGAGGCTCCCGCTGGGTGAGATTCGCTTTCATTGGAAAACCCGTCTCAGGCAGGTTCAAGGTGTTCTTATAATCGCTCATCGTATGTCTGAGTTCTCACACTACTAAGCTGGATTTGCTGCATGCCATTCGCGCGCTGATGCTTGATCGCGCGCGATCGCTGCCTTGAGCGAATCCAACGAATCGAATTTTTTTTCATCTCGGAGCTTGGTCATGAACTCCACTTCCAAGCGCTCGCCGTAAATATCCCGGGCGAAGTCAAACAAATGCACCTCGAGATTCGCGAGTGTTCCGTCGTTCACTGTCGGTCTAACCCCAACGTTTGCAACACCGGGGGCATCCACCATTCCCGCACCCTTCACTCGCACAGCGTATACGCCGTGAAGGGGCGACTTTACACGCTTCAGCGCGATATTGGCGGTTGGAGAGCCAATTTGACGGCCCAATTGCTTACCTTTGAGGACTTTTCCCGAAAGTTTAAAGGGCCTTCCAAGAAGATCAGCGGCCGCATCAAAGTCAGCCTCGAGTAAAACGGAGCGAATACGCGTGCTACTCACGCGCTGACCCGCAACGTCATAAGTCGATGTGGGCACCACCTCGTAGCCAAACTCACCCGCAAGTGATTCGGTAAAAGCGAGGTCGCCTGCGCGCTCTTTGCCGAAGCGAAAATCGTCACCAAAGGCAATGTACCGAGCGTTTAATCCGTCGACAAAAATGCGCTCCACAAAGGCTCTAGGCGACATAGTCCTCAGATCATCATTGAAGCGAAGACACAACAGATGATCGATGCCCAGTGCGTCCAACGCGCGGAATTTTTCCCGGAATGTCATCAACCGGGGTGGCGCCTTCTCTGGAAACAGGAACTCGCCGGGCAAAGGTTCAAATGTGATCACTGTTGTCGAGAGCCCACGCGCCTCAGCTTCCCGCTTTAAGTGGCCCAACACCTCTTGATGACCTCGATGCACCCCATCGAAGGCCCCGATGGTCACAGCGCTGCCGCCTGTATCTAAGCTCTTAGAAAAGCTCGATAAATTGTGCTGTCCGCGGATAAGTCTCATGGTGCCTTGCACGCTGGTATGACGCTCCAAAGTATACAGGAGCCTTAGGTGACAATCGCCTGTTTGAGGTCAGAGCGCAGTGATGAAAGGGAATTGAGCGCCATCGATGTCGAGCGAGACAACCAGCCTGATCAAAGAAGCGATGTCGGAACTACCTCGCGGGCGATGACGAGCCGCGCTCCGACCCTGACTAAGATGAAGAAACTCGCGGCCCTCTCACCTCGTTAAGCCTGAAACCAAGAACCACCAGCACAGTAGTAAAGCTGACAAGTCCAACCACCACCAACAGTATCATCTGGCTTACGCGCCAGCTGAGATCAGCAGTGAGCCAGAGCGGCACCGCAGGCGCCAGGGTGGATACCGCAACACCCATGACCGATACGGCAACGAGGAGCCTCAGAACGAACTTCGGTGCAAAGATGCCGGCAAGAGAGATGCCACCCCGGCGCAGTCCCAGGTACAGAAGCCCAGCATTAATCCACGCCGAGGCGCTGGTGGCGAGCGCTAGACCCACATGACCCATCTCGAAGTACCACATCAAAGGGAATACAAAGACGACGTTCAGCACCATGTTACTGACCATCGCGATGATGCCGATTTTCACTGGCGTCTTCATATCTTGGCGCGCGTAATACCCGGGAGCGAGCACTTTAATGAGCATGAATCCGCCGAGACCCAAGGTGTAGGCACGCAGGCTGGCCGCCGCCATCGTGACATCGCGATCGGTAAAGGCACCGTATTGGAATAAGGTCGCCAAGATAGGTTCCGCCAGCAACCACAAGGCGACCGTCGCAGGTACCGCGATCAACAGAACATTTCGCACTGCCCAGGCGAGCGTTTCAGAAAATTCTTCAGACTCAGCGCGCGTGTTCAGCGCTGACAGGGTGGGCAAGATAACGGTCGCAATGGCTATGGCAAATACGCCGAGTGGAAGCTCGGTTAATCGATCCGAGTAATACAGCCAGGCAACGCTACCGTCGGGCAGCAAACTCGCCAGTACGGTATCAAATAAGAGATTAATCTGACTCACGGACACGCCAAAGAGCGCAGGCACCATGAGTACCAGTATCTTTCTGACGCCTTCATCTTTTGTGTCCCAAACAGGCCGTGGTGTTAGCTTTAAGGCATGCAGCGAGGGTAGCTGGAACAGCAGCTGCACAACCCCTGCCAACATTACGCCCATGGCCAAACCCAGTGCAGGTTCTGGCATGGTCGGCGCCCAGACGACTGCAGCGGTGATCAGTGAAAGGTTCAGTAGCACAGGCGTGTAGGCAGGTACCGCAAATCGCCCGTAACTATTGAGAATGGCGCCACAGAATCCCGTGAGGCTGATCAGTAGCAAATAGGGAAAGGTCCAGACAATCAGATCAGCGGTCAGTGCTAGCTTGGCGGCATCCCGACTAAACCCGGGAGCAAAGATCAGCGCCACCCACGGAGCCATGACCATTGCCAGCGCTGTCAATACGAACAATGAGCCGCCAAGGACACCCGCCACACGATCCACCAAGTGGCGGACCGCCTCGTGCGACCCACGCTCCCTCGTCTCTGTGAGAACCGGCACAAACGCCTGTGAGAACGCGCCTTCGGCAAAAAGGCGCCGCAAAAAGTTCGGAATTTTGAAGGCAACAAAGAAGGCGTCGGCATTCGGCGCTGCGCCCAGCAAGTTAGCCAAGACGACATCACGCACCAAGCCCAGTACTCGAGACAGCATGGTGCCCATGCTGACGATAAAGCTCGACCCCAGCAGTCCACGCTTGGGTTGTGACACTGATTCGGGATGATCAGCAGACGGCTGCTGGGAGGACTCTGTGTTATCTGTCTTATTATCTGTCATCGGTCGAGCCATTCCGCTCTCAGCCTGTCGCCGTGCCGAGCGAGCCAATGAAGCGCGATGATGGTTAAGCCGTTGTTGATTTTCCCCGCATCGAGCAATGCTATGGCGTCAGAACGAGAAACAGAATGCACCAGAATGTCCTCGTGCTCGGTATCAACACCCTTAACCTCACCCACAGCCGCTGATACCACGCGCCCCACGAACAATCGGATCTGCTCAGAGCAGGCACCGGGACTGGGGTAATACGAAACGACATGAAGCAGCGCATCCATGGTGCAACCAGCTTCCTCTAAGGCTTCGCGATGCGCGACTTCGCTATCGCTCTCGCCGGGCTCAACCACACCGGCAACCGCCTCAAGCATCCAGGGTGAGTCGTCAGCGCGAATAGCCCCGGGTCTAAATTGCTCGATCAGAATGACGGTGTCAGATTCCACGTGCCAGGGCAGAACAGCGACCGCATCGCCACGCTCAAAAATCTCTCTGCGAATACCCTCCGTCCAGTCACCATCGAATCGCCGATGACGCAGGGTCAGCGCATCCATCTGAAAGTAGCCTTTGAATAAGGTCTCGCGCTTGTCGACCTCTACATCACCTGAGCCGTAGCTGAGTGACAGTTCACTCAAAATCGACGCTCCGTGCTCCAATTCACCGGCTTTGAGTATTCGTCCACCTGATCCGCAACATCAAGAATCAGCGCGAAGAGTGCCATTCGAACCAGCACACCGTTGTCGGATTGGCGGAAAATGGCGAGGTTCGGATCGTCGTTTAAGTCGTCGTCAAGCTCCTGCGCACCCTCACGCGAGTCGCGAGGCAAAGGGTGCATGATGACGGTATTGGGCTCACAGAGCGCGGTATAAATGCTTTGATTGAGCCTAAACCGGCCCCGATAGAGATCGGCATCGGCCTGTGATTCAAAGCGCTCTTCCTGAATCCGCGTTGAATACACAATGTCAACGTTGGCAATGCCCAACTCCAATTGATCCGTTTCAACCACATCGATACCGCTTTGACGCATTTCATCAACCAGCTCGCCGGGCATTTTTAGCTCAGCAGGCGAGACCAGGCTCACACTGACATTCTTGAAACGCGTCAGTAAGCGCGATAGTGAGTGAACCGTTCGTCCGAAGCGAAGGTCTCCAACCATGGCAATTCGCAAGCCATCAATGCCTCGCTGCCTGCCCGCCAGTTCGCTTCGAATGGTATAGAGGTCGAGCAATGCCTGGCTGGGGTGCTCATTGGCCCCGTCACCGCCGTTGATGACGGGTACCCGACTGGCAGAGGCAAATTCATTTACGGATCCTGCCGTTGGATGACGCATGACAATGGCGTCTGAATAGCCACTCAATACGCGCGCCGTGTCGTAGAGCGACTCGCCCTTGGCAATAGCGGTGCTCTCAAATCCGGTGGTCTCTCGAACATGTCCGCCCAGCAAATTAAAGGCACTACCAAAGCTGATACGTGTTCGTGTCGAAGGCTCGAAAAACATTGAGCCTAAGATGGCTCCCTCGAGTACCGTCGTTTTTCGTTCTCGTTGTGCGTAGGGGCGCATACGGTCAGCAACATCGAAAATACGATCGACATCGCCCCGGTCGAACTGGCTGATTCCCAAGATGTGGTGGCCGGCAAATTTCACAGCGCTTTTTTCTCCTCGCGCATCGAGCTGCGCGCTTGGGCCCTTATTCTAAACCTAAGCACCGCTGACACCTAAAACTTTGGCATTTTCCGATACCCAACGCTCAAGATCGGCGAGCGCCGCGCGCTGTTTATTGCCTAAGTTGGGGTTTGACCGCTCTTCCGCCAAGGCCAGATGAAAACCCTTGAGATTTAGATGGTCACTACTCTGCCACTGCTCTCGGCAGTGTTCTTGCCAGGTAGCGCGCTCAGCATCGGTCAAAATATCGGGCCAATTTCGGGCGCGGTAGCGGAAGAGGAGCTCGGGTAATCGGCGATCGGTGAAAGCAAAGCGACGATCGCGCAGCTCGGCCGGTGAACTCTCCTGAACTTCTTGAATGAGCCTTCGATCCGAATTAGGTACGAACGCACCGTATAGCGCCGTATCAGGATTCGAGTCCGTGGCCTTTGGCCCACCCTGGTAGACAGACTGCAAATGCTGGATGAACTCGGATCCGCGATCCTCTCGCGCCTGTCGGAGTGTCGCCAGGTTCCGGCGCAAACGGTCGCCATCAAGACCCAGTCGCGCCGCGATATCAGGGGAAATGTGCTGCATTGGCAGCAATACCGGCGCTTTATTGACCTTGATGGTCATGAGTCCCGGTCGATCACCGGGTGAAGTAAGTTCGTCGCCCTTGGCGAATAAGCGCGCTTGAATTTCCTCCGGCGTCATCGATAGAAAATCAGGCTCGCGCGTCAAATCGGCACAGATGATGTCTGACTTATAGTCAGGGTGAACCGCAAGCGGGGCAATGACGCCGAGACAGGCGCATTCGGTACCCATGAGCCCGGACACATAAACGAGCGGCGTCATAGCATTGGTATCTACCAATGCCTCCACACGGGCCTTGAATCGCATTGACAACAGCACATCGAAAAGCGCCCGATCAGCTGAGCGCAGTGCTCTTGCCAGCGCCAAGGTTGCGGTGACATCTGACATCGCATCGTGGGCAGCGCCGTGCTCCAGTCCATTAGCCGCCGTCAAATCCTCAAGTTTGAAGCTTGGGGCACCGTCTGGGCGCGTCGGCCAGTTAAGACTGTCGGGACGTAAGGCATAGAAGCAGCGCACGACATCAATCAAATCCCAGCGACTATTGCCTCGACTGTATTCGCGAGCGTAAGGGTCATAGAAATTACGCCACAGCGTAAATCGAGTGACCTCGTCATCAAATCGCAGCGAGTTGTAGCCAACACCACAGGTGCCGGGCTGCGAAAGCTCATCGTGAATGCGCGCGATGAAACCCTGCTCTGAGAGCCCTTTTTCTTCGGCTTCAAAGGGGGAGATACTGGTCACCCGAACTGCCGCGGGGTGCGGCAATACATCGAGTGCTGGCTTGGCGTAGACCGTCAGCGGGTCGCCGATAATTTCAAGGTCAGTTGTTGTGCGAAGGCCCGCAAATTGCCAGGGCCGATCGCTCGCAGGTGAAGCGCCAGAGGTCTCATAGTCATGCCAGTACAACGTTTCTACGGACACGAACCCTCCCTAATCCAATAACTGCCCGACGACTACCCAATGACTCAACATCAGCGGTTAAAACAGCTCAATGGCTTGCTCTTCGATGTTGGCCTGCCACAGTTTTGGCCCCGTAATGTGCACGGATGTGCCCTGAGCATCGACAGCGACACTAACGGGCATATCTTTCACGGTGAACGCGTAAATGGCTTCCATACCCAAGTCGTCGAAGGCCACCACTTTGGCATCTGTAATTGCCTTAGACACGAGGTAAGCCGCACCACCCACAGCCATGAGATAAACCGCCTTGTGCTTACGAATGGCATCGATGGCCACAGGACCACGCTCGGCCTTACCGATCATCCCCAGTAGACCCGTATGCTCGAGGATGTTATCGGTGAATTTATCCATACGCGTAGACGTCGTTGGACCTGCAGGTCCCACCACTTCGTCTCTCACAGGATCCACCGGGCCAACGTAGTAAATGAACTTCCCCTTCAAGTCGACGGGCAGCTCCTCACCCTCTGCGATCATCTGCGTCATGCGCTTATGCGCCGCGTCCCGGCCCGTGTACATCGTCCCCGACAAGAGCAACGTATCGCCTGGCTGCCAGGTGAGGGTCTCTTCCTGAGTCACGGTATCAAGATCAACTCGGCGTACCGAGTCTCCCGGCTCCCAAGTCACCTCGGGCCACGCATCGAGACTGGGCGCCTCTTGGAAGACTGGACCATTGCCCGTTAGTTCAAAGTGCGCGTGCCGCGTGGCCGCGCAATTAGGAATCATTGCCACAGGCAGCGAGGCAGCATGCGTGGGGTAATCCATAATTTTCACGTCCAGTACGGTCGTGAGTCCACCTAGGCCTTGTGCGCCAATGCCGAGTTTATTCACAGCCTCCATGATTTCAAGCCGTAACTCTTCGGCTCGTGTCGAGGGGCCGCGCTCGCGGAGCTCATGGATATCGACCGGGTCCATGAGTGATTCCTTGGCCATGACCATGGCCTTCTCGGCGGTGCCACCAATACCGATGCCCAGCATGCCGGGCGGGCACCACCCCGCGCCCATAGTAGGGACAGTCTTAACGACCCAGTCCACGATGCTGTCCGATGGATTCAACATGGCGAGCTTTGATTTGTTCTCTGAGCCACCGCCCTTCGCCGCAACACGAAAATCGACCGTATTGCCCTTGACCATTCGTGTATGAATAACCGCCGGTGTGTTGTCCTTGGTGTTCTTTCGAGCCCCGGCTGGATCTTCGAGGATCGAGGCCCTCAACTTATTGTCCGGATGCAGATAAGCCGAGGAAACGCCCTCATTAATGAGGTCTTCCAGTGGCTTTGATGTATCCCAGCGAACCTCCATCCCAATATCGACGAACACGGTGACAATACCTGTGTCTTGGCAAATAGGTCGCTTGCCCATGGCACACATGCGGCTGTTGATGAGGATCTGAGCAAGGGCGTCTTTAGCCGCCTGACTTTGCTCCATTTCATAAGCACGGTGAACGGCCTGCACGAAGTCGGTCGGGTGGTAATAGGAAATGAACTGGAGTGCATCTGCGACACTTTCGACAACATCGCGGTCTGTAATTACGGTCATGAGCGTTCTCTATTGTCTCACTTTGTATTTATCCGCTTACGGAGCGGGCACCGGTGCGGGCGCTGGCGCCGAATCAACAGCTAAAGCATCGACCTTCGCAGATAACTGGCGAATATCAGCCCGCAGCTGATTCACGTTGGTATTGACCTGCTTCCTGAATCCATTGATTGAAGCGACCCATTCTTCATTTGCGGTAACTCGGTTACCCAGTGACGAGCGCTCCAAGTTCGCTCGATTGACGTCGTCAGCCAACCGCTCGACATCGCTTTGTATCTGACGCGCTGATCCCGCCAGACGTTCGATATCTGCCGACAGGGTCTGCAACTCCCTTAGATCCGCGGTCAATGCATCCAATGTTTTCTTTTGACGGAAGCCATTGTCCTTGAGCGTCTGAAGGGTCGCTTCCGTGGACTTATCTGCCTTCTCGAGGTTTGATACTTTGCGGTTAGCAATCTTGCGGGCATCCCAAAGCTTCCTAACTTCGCTGTCCAGCAGATTTAATTGCGCGCCCATCGCCGCCGCCGATTTGGTGACGGTTTCATCGGTATCGGTTAACAGATTCTCGAGGCTCTGTACCTGTTTACCCGTCCTAGACTGATCTGCCGTCAGTTCACCGATCAACTGATAGCTATACCACGCGTAGGCGGACAGGGCGCAGACCGCGATAAATGACAGCGTAAGAAAAAATTGACTGGCCCCACTGAGCCCAGCGGATTCGCGGCTTCGGCTCGGTATCGCGTTGCGAGGTGCGCTATCAACGGCCTCGTCGCGCCGAGCAGCGAATGATGGAATCTCGGTTAAGTCATCCCGGGACATAAAGTTCCTCCCCCTGTGCCTGCACAGTATACCTTGCTCCGCGGCCTAGAGTGGCTATGTATTAGCCACAAAAAAGGCGGCCAAGGCCGCCTTTTGCATGCACTCAACTCACATCGGGATTAGATGAAGTTAAGGATTGCCCAAATAACGACAGTAAGCAGAAGAGACATATGGATAACGCCCTTTACGGAGGTCATTGGACCTTGCTTACCAAAAATGGCGTTCAACTCAAGCAGCACAATTAATCCCAGCGCAACCGAAAGACCAGTAACCGATGCATGTCCGCCCTCGGTAGCTGAGAAAGCGCTATTTAGATGGCCAGAACCCAGCATGCCGAGCAGCATGGGGCCAGAAAATAAGGTGTTGGTGCGGCTCGCCAGACCCGCCTTCGCGGCGGCCGCAGGGCCGTCGCCCTCTTTCATGCCCAGCACGATCTGCTGATTCGGCCAAATCACCAGCCAGACGTTGAGGAACATGAAAGTACCCGCCAGTGCGCCCACCCAGATTGCGGGCATGGCCATGCCAAACGCGCCGATCTTGTGGAAGAGGTATGCACCTGTCAGAAAGGTGAGCATGGCGCCCCAGCGGAACCACCACAGTGCGCGAGGCGCCAGTTTGGCCATGGCGTCCGATTTAGCGCTCGCTTCGGCTTCCTTAAAATACTCGGTCTGAACAAAGTTGAAGTAGTACAGCATGCCGATCCAGACGATGCCGGCCAGCACATGGAAATAGCGAAAGAAAAACTCAATATAAGACATGCGTGCGTCTCCCGGTTTTTGTAATGACGGCGCAAAGGCCCTGCCCAAACCGCATTATATATCAGCCCACGCCCGAGCGGTGGTTCGCAAGACAGCTATATGCGACGCGTTAAAGCTGACTGCTGCCAGTGATGCTGATGATCCCGCCTTGGGCCGCGCTGGCTGTGCGTCTCAAACACCCCTCGATCGGCTACATTTTATGGCGGCTTGGCCTACAACAACCCCTCTCGCCGCAGATTATTTAGCAGGCGCTGTGGGTAAGCGCTTTTCTGCGAGGCATAGACGAGCCTGTTGTTTGGCAGAACGTAAACCGTGCCAAAAAAAGCCCGGCGACAGCCGGGCTTTCTGTGTCACCGCAAGGCGAGCTTACATCATGCCGCCCATGCCGCCCATGTCGGGCATTGCAGGCGCTGGTGCATCGTCCTTTGGTGCCTCGGCAATCATCACCTCAGTGGTGATCATGAGACCAGCCACCGAACCGGCTGCTTGGAGTGCGGTACGAGTCACCTTGGCTGGGTCGAGAATACCCATCTCGATCATGTCGCCGTAGGTGTCGGTCGCGGCGTTGAAGCCGAAGTTGCCCGAACCCTGCTTGACCTTGTCGACCACGACGCTCGGCTCGCCACCGGCGTTGGAAACGATCTGACGCAGCGGTGCTTCGACAGCGCGACGCAGCAGAGCGATACCGACGTTCTGGTCTTCGTTGTCGCCTTTCAGACCTTCGATGGCCAGCAGAGCGCGCACCAGGGCAACGCCACCGCCAGGCACCACGCCTTCTTCCACTGCAGCGCGGGTGGCGTGCAGGGCGTCTTCAACGCGGGCTTTTTTCTCTTTCATCTCGACTTCGGTGGCAGCGCCAACCTTGATCACGGCAACACCGCCAGCCAGCTTGGCCAGACGCTCTTGCAGCTTCTCACGGTCGTAGTCGGAAGAAGTGTCTTCAACCTGCTTGCGGATCTGGTTAACGCGGGCTTCGATGTCAGCCTTGGCGCCAGCGCCGTCAACAACAGTGGAGTTGTCCTTGTTGATCTGAACGCTCTTGGCTTGACCCAGGTGCTCCAGAGTAGCGGTTTCCAGGCTCAGGCCAACTTCTTCGCTGATCACGGTGCCACCGGTCAGGATAGCGATATCCTGCAGCATGGCCTTGCGACGATCGCCGAAGCCCGGAGCCTTGACCGCAGCAACCTTGACGATCCCGCGCATGTTGTTGACAACCAGAGTCGCCAGCGCTTCGCCTTCAACGT
>CAJWQE010000055.1 GCA_913045375.1 uncultured Halieaceae bacterium | reverse complement strand
TAGTCCCGGTTGAGCACATAGGCAACGCCACCTTTCCCTGACTGGCTATTGATACGAATCACTTCTTGATAACTGCGACCAATATCCGCGGGATCGATCGGTAGGTAAGCGACTTCCCACAGGCTGTCACCCTCTCGCCGCGCCAAACACTTGTTAATAGCGTCCTGGTGACTGCCTGAAAAGGCAGTGAATACCAGCTCACCCGCGTAAGGGTGCCGAGGATGTAACGGCAATTGTGTGCACTCTTTACACACGGCAATCATTTCATCCATTTGCGAAAAATCGAGTTGAGGGTCGATGCCTTGGCTGTACAGATTCATCGCCATGGTCACGATGTCCATATTGCCGGTGCGTTCACCGTTCCCTAGTAAAGTGCCTTCAATCCGATCGGCGCCGGCCAAAAGACCGAGCTCACTCGCCGCGACAGCACCACCACGATCGTTGTGTGTATGAAGCGAAATCAATAACGACTCTCTGTGATTCACGTTGTCACAGAACCACTCAATCTGATCGGCATAAACGTTGGGCGTGCTCACTTCAACGGTCGCCGGCAAGTTAATGATCATCTTGTTATCAGGTGTTGGCGAGATGACATCAATAACGGCGTTACAAACTTCGACGGCAAAATCCATTTCTGTGCCGGTAAAGCTCTCCGGGCTGTACTCAAACACCCACTCGGTCTCGGGGTACTTAGCCGCTGCAGATTTTACGAGCTCTGCGCCCTTTACAGCGATATCTGTAATGCCTTCCCGGTCCAAACCAAATACGAAATCACGCTGAACAGTAGACGTGCTGTTATAGAAATGAAGTACCGCGCGCTTGCACCCCTTTAGCGCTTCAAAGGTCTTTACGATGAGCTCCTCGCGCGCCTGAGTAAGCACCTGAACAGTTACATCATCAGGGATACGGTTCTCGTCAATAAGCTTTCTTAGAAAATCAAAATCGTGTGACGAAGCGGAGGGAAAGCCGACTTCAATCTGTTTAAAGCCAAGTTCGAGCAACAACTCCCACATCCGCAATTTCTTGTCGGATGTCATAGGCTCTATTAAGGCCTGATTCCCGTCACGCAAATCGACACTGCACCACTCAGGCGCCTTGGTTAACACAGCATCGGGCCACCGGCGGTCAGCCTTCTTTAGTGGTTGATACTTGGGGTACTTCCGATAATCAAACGCCCCAAACTCTGAATGATTCATAGCTAACTCAATTAAGTGAACTGTAGCCATGGAATTATACGCCTTAGCGCTTAGGGAATTTGATCAAAATCACTGATATCAGCATCAATTAATGGTGAATAACTACGAATTTGCTTTTTTTTGAGCGAAATACGCTAATATTGGCGATATGCTTGATGTTAATGATCTAGATCGAACCGACCTGCGGTTGCTGGCCGAGCTGCAGAAAGACGCCAGCCTGAGCAACCTCGAGCTAGCCGATAAAGTGGGATTGTCACCCACGCCCTGTGCGCGTCGGGTTAAGCGGCTCGTCACCGAGGGCTTCATCGAGCGCCAGGTTGCCATCCTGAACCCGGAAAGGCTGGGCTACGACCTTACGGCACACGTCAGCATCTCTATGGATCGCCATACGCCCGATCGCTTCGAGAACTTTGAGGCAGAAATAGCGACTTACGATGAAGTCATTGATTGCTCCGTGGTTACCGGGCAGAGCGCGGACTATCTGTTACGTGTCGTCGTGAAGGACATGAAGCACTTTGAAGCAGTGCTTTTGGGTAAGCTGACCCGCATCCCCGGTGTCACGGGTGTACACTCGAGCTTTGTATTGAGAAAGGTGATAAACCGAACGGAGATACCGCTTGGTTAGCGCAAGCTAATTGCTAGTGAGTGTCTCAATCAGCCGCGTTGGCTGCGCGCTCTAATCGTGCAAGCTCTTTATCGGCGAGAAAAGCCGCTATTTTCAACATGTTCGCCTGGCTACCCGCCTGCCGTGTATCGATGCGGTACTTTCCATTGACCATGAGTGAGGGCGTACCTTGCACACGAGCGCCCTCAGTACGTGCCGCTGCCTGACGCACCATGCTGTCGATACCGAACGAACCAAAGGCGCGGTCAAAATCTTTGGCATCAACACCATTTTCAACAAACACCGCACGGACGGCTTCTGGGCTGGATAAACGCTTACGCTGACGGTGAATGGTATTGAACACAGCGCCGTGAACAGGCTCGAACACATCGAGCACCTCAACCGCGTAGTAGGTTTTTGCCAGGAGTTTCAGACCGGGGTTGTTGTTCCAGATGACGGGGGTTCTCTGAACGACAACACCTTCAGGTAGTCGCGACTCAAACGACTCGAGTAAGGGCTCGAAGTTGTAACAGTGGCCACAACCGTAGGAGAAGAACTCGGTCACCACAACACGGTCGCTGATGCCGGTGTGGATGGCAGGCTCAATGAGGTCGTAATGAACGCCTTCCTGATATTGCTCTTGCGCAGCAGCACCTGTCGAGAGTGCAGCCACCGCTGCGAACATTACTATGCGAAGCCAACCCAACATGATGATTCCCCCGACCTGTTGCTGGTCTACTAATGTGTCTTACTGTAGACCCGCAACATAACTTGCGACCGCCTTGATCTCAAGGTCGCTCAAGCCGAAGGCTATGGTACGCATAATCTTGCTGTCGCCACCATTGGTTCGACCGCTCTCGTCTTCGTAGCCAAGACGGAACATTTCAAGCTGCTGTGCAACATAGTCTGCGTGCTGACCCGCAAGAGCAGGGTAGCCACCTGGGCCATTGCCTTTGCCAGAAGGACTATGGCAGCCCGAGCAAGCCGCTACTTTTCTTTCGGCAATACCTGCGAGATACACCTTACGACCTAACTTCACCAAATCAGGATCGGTGGTACCCGAGGTGCGCTCTTGTGCGTCATAGAAGGCAGCGATGTCTGCCAGCTGCTGGTCTGTCATGTTATCGACCTGACCTGCCATCAAGGCGACGGGCCTTCGACCATCACGGATGTCTTTCATCTGCTTCAACAGATAGCGTTCACCCAGACCTGCGAGCTTGGGGAATGTTGGGGCAAGACTATTTCCGTCAGCACCATGACACGCCGCACACGAGCCAACCAATGCTTCTCCTGCAGCCGCGTCACCTTTCATAACGCCACCGGCCAATGCAACATTGGCTGCCATTAGCAGCGCCAAGGTCGCAATTGCGCGATTAAAGATCATCCTTAACTCCTTGTTACCCGATTATTGGGGTGTCGACATATATGTGATGAGTGCCTTGTAGTCATCATCACTGCATGTTGTGCACATACCACCAGCAGGCATAACACCCAGACCGTTCTTTACCGATGACACAAGTGCTTCCATTCCCTTCGCAAGCCTTGGCTCCCACTGGGCTGCATCACCCGTCTTTGGTGCGCCCGCTACAGCGTAGGCGTGACACGCACCACACGATGCTGCGTATTGAGGTGGCTGCTCAGCTGCTTGGGCTGCCACTGTCGCGAGTGACGATGTACCGATGATGAGTGCGAATTTTAAGATGTTTGCTTTCATGATTTAACCCTCTAACACGGCGTGAGCACCGCTGAATGCTGTAATTTTGTTGCTATACCCACGCAATCTGGAGCGGCATTATAGTCACTGTGTCGAAAACACCAAACTATACGTGGATCACTGTCATTAATACGCCCAATAAGTCTCAAAAGCTTAATTTTAAAAGCACTGAATTTTTACAATCTGCAAGCGCGCTGAATAACGCCCCTGCAGACTTTGGCTGCGAAGTGGCTTTTGCCGGGCGAAGTAATGCCGGCAAGTCGAGCGCAATCAATGCCCTCACTGGCAACAGCAAGTTGGCAAGAACCTCTCGGACACCGGGCAGAACACAGCTCATCAACTTTTTTACTGTCGCAGACCAGATTCGGCTTGTTGATCTCCCGGGTTATGGCTTTGCCAAAGTGCCGCTGAAAGTCAAAGAAGAGTGGAACAAGCAACTTGAGCGCTACTTACAATACCGGCGCAGTCTGAAGGGGCTGATTCTGTTGATGGACATCCGACATCCACTCAAGGATTACGATCGGCAGATGATCGAATGGGCTGCGGTGAGCGAAATGCCCGTGCATATTTTGCTGACCAAGTGCGACAAGCTCAAAAGAGGGCCAGCAAAAACTGCGCTTCTAGGGGTTAAAAAGGAACTCAAAGCACACGAACGATGGATCTCCGTTCAGCTGTTCTCTTCACACAACCATGAGGGCATGGACGAACTACAACGAACACTCAACTGGTGGCTGACACTCCCCGAGGACCACGTTGCTGCGATCGAGGATGATCTCGTCGACTGACGGTTAAGGCCTAGTGCGCCTCATCCCAGTTCGCGCCCACACCCACCTCGGTGAGCAGAGGAACCTGAAGTTCAATAACATTGGCCATACGCTCGGTAACGTTGTTACAGAGTGTTTCACATGCCTCGTCAGCAACTTCAAATACCAGTTCGTCGTGAACCTGCATGATCATCTTCGCGTCGAGTGCTGTCTCAGTCAGCCAGGCATCCACATCGATCATGGCTAATTTAATGATGTCTGCTGCCGTACCCTGCATCGGCGCGTTGATCGCGGTTCGCTCAGCAGCCAGTTGTCGCTGCTTATTTCTCGCATTGATTTCCGGTAGATAAAGTCGTCGGCCCAGCAGCGTTTCAACGTAGCCCTGCTCGTGAGCAATGGCACGCGTCGCATCCATATAGTCAGCGACACCCGGATAGCGAGCAAAATATCGATCGATGTACTCTTGGGCCTCACCCCGAGCAACGCCAATCTGTTTCGCCAGACCGAATGCCGACATGCCATAAATCAAACCGAAGTTGATCGCTTTGGCTTTGCGGCGCTGGTCTGTGGTGACCTCATCTAAGGAAACATCAAAAACCTCGGCCGCCGTTGCGCTGTGAACATCCAGCTCGTTCGCAAATGCATGTAGCAGACCTGCGTCACTCGAGAGGTGGGCCATAATCCGTAGCTCAATTTGCGAATAGTCGGCGGCGACGATCTTCCGTCCCTCAGGTGCAATAAAGGCTTGCCGAATTCGTCGACCTTCCTGCGTCCGGATGGGGATGTTCTGCAGGTTGGGATCACTAGAGGACAAACGGCCTGTCGCCGTCACTGCCTGATGGTAGGAGGTGTGGACGCGCCCGGTTCGCGTATCGACCATCTCCGGTAGCTTATCGGTATAGGTCGACTTCAACTTCGCGAGACCTCTATGCTCAATGAGCACTGCCGGTAACTCGTAGTCATTCGCCAGTTCGACCAAGACCTCTTCCGCCGTCGAGGGCGCACCTTTAGGCGTCTTTTTGATGACCGGAAGCTCAAGCTTCTCGAACAGAATCTCACCCAGCTGCTTGGGCGACGCCAAATTAAATGGCTGTCCCGCCAGCTCACATGCTTGTGACTCAAGCTCGGCTAGACGGATAGCAATTTCATGGCTTTGCGCCCGAAGCTTATCGATACTGACGTAGGCGCCGTTGCGTTCAATTTTTGATAGAACGGGTACGAGCGGCAGTTCCAGCCGCTGATATACCTCATTGAGCGATGCCTCAGCCTCGAGCTTGGACATGAGTGTCTCATGCAGACGCAAAGTGACGTCGGCATCTTCAGCGGCGTAGGCTGCCGCTTGCTCAATATCAACATGGTCAAAAGACACTTGCTTGGCACCCTTGCCCGCCACCTCTTCGAAGGAAATGACACGCTGACCCAAATACTTTAACGCCAGGCTGCCCATGTCGTGTCGACTGCCCACCGCATCAATGATGTAAGACTGGAGCATCGTGTCGTGCGCTATTCCGCGCAGCGTAATGCCGTGATTCGCCAATACGTTCGCATCGTACTTAAGGTGCTGACCTACTTTTTTAACGGCATCAGATTCGAGTAATGGTTTCATCTGGTCGAGAATCCGATCGCGGTCGAGCTGACCTCCAAGCCCAGGATTTAGGTGGGCCAGGGGCACATAAGCCGCCTCGCCAGGTTTGATCGCAAATGACAGACCCACAATCTCCGCCTGCATGTAATTCAAACTGGTGGTCTCTGTATCAAAGGCAAACAGTGGGGCCGCCTCAAGGCGAGATAGCCAGCTATCAAACACTGCTTGGTCGGTGATCGTAACGACTGAAAGATCGGAAACCTGGCTCGGTACGGGCTCTGCGGGGCTATCGGCAAAAAGACCCGGGCTCAGTAGCTCATCCAGCCAGGACTTAAACTCCAAATCACGATAGAGCTCAATCAAGCGATCGGTGTCGGGTGATGATGAACGAAGATCAGACTCTGACAAGGCGAGCTCACAGTCTGTCTTAATGGTGGCAAGCACATAGGACAGCTCGGCCATTTCCTTACTAGCAGATAACTTCTCACCTAGAGACTTAGCGCCGCGAATAGGGAGCTCTGCTACACGATCGAGCTGTGCATAGATGTCTGAGATACCGCCCAGATTCTGGAGTAGAGCAAGGGCCGTTTTTTCGCCCACACCGGCAACGCCGGGAATGTTATCTACCGAGTCACCCATCAATGCCAGCAGATCGATGATGAGCTCAGGTGGCACGCCAAACTTCTCGACGACGCCATCGCGGTCCAGAACAACCTGAGTCATTGTGTTGACCAAGGTCACGTAGTCATTCACGAGCTGTGCCATGTCCTTGTCACCCGTGGAAATCAGCACCGGGCGCTTGTCCGCCGTGGCCATCTCGGACAATGTGCCGATTACATCGTCAGCTTCAACGCCCGAAATCGATATGAGTGGTAGGCCCATCGCTCGAATGACATTGTGAATCGGTTCAATCTGTTCCCGAAGCTCCTCGGGCATGGGCGGCCGATTGGCTTTGTACTCCGAATAGATTTCATTTCGGAAAGTCGGGCCTTTAGCATCGAAAATAACGACCAACTGATCATCCGGATTATCCGCCTGCAGGCGCTTCAACATGCCAATCACGCCCTTGGCTGCACCCGTGTTCAACCCCTTGCTATTGGTCAGTGGTGGCAGCGCATGAAAAGCGCGAAATAGGTAAGACGAGCCATCAACCAAGATAAGGCGCGAGGCATCAGTCATACTGTTGACTCCAGTAGTACTGGGCAGAGCGAAGCGTCACTTTCATCTTGGCCAGGTCAAGCGGGGCGCGAAAGAAACCGTGAAAATCGCCCTTGGGATTGATCAAAACAACGTTCGCGCTGTGGTCCATTTGATAACTGCCATCTTCCATAGTGACCTTACGGAAGGGCGCGTTAAACCGACGTGCAAAACTGAGAATATCTGGGAAATCACCCGTGACACCCAAGAACTCTGGGTGAAAGTAGGGCACGTACGTGGACAGCTGCTCTACGGTGTCTCGAGCTGGGTCGACCGAGACCATGACGACATCGGTCGACGCCGCTTCAGTGCCCTCCAAGCTGCCCTTCAGCTCAGCTAAAAAAGACAGTGTTGTCGGACAAACATCAGGGCAGTACGTAAAACCAAAAAACAGCAACGTCCAATCACCCTCGAGGCTCTGATCAGTGAATTCCTTCCCTTTGTGGTTAGTAAGTACAAACTTACCTGGGTCTCGCGGCGTGTCAAAAATAAACAGTCCGTTGGCCCTCATCTCCGAGACCGTCATGATGCGCGGCTGCTGAATGCGATGTACAAAGCCCGCTACAATGATGGCGATACCCAAAAGGATGGCAACAACCGTAAGGGCAACACGATGCTGTTGAGTAAGGGTCATACCGGCGTTCCTAATATCCAGTGATCAGCAAGCATGGCAATAAACAGGACCATCAGATAGGTAATCGAAAACTTAAATGTTGCCATGGGTGCGTCGGGATTTTTCTCGCGCAAAATCTCGACTGACCAGTACAAAAACCGAAGGCCCAGCAGCGTGGCAGCAACAGCATAAATCCAACCGCTCAATAAGGTGATGTAGGGCAGCAAGGTGATTAAAAACATCAGTATGGTGTAAAGAAGAATATGCAGGGCAGTAAAGCGGTTACCATGAGTGACCGGCAGCATAGGAATACCGACGGCTGCATACTCCTCTTTGCGATGAATCGCCAAGGCCCAGAAATGGGGCGGCGTCCACGCAAAAATGATGAGAACCAACAGCAGCCCGTGCGCGTGAATTTCACCGGTCACTGCGGTCCAGCCAAGCAGGGGCGGTGCCGCGCCAGCAAGGCCACCAATAACGATATTTTGTGGCGTCGCACGTTTCAAAAACATGGTGTAAATGAAGGCATAGCCGACCAAACTCGCCACCGTCAAAACAGCGGTCAGCACATTCACCGTGGTAGCAAGCAGCGCGGTACCAAGAATCGCCAGCAGTGTTGCAAAGGCAATCGCTTCCGACTGGCTGACCCGCCCTTGTGCGACGGGGCGATTCGTGGTGCGGGACATCTTTTGATCAATACGCTCGTCGACCACATGGTTGATTGCCGCCGCTGCACCTGCACAAAGGGCAATGCCAATATTGCCCAGAACCAGTGGCTGCCAAGGCACAAAGCCTGGGACCGCCATACACATGCCAATGACGGCGGTTATGAGCATCAAAGCAACGACGCGAGGCTTTGTCAGCTCAAGAAAATCAGGCCAGCGCGCTAACATCGATTCACTCATACTTAACCCCCAGAGTTCTTGAGCAAGAACTTGAGGTCGCCAATGACGTCCTTGTAATTGACCTCGCTGGCGTAACGCATCATGACCCAACCTGACGGATCAACAAGGTACCACGCACTGTCCGCAACATGCCGCTCGGGAACCACGGGCTCGGCACCCGCTTGCCAGACGCTGACATCTGGATGCTCGCTTTCGATAGCCTCAAGAAGCGGCGTATCGCCAACGGCAGCAATAGTTGAAGCATTGTCTATTGCCTCAGAAACAGCACCCCCTTCAATACGCTCCTTTACACCCTCGGTATCGGTGCTTGCCTGGATGCGAATAGTATCCGCGGGGACATCAACCATCATGACTCGTTGGATACGATGGAAATCCCTACCAATCGCGATTCGGATTTGCCGCGTCAGGTAGAGCAACTCGCTACACGTGGCATCACAGGTTTCGCCAGAATTGATGACCATGAACGTCCACTTTGGCTCCAGTGCGTCGAGACTCGTTTCGCTTCCGTCACTGGCGGTGAAAGACCGGCTTCGAATATTCACCGGGTTGCTAAGAATCTCGCCACTGTTAGCCGTTCCAAGCGCACCCACGATATCGATATCGCCGCGCTCGACAAAATACCAAAGCCAAGTCGCCGCCAAGATCATGGTGACGGGCAGGCCAGCAATGAGCAGCAAAATGGCGCGACCGCCCCGCTGATCTGTATGTTGAGTCACTCAGTTATCCCCCAGTGAAACGCGATGATTAAGGTCTACCGATGCGATGTCGCAGCCAACGCCATAGATTGGTACTACGAAAAATAAAGGCCAAACCCAAAGCAGCCGCCATAGTAAACCATTGGAAGGCATAACCCTGATGTTTTGCCGGTGTTTGATTAACAATCGCCCAAGTCGCATCGAACGCGACGGATTCAAACTCATCAACACGGATCTCAAGCGGAAAGATCGGTTGGTCGAGCCGACTTTGAAGCTCTTCTTCCCAAGCGGGCAACGTCAGCTGTTGCACCACGCTCGGAAACTGCGCCGGCAGCCGATTTTCACCCAACATAAAGGCATTACCACTGGGCTGGTAGAGCCTCCCACTCACCGTCTGCACGCCACTAGGTAAAACAATAGTGGGCAGTGTCTGTCTCGAGGGATCGCCGCGAACCCAACCCAGGTTCAGCGCCACCGCGAGCTGGTCTACCTCGGCGAAGGCGACAACCTCATAGCCAAATTGGCCACCACGCAGTCGGTTGTCCAGCAAAACAAAGCGGTTGGGTATAAAACGCGCGTCCATGACCACCTGCCGATCTGCACGCTCATCGCCCGGCAACCGCAGTGCTGACTGAGGAGTAATCGCGGGTAGCGCTCGTCTCGCCTCCAAGCGGTCGATCAGCGCGGCTTTCTCATCTGCTCGATCGAGTTGCCAAAAACCTAGACTGAGTAGGGTTGGCAGCAGTAAAGCTGTGGCCAATGTCGTTCGCCAATCAAGTTCAACGCGCAACTTCATTTAGGTTTCGCTACACTCCGTGCTCTGTTTACCGACACGCTTCGCAGACTCGAAGCCCGAATTGTCTCCAGTGTAAGGATTTTGCATGCTCAAAGGTCTCATTGTCTTACTCATGATCGCGTTACTGATCACCCTTGGCGCGGGACTCTATTTCCTTATGATCGACCAAGGAGATGTAAAGAAGACCCGACTCGTTAACTCACTCCGTGTGCGTGTCGGTATCGCTGGGACACTTATGGCACTCATTGTCTACGGTGTAGCGACTGGGCAGCTAGGCCACCCAAGCCCCTGGGACGCGCGTCCAACCGCAGAAGCTACTGAATAAAAAAAGGCGGGATTAACCCGCCCTTAAACATTCTTTCGTCGTCTTCAGATGATGTAGACGAAGATAAAGAGAAAGACCCAAACCACATCGACGAAGTGCCAATACCAGCTTGAAGCCGAGAATCCAAAGTGGTCGGTCGGCGTCATATGCTTGTTGCGAACTGAACGAATCAGCTGGATCAGCAACATGGTCATACCCATGGCCACGTGGAAACCGTGGAAGCCGGTCAACATAAAGAAGGTCGAGCCGTAGATACCCGAGTTCAGCGTCAGACCAAACATCTCATACGCCTCGTAATACTCGGCAGCCTGCAGGAACAAGAAGATGATGGCCAAACCAACGGTTACACCGAGCCACGCTTCGAATTTCTTAATATTGCCTTGCGACAGTCCTCGGTGCGCGAACTCACAGGTCACGCTTGAAGTAAGAAGAATGATCGTGTTCCAAAGTGGGAGCCATGCATACCATGCCTGCGCATCCGCAAATGACATCGATGTGTGCTGTGAAACAAAGGCGCCATTGTTGGCGATTGGCTGGCTCAGCGCGCCGCCCACGACTTCCTGTGGTGTTGTCACGGGCGGCCAGGTGTATTCAAACCCTTCCCATAACAGGAAGTTCATTCGCCCTGCTTCGCCCTCACCAGCAAGCCAAGGACCTGCCAGCCATCGGACATAGAGCAAGGCGCCGAAGAATGCGGCGAAGAACATCACCTCAGAGAAAATGAACCAGAACATGCCGAGCACATAACTATTGCTCAACTGACTGCTGTTCATACCGGCCTTGTTTTCCTTGATGGTTGTTCTGAACCAGTAGGTTAGCGTTCCAATGAACATTGCGAGACCCGCAAAGAGCACCCACTTAGCAGCACCGCCCGTATCGTGCGTGCCGCCAAAGGTCATCTCATTGAGAACTAATCCACCGCCAAAAACAGACAGCACTAAACCAATTGTGGCTCGAACCGCGAGGCTGGAGCTCTCGGGTACATAGTACTTTTCGTACTCAGTTGAAGTTTCGGCACTCGACATTTTTTTCCTCATTCCCCGTCCCCCCGGGGCCCCCTTTGGTTTATCTCGAAGCGACTTTATCACTCATCAGTGACGTCACATCGAACAATGTGTAAGACAACGTGATGGTTTTAATATCCGCCGGTAGATCCTGATCAACAATGAACTGGAGCGGCATCTCCGCCTCACCGTTACCGTCGAGCGGTTGTTGCTCGAAACAGAAACACTCGGTTTTGTGAAAATATTCTGCGGCTCTGGACGGCGAAACACTGGGTATCGCCTGCGCCACCATGGCATTCATGGTTGGGTTGGCCGCAAAAAATACCGTGTCATTGGCGGCGCCAGGGTGCACAAGCATCTCAGTCACCTGTGGCGAAAACGCCCACGGCATACCATCGTTGTTGGTAGCAATGAACTGCACCTTGATAGAGCGCGACTCGTCAACCTCAGCGGACACCGAAATGTACGCTTCAGACGAGGTTTTGCCATTGATCCCAAGTGCATCGCACAGAACGTTGTAAAGCGGCACCATCACCACAAATACAAACGCAAACATAGCCACAGACACAGCACCGAGCTTGGCAACTGTGTCTATAGTGGGATCTTGGCTCAGTCTCATTAGTTAGCGCCCGAGAATCAGTGAGCTGGCTGCTCTTCAATCTTGGGTGGCGTTTCAAACGTGTGGTAGGGCGGTGGCGATGGCAATGTCCATTCCAGACCCTCAGCGCCATCCCATACCTTCTCATCAGAGACTTTCTCGCCCGCCACGATCGCTGCGATCACGTTGTAGAGGAAGAGCAGCTGTGACGCACCGTAAATGAACGCACCAATCGAGGACATCATGTTGAAGTCGGCAAACTGCAATGCGTAATCCGGAATACGTCGTGGCATACCCGCCAGTCCAACGAAGTGCTGTGGGAAGAACGTAATATTGAAGCCAATGAAAGACACCCAAAAATGCACCTTACCCATGGTTTCGTTGTACATACGACCCGTCCACTTGGGCAACCAGAAGTAGATCGCTGCGGTCATTGAGAAAACGGCGCCCGCAACCATCACGTAGTGGAAGTGCGCTACGACAAAGTAGGTGTCGTGATACTGGAAGTCAGCCGGCGCAATCGACAGCATCAACCCAGTGAAGCCGCCAATGGTAAACAACACCAGGAAGCCGATGGAGAACAGCATGGGTGTTTCGAACGTCATCGCTCCGCGCCACATCGTGGTTACCCAGTTGAAAACCTTCACACCGGTGGGTACCGCAATCAGCATGGTCGCGTACATGAAGAACAGCTCACCAGCGACAGGCATACCGACCGTGTACATGTGGTGCGCCCATACGATGAACGACAGGAAGGCAATCGCCGCTGTCGCGTAGACCATTGACGCATAACCGAACAGCGGCTTACGAGAGAACGCGGGAATAATCTGCGAAATCACGCCGAATGCGGGCAGGATGATGATGTACACCTCAGGGTGACCAAAGAACCAGAAAATGTGCTGGAACAAAACAGGGTCACCACCACCGGCAGCCGAGAAGAAGCTCGTGCCGAAATGAATATCCATCAACATCATGGTTACAGCGCCCGCCAAGACTGGCATCACTGCAACGAGCAAGAATGCGGTAATCAACCACGTCCACACGAACAGAGGCATCTTCATGTAGGTCATGCCCGGGGCACGCATATTCATCACGGTGGCGATGATATTGATTGAACCCATGATGGATGACACACCCAAAATGTGGATCGCGAAAATGAAGAACGTCACCGAAGGTGGCGCATACGTCGTCGACAGTGGCGCGTAGAAAGTCCATCCAAACGCTGGAGCACCGCCTTCCATAAGCAGCGTCGACGCCAACATTAGGAATGCAGGCGGAAGAATCCAGAAGCTCCAGTTATTCATGCGTGGCAACGCCATATCAGGCGCACCAATCATCATGGGAATAAGCCAGTTAGCCAGTCCCACAAAGGACGGCATAATGGCGCCAAAGACCATGACAAGGCCGTGCAAGGTTGTCATCTGGTTGAAGAAGCCAGGCTCGACCAACTGCATACCGGGCTGGAACAGCTCTGCGCGGATGACCATGGCAAAAGCGCCACCCAAGAGGAACATTGCAAATGAGAACCATAGGTACATGGTTCCGATGTCTTTGTGGTTAGTTGTGTACAGCCAACGAGAGAGGCCTTTAGCTGGACCGTGGTGATGATCGCCCATGTTTATTTCCTCCGATTACCCTTCTTTGTAGCTCACGACGTCCGACGCCTGAACCACATCCCCAGTATTATTTCCAAAAGCGTTGCGCTGGTAGGTTGTTACCGCTGCAACATCAACGTCTGACAACTGCGCACCGAATGCCTGCATGGCAGTTCCGGCCACGCCGTTCACAATGACGTTTAAGTGAGAGTCCAGCCCACCCATTGCAATGGCGCTCCCCGCGATTGCATTGCCAAGGCCGCCTTCGCCGTTGGCACCGTGGCAAGCGAGGCAGCTTGCGTTGTAAACGTCCTCGCCACGCGCCATGAGCTCATCAACCGACAGCTCTGTGGCAGCCAATGCAGCATCAGCGGCAGCAGCACCTTTCTTCGCTGCCATCCAGTCGTCAAATTCATCCCGGCTTACTACATGCACTTCGACAGGCATGAAACCGTGGTAGGCGCCGCACAGCTCGGTACACTGTCCGCGGTACACACCTTCCGCCAAGACGCGTGTCCACGCCTCATTGATGAAGCCCGGAATCGCGTCACGCTTGACCGCAATCTCAGGTACCCACCATGAGTGGATAACATCGTTAGCCGTGATTAAGAACCGCACCTTGGTATCAACGGGAATGACCAGCGGCTCATCGACTTCGAGAAGGTAGTTTTCGCCTTTCGTATCGGTGTTGTAGATCTGCTCCTGCGATGTGGCGAGGTTTGAGAAAAACGCAACGTTCTCGCCGTCAGCATCGAGGTACTCGTATTTCCACTTCCACTGGTAACCCGTAACTAAGATGCTCATCTCAGCGTCGTCGTTGTCGTACACCTCGAGCAAAGTGGATGTTGCCGGAACGGCCATGCCGATCAGAATAAAGAATGGCACGATGGTCCAGGCAATCTCGACACCTGTGTGTTCATGAAACTGCGAAGGCTCGACACCTTTTGATTTACGGTGCGCGTAAATCGAGTACAGCATGACGCCAAAAACGCCAAGGCCGATGACGACACAGATCCAAAAAATCAGCATGTGAAGGTCGTAGATTTCAACACCAAGATCAGTGATTACAGCGCCGGCTTCGGAAACGCCAGTCGACATGTTGACCTGGTTTTGTGCATTGGCAGCAAGCGGCAGGAGCGCCGTCGCGGCAAGTGCGCGTGCGTTTAGCATCTTTTCTTCCCCATAATCGCGGTAGAGTGGCCCCGCCCCCGTGGTTGGGCCCCGCTTTTTCTAAGCCGCGCGATTATAACGAAGTCAAATTGGATTCACAGCGGAAACACGTTTCTTAGACAAATACCGTGCATTTATTAACAGTAATTTAGTCCTTATCGAGGTCTGGTGACATCAACCGTACAGGTTCAGCGACTGTTTCTACCAAACGGGCGCTCCCGCGGGTCACACGAGTAGTGGGTTCTTTTGCAACTTGCTGAGGTCTTTTCTCTTTAAATCCGCACTCAATACAGGACCGCTCGTCGGTTTCCATGTCGACCACCAACCGATCCATGGCCTTGCAGGAGGGACAGATTGCACCTGCAATAAAACGCGGTCTTCTAGGTGCCTGTGGGGTTGCTTCGTTGGACATGATGTTCGTAGTTCATCTCGTTTAGCAGTTGAATGTCGTATTACGACCATGCCAAGGTTATCAGCGATACGGAATACGAGCAGGTAAAGATGTCCAAACCAAGCTATCACGGCCCCGACAATATTCGGTCACACGACGGCATGACCCCATCGCTTGGCGAGCGAGTGATGATAGATCCTAGTGCTGTCGTTCTGGGTGATCTGGTTATGGGCGACGATGTTAGCGTGTGGCCGCAATGTGCAATCCGTGCTGACATGCACCGAATTCGCATTGGGCACCGGACTAACATTCAAGATAATTCGGTTCTACATATCACCCATGCCGGCGACTTCAGTGAAGCGGGTTGGCCGCTCACGATCGGTGATGATGTCACGGTAGGGCATAGCGTCGTACTACACGGTTGCACCATTGGTAACCGCGTACTTGTGGGGATTGGCTCCATCGTGATGGACGGCGTCACCGTTGAAGACGAGGTGATGATCGGCGCAGGAAGTCTCGTCACGCCCGGCAAAACACTCAAAAGCGGCTGGCTCTATGCCGGGTCACCCGCAAAGCCCATGCGAGAAATCACCGAG
This sequence comes from uncultured Halieaceae bacterium, assembly GCA_913045375.1. Lineage (GTDB taxonomy): Bacteria > Pseudomonadota > Gammaproteobacteria > Pseudomonadales > Halieaceae > Luminiphilus. The sequence goes on along the minus strand of CAJWQE010000055.1, from coordinate 2,419 downwards.
CGAGAGCGCTCGTTTCTCAGTTATTCCGCACAGAACTACGTGAAGTTGAAAAACCGGTTTCTCGAGGAGTCGCCGACAAAGTAGCGGGCGCTAGGGCCTTAACATCGTCAGAACGTGGCTCGTTGATGGGCGCTCACCATTCCATATGTTGTAGCTATCTGCAGCCTGCTCAACCAGCATGCCGAGACCATCAGTGACCTGCTGAAACCCTCGGGCAGCTGCCCAGATCATAAAGGGAGTGGGTTTGTCGCTGTAGATCAGATCATAGGCTGAGGCACTGCTGGAGATCGTCGGAATATTCAGGTCAGGAAAATCACCGGCCCAACCGCTACTCAAGCCGTTGATTACAACGCTCCATTCCCTGTCAGGAATTGCCGTCAAACTCCCCGCAGTCAGTGAACCTCTGCCGTCAAAAAGAGCCACCAGATCTTCAGCTCGTTCAGGTGTGCGGTTGGCGACATGAATCGATGCTGGGGCACGATCGCAGAGCGGACCAAGAATACCGCGCATGGCGCCGCCGGCACCCAGAAGCAAAATATTGGCTCCAGCCAACCGCCACCCCAAGTTCACTTCAAGGTCACGAGCCAAGCCACTTCCGTCGGTCGTGTGGCCACAGACACGCCCCTCATCATCACGCCACAGGGTGTTGACGGCTTTGGCGTCAACAGCATCTTCGGTATGAACTTCGGCCAATGCGAAGGCTTCGCCTTTGAACGGGGCAGTCACATTCAACCCGATGCCACCACTTGCAAAAAATTCATTGACCACACGATCAAAGTCACCTGCCTCGACCAGCACCTTCTGATAGTCGATGTCATGCCGACAGCTATCGGCAAACGCGCGGTGAATTTCCGGCGACTTGCTGTGCTCGATGGGATTGCCCAGTACGGCGAACCGCCTCATGTGGTACTCCAAGTGCAAGGGGTCGAAACTAACAGATAGAGATTTTTGCGCACCCCTACATTTAGTATCTCACACCCAGTCACGCGGCTTGAGGTAATAGTCTAAAAGTTCTGCTTCGGGCGTACCTGCCTCCGGCGTCAGGCCGTACTCCCAGCGAACTAGCGGTGGTAGGGACATCAGAATGGCTTCCGTTCGACCGTTTGATTGAAGGCCAAACAAGGTGCCTCTATCGAAAACCAAATTGAACTCCACGTAGCGTCCGCGACGATATAGCTGCCATTGCCGCTCACGCTCGCCGAACGCCTTGTCCTTGTTTCTGTGCACAATGGGGACGTAAGCCTTCAAATAGGCGTTGCCAACGGCCTGCATAAAGCCAAACGTCTTCTCAAAACCCCACTCATTCAGATCGTCATAAAACAGCCCACCAATACCTCGGGGCTCATTACGATGAGGCAAGAAAAAGTAGTCGTCGCACCAAGCTTTGAACTTGGGGTACACGCCATCGCCGAAAGGCTCACAGGCCTCCTTGGCGGTTTGGTGCCAATGCACAGCGTCTTCCTCAGAACCGTAGTAGGGGGTTAAGTCAAAGCCACCGCCCATCCACCAAACGGGCGCTTCGCCCTCTTTTTCAGCGACAAAACACCGGACGTTGGCATGAGACGTGGGTACATAGGGGTTTTGTGGATGCATTACGAGCGACACGCCCATTGCTTTGAAGCTGCGGCCCGCAAGTTCGGGTCGATGTTGAGTGGCACTACCCGGCATCTGACCGCCTTCTACATACGAGAAATTGACACCCCCTTTTTCGAAGACTTTCCCCTCAGCCAGCACGCGGCTAATGCCGCCGCCGCCTTCAGGTCGATCCCAGGACTCTGTTTCAAATTGCGCGGAACCATCGATGGTACTCAACTCATCACAAATCGACTGTTGCAGACCCTTCAAGTACTGCTCTACCGCCGGCAAATCCATAGCCTTCCCCTGATTTAGGCGATGTTTAACGCAACACCTCGCCTGTTTTTATTCGTTTTATCGTGGATGGTTTACCGGCCAGATCCACGTCACCGGGCACCACCGCAATCTCCGAGCCGAAGTATCGCCGCACCTGAAAGAGGTGCTTCGCCGGCTGCGCGCCCGCCCAGTTGGCACTCGTTGTAACCACCGGACTGTCCAATTCGCGACACAAACTAGACAAGGCTGGTGCTGAGGTTACACGTATTGCGACCTCGTTGCTCTCTCCAGTGACCCAAGAAGGGAAATAACCGCGGTTCGGGACCAGCCAAGTCACGGGCCCGGGCCATGAGGACAACACGAGACTGCGCTCATCATCATCTAAGGCATCCAGCAATGGACCGAAGTGCGCCACATCGCCACTGGCCACAATGACACCCTTGGACAGCGCCCGTTGCTTCATCTCACAGAGAAACGCAACCGCGGACAGATTCCATGGGTCACAGGACAAACCCCAAACGGCTTCCGCAGGACAGGCAATCACACTGCCAGCCTCTATGGAGGCTGC
>CAJWQE010000054.1 GCA_913045375.1 uncultured Halieaceae bacterium | reverse complement strand
AATAGGTCACCTCGGTGCCTGAGGGGAGGCCTTTGTTGATGATTCGATAGTCGCCACCGGGACCTGTGCGAATCGGGGTAAAAATAAGGTCCGTAACGTAGCGCGTTTCGCCCGCTGGGGGTGCATCGCTGGCTTCCTGCGCCAGTACGCTTGCCGACATCACTGCCGCCAAGCTGCTGAGCAAAGTTAATCCAATAATTCGCATAGGTTGATTGCCCCCAAAAGGCCTTAAAAGGTTTTTGTTGTCTCGTTGTCGTCGGCGCTGTCGTCGTCTTTCAAGAAAGGCCCCATGATAACGCCAATCATCACGGCCCAAAGTATGGTGAACAGTACCGAGGACCAAAGCTTGAACGAGACCCAGGTATCCATTGAGAAGTTATAGGCCACGTAAAGATTCACGGCACCGACCATGAAAAAATGACAGGTCGATACCACGGTCACCCGAGTCCACGCGTGGTTAGGCATCTCGATCTCATCTGGCAATAATTCCTGGAAGAAGCATTTGCCCCGGGTCACATGCCAAATGACGTAAATACCGGCCAGCGCCCAGTTAAACACGGTGGGTTTCCAGAAAATGAACACGGGATCTCTGAGTAAGACCGTTGCGCCGCCAAACAAAATGACGGCGCCCGCAACCCCCAGCAATCGCTTTTCAACCGAACCCCACACCATCTTGACGATGACTACCTGCAGTATCGTCGCAAGGATCAAGGCGATGGTGGCGGTGTAGATGCCATCAAAGGTGTATTCCCAGCTGCCAAGGTTCAGCGTTGCACCCGACATTTGGAAGACGACGAAAAAAATGATCAGCGGTAAGAATTCTAGGAGTTGCTTCATCTTGGCTCTGGTACCATAGGACTCTGTATTCATTACGAGCCATTCAGGCTGCAAGTTTAGTAATTGTGATCGTTGACTTCCACACTCATTCTCTCGCATCCGATGGCGCCCTGGCGCCGATGGAGCTGTTGAGGCGTGCGAAGGCGGCCGGCATTCGGCAGTTTGCACTGACTGACCATGACACCACGGCGGGGTACCTCTCTGTCAGACACACGAGTGAAGCCAACGAGGTAGGGCTTATTTCAGGAGTCGAACTGTCTTGCCGATGGGCAACCACGACGGTGCATGTTGTGGGACTGGATTTTGATGCCGATGCACCGGTAATGATCGCCATGGTCGAACAGTTGACGCAGGCTCGTGAGGAGCGAGCCGAGAAGATTGCAACGCGTCTCGCGGGCGTAGGAATTGAGGGTGCGTTAGAGGGTGCCAAAGCGATTGCAAACGAGAGTCAAATTGGGCGACCGCATTTCGCCACCTGGTTGGCAGAGACGGGTGCCGTAGCTTCGGTAACCGACGCGTTTGATAAGTATTTGGGTGCTGGGAAAATAGGGGACGTCAAAATGTTCTGGCCACCTTTGAGTGACGTTGTGCAGGCGATTACTCGCGCAGGTGGGGTGGCGATTCTTGCTCATCCGCTGAAATATCGACTGACGGGCATGAAACTTCGTGCGCTGATCAACGACTTCAAAGCAGCGGGTGGGGGCGCAATCGAGGTGTTGAACGGTCGTCAGCCCGAGACTGATCTAAAACGGTTAAGTCAGCTAGCTGAAGGCAACGGCCTGATGTGCTCTGTCGGATCCGATTTTCATCGGGATTTCGAGTATGGTCCCAAGCTTGGTATCGATGTCGAACGCTTACCCAATGGCGCTTATGTCTGGGATGCATTGGAGGCTTCTGCATGAGTCAGTTTTTCTCTATACACCCAGAGACGCCGCAAGGACGATTAATCAATCAGGCGGTGGAGATTCTCCAGTCTGGCGGCGTGATTGCTTACCCGACCGACTCTGCTTATGCGCTCGGCTGTCTTCTCGATAACAAGTCGGGTGCAGAACGCATAAAACAGATTCGTAAGCTGGAAGATGACCACAACTTCACACTGGTATGCCAGGACCTATCGGAGCTGTCGCGTTATGCGCGGGTTGATAATGCGGCGTACCGGCAAATAAAGCATTCAACGCCCGGGCCTTACACCTTTATTTTCGAGGCCAGCAAAGAAGTGCCGCGCCGCTTAATGAATCCAAAGCGCAAAACCATTGGTTTGCGTGTTCCAGATAATGCTATTGCTCAAGCGCTCCTGAGAGAGTTGGGCGAGCCCCTCATGTCGGCGACGCTTTTGTTGCCCGGAGATGACTATCCGCTCAGCGATCCGTACGATATACGCACGACGCTCGAGCGCGACGTTGATTTGGTGATTGATGGCGGTTATTGCGGTTTAGACCCCACGTCGGTGATCGATATGAGTGGCGACGAAACTCAAGTTCTGAGGCAGGGCTTGGGCGATACGACAGACTTTGCTTAGGTCCTAGGATTGACGTGACAGATACGAACGACAACATGACTCAGGACCCGGTTGATCCTCAGCAAGGTTCCGACATTAGCGCGAACGAAGCCGCGCCTGAGGCTCTGTTGCGCGTCTCCTCGGCCGTTGAGAAACGCATGGGTCAACCGCAGCAGGGTGAAATGCCGTTTGCTGTTGTGCAAGGTGAGGCGCTTACCGAGTTGCCAAAGGATTTGTACATTCCACCTCGGGCTCTCGAGGTCTTTCTCGAGGCATTTGAGGGCCCGCTCGATTTACTGCTGTATCTAATTCGGCGCCAAAACCTTGATATTTTGGATATCGATGTCGCCGTAATTACCGAGCAGTACATGCAGTACGTCGAACTGATGGATGCCATGCAGTTTGAACTGGCGGCGGAATATCTCCTGATGGCCGCTATGCTCGCCGAGATCAAGTCACGCATGCTCCTGCCGCGCTCCAACGAAGCGGATGATGATGAGGAAGACCCGCGTGCAACCCTAGTGCGTCGACTGCAGGAATACGAGCGCTTTAAAAAGGCGGCAGAGGACATGGCAACGCTACCGCGCGTTGAGCGCGATACCTGGGTCGGATCGGCTGAGCCCCCGGTCATGGAGCGCACTAAGCCATTGCCCGAGGTGAATCTACAGGACCTGGTTATTGCGTTTTCAGAGGTCCTTAAGCGCGCGGATCTTTACGAGAGCCACCAGATTAAACGTGAATCCTTATCAACGCGTGAGCGCATGGCAGATGTGTTACAGGCTCTCCAAGAGCAGGAGTTTTGTTCCTTTGACTCACTGTTCAAGGTGGAAGAGGGCAGGCTGGGTGTCGTGGTAACTTTCCTGGCCATATTGGAATTAATCAAAGAATCTCTGGTGGATATTGTGCAATCAGATGAGTTTGCACCCATCCACATTAAGGCCAGAAGCGAGTAAAGCGGACTATGGGTGATCACGATTTGGTTGAAATTATCGAAGGCGCGTTGCTGGCAGCCGGAGAGCCTTTGTCCAAGAAGCAGTTGGCGCAGCTTTTTGATGAGCTCGATCGACCGTCAACTTCGGATATCACTGCGGCGCTTGCCGAAGTGGCAGAGCGATGCGATGGACGTGGCTTCGAGCTAGCTGAGGTAGCCAGTGGTTTTCGTTTCCAGGTGCGACAAAACCTGTCGCCATGGGTCAGCAAACTGTGGGTAGAGCGTCCTGTTCGTTACTCGCGCGCTTTGCTCGAGACCTTGTCATTGATTGCTTACCGTCAGCCAATCACACGCGGTGAAATTGAGGACATCCGCGGTGTTGCGGTATCGAGCAATATCATGAAGAGCCTGCTTGAGCGCGAGTGGGTGAAAGTGGTGGGCCACCGTGACGTGCCTGGTAAACCGGCGATGTATGCCACGACGCGAGAGTTTCTGGATTACTTCAATCTAAAGTCACTGGACCAGTTGCCGCCTCTGGCCGATGTGAAAGACCTTGAAACCATGACCAGTGCACTGCCTCTTGAGGAGTTTCATGACTCGCGTGGTGAAGAGAATGAACCCCAAGTCGCTGAATCTCAGGGTATTGCGGTCGATTCTGTGCAGGACGAAGAGGCCGTTGATTCAGAATGAGTAAGTCCGACACACAGACCGAAAAATTGATCGTGGGTGACGTGGCGGTCAAGCCCGATGGCGAGAAACTTCAGAAGGTGCTCGCGCGCATGGGTCTCGGGTCACGGCGAAAACTCGAGGAGAGCATCCAGGCGGGCGACATTACGGTCAACGGTAAGACTGCGAAGCTGGGTGATCGGGTCGTCGCGGGTGACAAGATCAAGTTCAAAGGGCGTCCCGTCGCCAATGATCAGCTGTTGGATAACCGAATTTTGCTTTACCACAAGCCGGTGGGAGAGGTCTGCTCGCGTAAGGACCCCGAGGGGCGGGCAACGGTCTTCGACGGTTTGCCTCGCTTAAAATCCGGACGTTGGGTGTCTGTGGGGCGTCTCGATTACAACACGTCTGGGCTTCTGCTAATGACAACCGATGGTGAGCTGGCCAATGCGCTGATGCACCCGTCGACGCGTGTCGAGCGAGAGTACCTTGTTCGTGTCATGGGTCGCGTTGATGACGCGATGCTGGATCGCTTGAAGTCGGGTGTTGAGTTAGATGACGGTCCTGCACGTTTTACCGATATTCAAGAGGGTGGTAGCGACAGCGAGGGCATCAACCGCTTCTTTTACGTCGTGTTATCGGAGGGACGTAATCGCGAAGTACGTCGGCTATGGGAGTCGCAGGGGACGACCGTATCTCGGCTCAAGCGTGTTCGCTATGGCGATGTTTTTATTCCCTCGAAGCTCAAAAAAGGGCAGTGGATGGAGTTGAAGCAGCGCGATGCTGATGTGGTGTACACCATGGCCCAAATGGAGCCTAAGCCCGTCTATCAACCCTCAAAGAAGTTGGCTGACAAGCGTGAGCGTCAAGCGAAGAAGAGCGGTAAACATATTGCTAAGCGAAATAAGAAATAGCGTAAATCGCACTAAGAATGTGCAACGGGTGGGTGCTGCCGCGCGCTGATCGCAAATAGGCGCTGTTGATCGTTAGCAAACGCCAATCTGTGCAAAACGTTACTCTTTACCCGAGGCTATTGGGATACCAGAGGCTACTGAGCACTCAACGCTTCCCCGTTGAGCTGCGCGCTTGCGTCGCTCATGAGATAAACCCACTCATGGATAATATCCTCTGGACTCGGGTTGGTGGTCGGCGGCTCAGCGGGGTAAGCAGCACGCCGCATGGCGGTATTGACGGCGCCGGGGTTGAGGCTGTTTACGCGAATGGTCGAAGTGGCGCCAAGCTCATCAGCGAGGACTTGCATCAAGCCTTCCGTTGCGAACTTTGACACGGCGTAGCTTCCCCAGTACGCGCGTCCGGTTCTCCCCACCCCTGAGCTGGTGAAAACAATAGATGCTGAAGGCGCTTGATCGAGGAGAGGCAACAAGGTCTGCGTGAGCATGAAGCCTGCGTTCACGTTTACCTGCATCACATCGTGCCACGTGGCAGCTCGGGTCTGTGCAATGGGTTTTCGATCGCCCAGTAAACTGGCGTTGTGTAGCAAACCATCCAATTTGGGCAAGGCCTCGCTCAGCGAGCCCGCGAGCGTAACAAAGTCGTCGTGGGTCGCTTTGGCTAGATCCATGGGAAGTAGTGCAGGCTCAGGCGCACCCATTGCCACGATCTCGTCATAAAGGGCTTCCAGGCGTTCCTCGTTGCGACTGAGGAGCAGCACTTCCGCGCCGCAGCCCGCATAGGCAAGGCTGGCGGCACGGCCAATACCCTCTGACGCACCGGTGACCAAAATGGTTTTTCCCGATAACTCGGTTTGCGTGGGAGACCATTCACTGGGAGCGATAGGCATTACAGTTGATTCCTTATCCATTGGCAGAGCGCTTGTGGCGAATCGACACAGAGGTCGGCTCCCCAATGCTCTGGATTATCATGATCTTCGATGTAGCCGTATTTCACTGCGACGGTGAAGCACCCCGCAGCATTGCCTGACTCGACGTCTCGAATATGATCGCCTACGTAGACCATTGCCTCGGGTGACACGTTTAACTCAGACGCCGCGAGCAAGACTGGTTCTGGATGGGGCTTGGCGTGGGTTACATCACAGGAAGTAACCAGGACGCCTGCTGAGGGCTCGAACGGCATCTCGTTCATTAGCGGCTCGGCAAAGCGGCGAAATTTGTTTGTCACCACGCCCCATTTCTTACCCGCGCTGTGAGCCGCTTTCAAAACCTCCACCAACCCATCGTAGGGTTGGGCGGTTGAGCCCAGTAGTTCCTCGTACCAGTCGAGGTATTGCTGTCGATATGGCTCCCATCGGGGGTCGCCTTCCTCGATACCTGTCGCTTCCGTGACCAGACGCCCCGAACCGTGGGAGATTAATTTGCGTGCATCATCGAAGGGCTTTTCGCCACCGCCGAGCTCGATGCAGAGCTTTTGATAGGCCGCGATGAGCTCGCTGGCTGTATCGACCAGTGTCCCATCGAGATCGAAAACGAAGGCGTCGAAGACGCGCTGAGTCACGCGGGCTTACTCGCTCGAATCATGTAATTCACAGACACGTCACCCTCGACGAGTCGGTAGTGTTTGGTGATGGGGTTGTAGGTCAGCCCAATCATCGCCTCGACGGTTAGCCCAGCAGCGCGCGCCCATCGAGCAAGCTCCGATGGTTTAATGAGCTTGTCGTATTCATGAGTGCCCTTGGGAAGCAAATTGAGCACATACTCCGCTCCCACGATGGCGAACAGCCACGCCTTTGGGTTGCGATTGATGGTTGAAAAGTACAGATCGGCACCGGGCTTAGCCATGTCAGCGCAGGCCTGAATGACTTTTGACGGGTCAGGCACATGCTCGAGCATCTCAAGACAGGTCACCACGTCGTAGGTGGCGGGGCGTTCCTCGGCAATGGTTTCAGCCGTGGTCTGGCGGTACTCAATGTCGAGCTTTGACTCGAGCAAATGAATTTTTGCGACAGAGAGTGGCGCCTCGCCCATATCAATACCGGTAACGGTGGCACCGCGATGTGCCATAGCCTCGCTCAGTAATCCGCCACCACAGCCCACATCGATCAGTTTCTTACCCCGCACTTCACTGAACTGGTCGATCCAGCTGGCTCGTAGCGGGTTGATGTCGTGCAGTGGTTTGAATTCGCTATTTTCATCCCACCATCGAGACGCCAGCGCCTCAAATTTTGCGATTTCGTCTGGGTCTACATTGCTGTAAGTCATGATTTAGTCATCTCAATCAGGCGGCTGCCTGCATATACGTCAGGATTAGGCGGAGAGTTTAGCGCGCCAGTCGTCGGCTTTGTGCCTCAATGCATCGCTGTCTAGGCTTTGCAATTGTCCGTTTTTCACGGCGTTTTTGCCAGCGATCCAACTATGAGTGACTTCGTTTCCAGAAGCGGCGTAGACAATATTGGATTCAACCTGGTGGTTGGGCGCCATGTGAACGCCACTCATGTCGATAGCGATAAAGTCGGCGGATTTGCCTGCCTCGAGACTGCCTGTGACATGGTCCAGCCCGAGGGCGCGCGCGCCGTCCAGCGTGGCCATTCGGATAGCCTCACTGGCTGAGAGTGCTGTCGGGTCGCCGCTTTCTAATTTTGCCATTAGGGCTGCTGCCTGCATCTCTGCCAAGCCATTCAGTCGATTATTGCTGGCCGCGCCATCCGTACCCAACGCGATATTGATGCCGGCATCTCGTAGCTTCGAGATAGGGCAGGCGCCCGACGCGAGTTTCATATTGGAGCGCGGGCAGTGCACGACGTGTGCACCTTGGGCCGCCACAGTCTCAATATCCTGTGACCCGAGTGCTGTCATATGGACACACTGTGTTCTCGGTCCCAATAAACCGATGCGCGCTAACAAATCGATGGGGCGTTCGCCTGTTGCCTCAACGTGCGCCAACACCTCGGCCGCTGTCTCGTGTAGATGGATTTGGATGGCAGCATCGAGCTCGTTCGCCAGCATGGCGGTTCGGGAGAGGAGCGACTCATCGACGGTGTAGGTGGAGTGAGGGCCAAAGCCAATGTCCACCAGATCGTCATTTCTGAAGTAATCCCGCAGCGCCAATCCCTTTTCGAAATACTCCTCGGCGTTTTTTGCCCAGGCGGTCTCAATATTCATGACTGGAAACACCAGCTGTGTTCGCATGCCCGCCGCGCGCAGGCTCTGGGCTGCGATGTCAGGGAAGAAATACATGTCACTGGTCGTTGTGATGCCGCTGAGTAACATTTCCGCCGCCGCAATGTCTGTACCGTCGCGAACGAATTCGGGAGACACCCAACGGGCTTCCAGTGGCCAGATTTTGTCGTTCAACCACGATGCCAGCGACATGTCGTCGGCATAGCCGCGCAGTAATGTCATGCCTGCATGGCCGTGCGCGTTCACAAGGCCTGGCATGAGCACATGATCCGGAAGTTCGACATGATCTATGTCGCTTAGGGCGCGCGCCTGCGCATGCGGCATTAACGCATCGATCAGTCCTTGCCTCACAACAATACTGTGAGATTTAAGGACATTTTCAGGCCCCGAGACGGGGATGATTGCGTTTGCGTGAACCGCAAAATTAGCTGATGTCATAAATCGTAAGTTTCCACTTTTGTGCCCCGCTAAAAGTAGCCTTAACAGGCTGAATTTGATAGTATTTGCACCTTACAAACTGCAGGGTTTTGGCGGCGTGCCCGCCGATAAAAAAAGATCACCGGATGTCAGATCAGCAGCAAGATTTAGCGCAAGAAGTACTCCCCATTAATATCGAGGACGAGCTCAAGCAATCCTACATGGATTATGCGATGAGCGTTATTGTGGGACGCGCGTTGCCCGACGTCCGAGATGGCTTGAAACCCGTCCACCGTCGTGTCTTATTCGCCATGAACGAACTGAACAACGACTGGAATAAGGCGTATAAAAAGTCCGCTCGTGTCGTTGGTGACGTGATTGGTAAGTACCACCCGCACGGTGATTCGGCGGTTTACGACACCATCGTGCGTATGGCGCAAACATTCTCACTTCGTTATCCGCTCGTCGACGGCCAGGGTAATTTCGGCTCCATCGATGGCGACTCTGCTGCAGCGATGCGATACACCGAGATCAGGATGACCAAGCTGGCACACTCGCTGCTGGCCGATCTTGAGAAAGAAACCGTTGATTTTGCGGAAAACTATGACGGCACCGAGCATATTCCTGTCGTCTTGCCAACGCGTGTTCCCAATCTACTGGTTAACGGCTCTGCGGGCATTGCTGTTGGTATGGCGACCAATATTCCGCCTCACAACATGCGTGAAGTTGTTGCTGGCTGTTTGGCCCTGCTCGAAAACCCTGAAATCACTGTCGACGGACTCATTCGTTACATACCCGGACCGGATTTCCCCACAGGGGCCATTATCACGGGCCGAGCAGGAATTATTCAGGCGTACCGCACGGGTCGGGGGCGTATCTACGTCCGAGCGAAAGCTGAAGTGGTCACGGATGAGTCCAAGAACAAAGACACGATCATCATCCACGAGATCCCGTACCAGCTGAACAAGGCGCGTTTGCTCGAGCGCATTGCCGAGCTGGTTAAAGAGAAGAAGATCGAGGGCATTACCGAGCTTCGCGATGAATCCGACAAAGACGGATTGCGGGTTGTTATCGAGTTGCGCCGAGGTGAAGTCGGCGACGTTGTACTGAACAACCTGTACGCACAGACGCAGTTACAGTCGGTCGTTGGCATCAACATGGTGGCTTTGGTTGACGGGCAGCCCAAGGTGCTCAACCTCAAGGAGATCATTGAGGCGTTCATTCGTCACCGACGTGAGGTTGTTACTCGCCGGACACTGTTCCTGCTCCGTAAGGCGCGTGAGCGAGGGCACGTACTTGAAGGCCTAGCTGTAGCACTTGCGAATATCGACGAAATCATTGAGCTGATAAAAACATCGCCCACCGCGGCGGATGCGCGAGACCGATTGGTGGCTGCTGCCTGGCTACCGGGCGATGTGAGCGCCATGCTTGAGCGCGCTGGTGATTCTGCCTGCAGGCCCGATGACCTAGAAGGCGACTACGGCCTGATCGACGGCAAATACCACCTGTCGCCCGCACAGGCGCAGGCCATTCTCGAGTTGCGACTGAATCGACTCACGGGCCTTGAGCACGAGAAGTTACTCCAAGAGTACGCTGACAAGGTTGCTGAAATTGCAGACCTTCTGGAGATCCTGGGTGATCCCGATCGATTGAAGTCCGTCATTCGAGAGGAGCTCGAGGAACTTGTAGAGGACTTTGGTGATGATCGCCTCACTGAAATCACCGATTCCGCGCACGATCTGACCGTTGAAGACTTGATTACCGAAGAAGATCGTGTCGTCACAATCTCCCACCAGGGATATGCAAAAACACAGTCCCTGACCGACTATCAGGCGCAACGTCGTGGTGGTACTGGTCGAAGTGCAACTACAGTGAAAGATGAGGACTTCGTCGAGCACTTGTTAATTGCTAGCACTCACGCGACGGTTCTGTGTTTCTCGAACCTCGGCAAGGTGTATTGGCTAAAAGTGTTCCATATCCCGCTGGCCAGTCGAAACTCGCGAGGTCGCCCTATGGTGAACTTGCTGCCGCTAGACGAAGAAGAGCGCATCACGTCTATCTTGCCCATCGACGGGTATGACGAGAATCAGTTCATCTTTATGGCGACGGCGAATGGCACCGTGAAGAAAACGGCGGCCACACAGTTTTCCCGTCAGCGAAGTGTTGGCTTGCGAGCGATTGAGCTGGAAGAAGATGACGTGCTGGTCGGCACAGCCATTACGGACGGTAACAGCGACATCATGCTGTTTTCGACCGAAGGTAAGGCGACGCGCTTCAATGAAGGCCAGGTTAGAGCCATGGGTCGCACCGCGAGAGGTGTCCGGGGTATCAACCTAGCCGCTGGTCACAAACTTATCTCGCTCATTGTGCCAAAAGAGGGTGGTCGTATTCTGACTGTCACAGAAAATGGTTACGGTAAGCGCACCGAGAATGCGGAATTCCCAGCTAAGGGGCGCGGTGGCAAAGGTGTCATTGCCATGTCCACATCAGAGCGTAACGGTTCGCTTGTGGGCGCGGTTCAAGTCTGGGACGGAGACGAAATGATGCTGATCTCCAATCAGGGCACAGCTGTTCGAACCCGTGTCGATGAAGTGAGTCTCCTTGGCCGTAACACGCAGGGTGTCAGAGTCATACGAACCCGGGACGGTGAAGCGCTGGTGAGCGTGAGCCGAATCGCTGAGGACGATGACGCAGCCGAACCTGCTCAACCCGTCGTGACAGACGAAGACTCGGATAGCGGTAGCAACGAGACAGAAGAGTGACCAGAGCCCATAATTTTTGCGCGGGGCCTGCGGCGCTTCCCGCCGAGGTACTTCAGCGCGTCCAAACTGAGCTGCTTGATTGGCAGGGCGTCGGCGCGTCCATCATGGAGTTAAGCCATCGAAGCCCTGAGTTTGTCGGTGTTGCCGAGCGAGCAGAGCAGTCGCTACGCCGATTACTCGGTATAGGTGAGGACTATGCAGTCCTGTTTCAGCAGGGCGGTGCATCACAGCAGTTTGCGTCTGTCCCACTAAACCTATCTCGCGCTGACGATATGGTGGATCAGGTCGTCACAGGTCAGTGGTCGAAGAAAGCGTTGGCTGAGGGCAAACGACTCGTCAATGTAAACGTCGCCTCAACATCCGAAGATTCGAATTTCTCTACCATACAAGCTGAGTCTGACTGGGAATTGACTGAAGGTGCGGCTTACCTGCATTACTGCCCCAATGAAACCATTGGCGGACTCGAGTTCGATTTCGTTCCACGCACGCACGCTCCGGTTGTCGCTGATATGTCGTCGACCATCCTCTCGAGACCCATCGACGTGGACCGTTTTGGTGTGATTTATGCGGGTGCTCAGAAGAACATCGGTCCCGCGGGCTTGTGTCTGGTCATCGTGAAGCGAGAATTGCTGGATCGCGCGCGGTCAGATATTCCCGCCATGCTGAGCTGGAAAATCGCGGCCGATAATGACTCCATGTACAACACACCTCCGACCTTTGCACTCTACCTATCGGGGCTCGTGTTCGAGTGGATAGAAGCCAAAGGCGGTCTTGCGGCAATGAAGGCACTGAACGAAAAAAAGGCGTTAACGCTTTATTCCACCATTGATGACAGCGGTTTTTATAACAATCCGGTGGACGTTCGATATCGTTCATTAATGAACGTGCCTTTTACCTTGGCTGATGCATCACTTGATAAGCGGTTCCTGGAGGAAGCAGAGGCTGAGCAGCTGCTCAACTTAAAGGGGCACCGCTCGGTTGGTGGTATGCGAGCCAGTATCTACAATGCGGTTGAGCAATCGTCCGTTGATGCTTTGTGCGATTTCATGCATCGTTTCGAGACAAAGTACGGATAGAGACGATAGATCATGGCGTCTGATGATCAATTAGCCGAAATTCGAGCGGACATCGATTCCATCGATACGCAGTTGCTCGCGTTGATTAACGCGCGGGCCGAGTGCGCGCGTCGTGTCGCCGAAATTAAGCTGGCTGCCAGCCAAGATGGGGACGCGCTCTTCTACCGTCCCGAGCGGGAAGCGCAGATTTTACGTGCAATTCAAGAGCGTAACCCGGGGCCCTTACCCCCAGATCAGGCAGCACGCATTTTCCGTGAAATTATGTCGAGCTGTCTGGCCTTAGAGCGCCCCTTAACGGTCGGATTTTTGGGTCCCGTAGGCACTTATTCTCAGGCCGCCGCCCTAAAACACTTCGGGCAGTCCGCCATTCTTGAACCCCAGCCCACCATCAGAGATGTCTTTCGATTGGCAGAGGATCGCGCCTGCGATATGGCCGTGGTGCCGGTCGAGAACTCAACCGAGGGTATGGTGGGCCAGACCCTCGATTGCTTCTTGGAGTCACCGCTCCAGATTATCGGTGAGGTCGAGTTACCTGTTGTCCATCACCTGATTGCGGGAGCTTCACAAGACTTGTCAGACATTTCCGTTGTTTGTGGACACGAGCAGGCGCTTGGCCAGTGCCGGGATTGGCTGGATGCCAATTTGCCCGGTGTTCCCCGAGATGTCTGCCGCAGTAACGGCGAAGCTGCACAGCGTGCGCAGAGTGAGCCTGGTGTTGCGGCCATTGCTGGCGACCTGGCAGTAGAAACTTACCAGCTCGTGAAGCTGGCTGAGGCGATTCAAGATATTGCGCACAATACTACGCGCTTTTTTGTTATCGGTCGTGAGACTGTGCCCTCGAGCGGTGCTGATAAAACATCCATTCTGATCGCAAGTCGGAACCGGCCGGGCGCACTTTTAAACTTGTTACGCCCCTTCGAGGAGCGTGGCATTAGTTTGACTCGGATTGATTCACGACCTTCGAAAACCGAGAAGTGGACATACATGTTCTTCATTGAGTTTGAAGGACATCTGTCTGACGACGTTGTCCGCGAGGTTATGGCAGCTCTAGAGGAAAACTCTATTCTGCTAAAGCCATTGGGTTCTTATCCTAAAGCGCCCATCTGATGACACAATTTCAATCTCGCACCGTTGCGTTTATTGGGCTAGGCCTTATTTCGGGCTCGCTTGCTCGCGCCTTGAGAGCGAGTTCCTGGAACGGGACTCTGACGGCGTGGGGTCCCAGAGAGACCAGTTTGCAGCGTGGAATGGAGCTGGGAGTGATCGATCACTATTCCTTGGACTTGTCTGAGATTCTTGCAGCGGCTGACATGGTTGTTGTGGGAGCGCCACCAGCCGCAACGGGAGAGATTTTAAAATCTGTCGTTGATGAGTTGGGCCGGTTAAATCGCACCCCCGTGGTTACCGACCTTGCGAGCATTAAAGGACACGTGATTGATTCCATGGCCTGTGACTATGCGAATTTTGTTCCGGGTCATCCCATTGCGGGCTCAGAGCACAGTGGTGTCGCGTTTTCTGACGGCGCTTTATTTCGTGGTCGTGAGGTGATTCTGACACCGCTGTCGCACACCGCAGCCGATGCGACTGAGCAGGTTAAGGCCATGTGGGATCTCACGGGTGCCTACATTCGGCAAATGGGTGTTGAAGAGCACGACGCGCTACTCGCGGCGAGCTCGCATATGCCGCATATTGTCGCGTATGCGCTCACACGAGCTTTGGAGAGAGATGCGTCTGATCCCATGGTGCACGGTGGTGGTGCCTTGCGTGATATGACACGAATTGCAGGCTCTGACCCGTTGATGTGGACCGATATTTCGGTCACTAATCAGACGGCCCTGCTGAACGCCATCGATAGCTTTCAAGACGAGATGAGCTCGCTTCGAGATTTAATTACATCGGGCGATGCGGCTGCGCTTCGCGACTACTTTGCGATTTGTCGTGCTCATCGGCGTGCACATGACGACATCCTTAATCCCCTTCCTGCGAGCGATTCAGAGGAAACATCATGAAGTTTTTGGTTGAGCCTGGCGGATCGATGACCGGCTCGTTGCGGGTGCCCGGTGATAAGTCAATGTCGCACCGGACCGTCATGTTTGGCGCGTTGGCCGAGGGTACAACCACAGCGACAGGATTCCTAGAAGGGCAGGATGCACTGTGCACGGTTCAGGCCTTTAAAGACATGGGTGTCGTGATTCGTGGCCCGGAGCAAGGGCGAATTGAAATCGATGGGGTGGGTATGCACGGCCTCAAAGCGCCCGAGAATGTTCTGGATATGGGGAACTCAGGGACGAGTATCCGACTGCTGAGTGGTTTATTAGCCCCTCAAACCTTCGATTCAGTGATGACAGGCGATGTGTCTCTGCAGAAGCGCCCGATGGGACGTGTAACAACTCCGCTCGCGCTGATGGGTGCCGTAATAGACAGCGAGGAGGGCAAGCCACCGCTCGCCATCAAAGGCGGTCAGCGCCTTAAAGGTATTCACTACGAGATGCCAATGGCCAGCGCGCAGGTCAAATCATGCGTATTGCTCGCAGGGATGTACGCAGAGGGACGCACGTCGATAAGCGAGCCTGCAACCACTCGAGATCATACTGAGCGCATGCTCCGTGGCTTTGGTTACGAGGTGGAGTGCGAGAACGATGTTATTAGCCTTCAAGGTGGTGGTTCGTTGAAAGCGACATCACTCGATATTCCAGCCGACATTTCATCCGCAGCTTTCTTTTTGGTTGCGGCATCGATTGCTGAGGGCTCGGATTTGACCCTCGAGCACGTTGGCATGAACCCCACACGTGCCGGCGTGATTACGATTCTCACGCTCATGGGTGCCGATATAGAAGTGCTGAACGAGCGCGAAGTGGGTGGAGAACCGGTAGCCGATTTGCGCGTTCGGTCAGCACCGTTGACTGGCATCGAGATTCCGGAAGACCTCGTGCCACTGGCGATTGATGAGTTCCCCGTACTTTTTATTGCCGCCGCCTGCGCGTCAGGTAAGACAGTCCTCTCGGGTGCGGAGGAGCTGCGTGTTAAGGAGAGTGATCGTATCGCTTCGATGGCAGAGGGTTTGACACGCCTTGGAATTGAAAACGACGTTCGCGAGGACGGCATTGCCATTACCGGCGGTCAAATAACGGGTGGTGAGGTCGATACCTTCCATGATCACCGTATTGCCATGTCTTTCTCCGTCGCGGCGCTTCGCGCATCAGGGCCGATTCACGTCAACGATTGTGATCACGTTGCCACCTCCTTTCCCGGTTTTGCTGCGCTTGCTCGCGGTGTCGGATTGAACATAACAGAAGTGAATTGACGACTTATGGTTCCGGTGATCTGTGTGGATGGTCCAAGTGGCTCAGGCAAAGGAACGCTGGCGCAGCGGCTTGCGAGTCATTTGGGTTTCCATTTGCTAGATAGCGGTGCGCTTTACCGCATCGTGGGGTTTGCTGCCTTGGATCAGGGCATCGCTTGGGATGACGAGTCGTCGGTGACGCAGATTGCTCGCGATTTAGATGTGTCGTTTGTCACCACCGATCTCGGTGTTCGCGTTATTCACTGCGGCCGAGATGTCACTGAACCCGTACGTTCAGTCCGTGGAGGAGAGGCTGCTTCTGCTGTCGCAGCCATACCCTCTGTTCGAGAGGCCTTGCTCGTCCGTCAACGCGAGTTGGCAGCGGCGCCCGGTCTTATAGCTGATGGGCGAGACATGGGGACCGTTGTCTTTCCCGATGCGCCCCTGAAGATATTCCTAGAAGCCTCAGCTATGGCCCGAGCGCAGCGAAGACAAAGTCAGTTGCAGCTGCAGGGCGAGGATGTTAGTCTGCCGCGCCTTTTGGTGGCCATTGAGGCTCGCGATACAAGAGATCGAACACGATCGGTATCGCCACTTGTTCCAGCGGAGGACGCCGTCATCGTCGACAGTACCGACCTGACTGCAGATGCCGTGTTTGAACGAGTGCTGTCTCATGTGGTTGCTAAAGGGATAGTGCACTCGGGCGATTAAAGGCCTTACCCCTCGACTCAGTGCGTTTATAAATCGACCCAGCCGGGTAAGACGGTTGGTGCTGCGATGTTTGCAGCGATAAGACAGGTATGTTCAATGAGCGAATCATTCGCCGAGTTATTCGAAGAAAGTCTCAAGACCGTTGATATGGAACCCGGTTCAATCGTTACCGGTGTGGTCATTGATATCGACAACGAGTGGGTTACGGTCCACGCAGGTCTAAAATCTGAGGGTGTCATCCCTCGTGATCAATTTACAAATGCTAGTGGTGAGTGCACCTTAAATATTGGCGACGAAGTGCAGGTGGCACTAGAAACTGTCGAAGACGGTTTTGGTGAAACCAAGCTCTCGCGCGAGAAGGCAAAGCGCGCGGAAGCATGGAAGACGCTGGAAGCAGCTCACGTCGCTCAAGAGGTGGTCACTGGTGTTATTAACGGAAAGGTCAAAGGCGGCTTCACCGTCGATGTTGATTCTATCCGTGCCTTCCTGCCTGGTTCATTGATTGACGTACGTCCAATCCGTGAAACCGCGCACCTCGAGGGCAAAGAGCTTGAGTTCAAGGTAATCAAGCTCGATCAGAAGCGTAACAACGTCGTTGTTTCTCGACGTGCGGTCATGGAAGCGGCCAACAGCGCCGAGCGTGACGAACTGCTACAAAACCTCCAGGAAGGTCAAAGCGTTAAAGGTGTGGTCAAGAACCTCACTGACTACGGCGCGTTCGTTGATCTCGGCGGTGTTGACGGTCTGTTGCACATCACTGATATGGCGTGGAAGCGCATTAAGCATCCAAGCGAAGTTGTTGAAGTCGGCCAGGAAATGGACGTCAAGGTTCTCAAGTTCGACCGAGAGCGTAACCGTGTGTCCTTGGGTCTGAAGCAGTTGGGTGAAGATCCATGGGTAGAGATTACCAATCGTTACCCTGAGGGTAGCCGCGTCAACGCTCGTATCACCAATCTCACTGACTACGGCTGTTTTGCGGAAATCGAAGAGGGTGTAGAAGGTCTGGTACACGTCTCTGAAATGGACTGGACAAACAAGAACGTTCACCCATCGAAGATCGTTCAGCTCGGCGATGAAGTTGAAGTGATGGTTCTTGACATCGATCAGGAGCGTCGTCGTATCTCGCTCGGTATCAAGCAATGTCAGCAAAACCCCTGGGATGCCTTTGCTTCGCAGCACGCGACCGGTGACAAGATCTCTGGATCTATCAAGTCAATCACTGACTTCGGTATCTTCATTGGCCTTGCCGGTAATATCGACGGCCTAGTGCATCTTAGCGATATCAGCTGGAACGAGACCGGTGAAGAAGCCGTTCGCAACTACAAGAAGGGCGATGAGATCGAGACTGTGATCTTGAGCATTGACCCCGAGCGTGAGCGTATCTCACTGGGTATAAAGCAGCTCGAGGAAGACTCGTTCTCAATCTTCTTGGGTGAAGCCGAGAAGGGCAGCATCGTTACCGGCGAGGTGACTGATGTCGATGCGAAAGGTGCGGTCATCAAACTCAATGAAGAAGTTGATGGTTACATCAAGGTCGCTGATCTCAGTCGGGATCGCGTTGAAGACGCACGCTCAGTCCTTAGTGTCGGTGATAAAATCGACGCCAAGATTGTTGCTGTCGATCGTAAGAGCCGTTCAATCGGGCTGTCCATCAAAGCGAAAGACATGGATGACGAGAAAGAAGCGGTTGCCTCGCTCAAGGAGCAAGACAGCGCTGCCTCACCCGGAACCATCGGCGATCTCATCAAGGCGCAAATGGACGGGAAGTAAATCTCAGATTTGCTCTCGAAATGTGACAAAAAGCCGGTTTCACCGGCTTTTTTTTTGATATTTTGGAGGCTGTCAAAAAACTGACGAATTGATTGCAATGAAGAATAACAACATGACGTTAGTCTACGCCATGAGTGCCTTGTCGGTCTTATATACAGGTGCAGGAGCGCGAAAATAGGCGGCTCTTCTTGTCGCTTGAAGATACGGTTGAA
>CAJWQE010000053.1 GCA_913045375.1 uncultured Halieaceae bacterium | reverse complement strand
TCTAAGTTTGCAGGTGGGCTCGGAAATGACTGGACACCTGTTCGTGCGCTTGGCGCCTATATCAAGGGCACCAACGGAAAGAGTCAGGGCGTTGTTCCGTTCCTCAAGGTGGTCAACGATACCGCTGTTGCCGTGAACCAGGGTGGTAAGCGTAAAGGGGCGGTCTGCGCCTATCTCGAAACATGGCACATGGATATCGAGGAGTTCCTGGAGCTCCGCAAAAATACGGGAGACGATCGTCGCCGAACCCACGATATGAACACCGCAAACTGGGTGCCCGACCTCTTCATGAAGCGCGTATTTGAAGATGGTGATTGGACGCTGTTCTCTCCTAACGACGTGCCAGACCTTCATGACCTGTATGGAACAGCCTTCGAGGAGCGCTATAACCACTACGAAGAGCAGGCCCGCAACGGTGAATTAAAGCTCCACAAGACACTGAAAGCACAGGCACTTTGGCGAAAAATGCTGGGCATGATCTTTGAAACAGGACACCCCTGGATCACCTTTAAAGATCCCTGCAACATCCGGTCGCCTCAGCAACACGTGGGCGTGGTCCACTCATCAAACCTGTGTACCGAGATCACGCTGAACACCAGCAAAGACGAAATCGCTGTCTGCAACCTCGGTTCAGTCAACTTGCCGCAGCACATCGAAAACGGCGAGTTGAACATCGATAAGCTCCGCAAGACAGTGACGACCGCTATTCGCATGCTCGATAACGTCATCGACATTAACTACTACTCGGTAGATACATCTGAAAACTCGAACATGAAGCACCGACCCATTGGTCTAGGTCTCATGGGGTTTCAAGATGCACTCTATAAAGTCGACGTATCGTACGCTTCTGACGAGGCAGTAACGTTTGCCGATCAGACAATGGAAGCCATTAGCTACTTTGCGATCAACGCATCAACGGATCTGGCTGCCGAGCGTGGCGCCTACTCAAGCTACGACGGTTCGCTATGGAGCCAGGGTATTTTCCCGATTGATTCGTTGAACATGTTGATCGAACAGCGTGGCACCGACTATATCTCGGTCAACCAAGACAGCACCATGGACTGGGATGCACTCAGAGGCAAAGTCGCTGAGCAAGGTATGCGTAACTCGAATGTCATGGCGATCGCACCAACAGCAACGATTGCCAACATTACTGGCGTATCTCAGTCCATCGAGCCGACCTATCAAAACCTCTATGTGAAGTCGAACTTGTCAGGTGAATTTACCGTGGTAAACCCTCACTTGGTTCGCGACCTCAAGGAGCGCGGGTTGTGGGACAAGGTCATGGTCAATGACCTCAAGTACTACGATGGCAGCGTACAAGCCATCGATCGTATCCCGGCCGATCTAAAGGCGAAATATGCGACAGCTTTCGAGGTTGAACCTCGCTGGTTAGTCGATGCAGCAAGTCGACGGCAGAAGTGGATCGACCAAGCTCAGTCGCTGAACTTGTACATCAATAATGCAAGTGGAAAGAAGTTGGACGTGACCTACCGAATGGCTTGGTACAGCGGCCTGAAAACAACATACTACCTGCGATCGCTCGCTGCGACGGGTACTGAGAAGTCTACGGTTAACACCGGTCAGCTCAATGCCGTATCACAGCAAGCAGCTGCCGCTGCACCAGTGCAACCCGCACCGGTTCCAGCAGCCTGCTCGCTCGACGATCCAGATTGTGAAGCCTGTCAGTAACCAAATAAGTTAAAGGAGTTAATGATGCTTAATTGGGATGATTACAACCTAGCCGAGGGTGACGCGCCCGTAGCGGCACCGCAGCAACAAGCACCTGTGCAACCCGAGGTGGTTAACAAGGCGCTAGAAACAATCAATCAGGAAGAGGCAGCGTCTGCGCCAGTAACGGATCAGGTTAAAGCGGCGGCTGAAGCGGTGGCTAATATTGATACTGCGCCTGGCCTCGAGGAGCTTGAGATGGGCGCATCGCGTATCTCTGTTGATGAGAAAGCGATGATTAACTGCCGAGCGGATCTCAACCAGCTGGTTCCGTTCAAGTACGACTGGGCATGGCAGAAGTATCTCGATGGCTGCGCGAACCACTGGATGCCGCAGGAAATTAACATGACGGCTGATGTGGCGACCTGGAAGAGTGAAGACGGTCTCACTGACGACGAACGTCGCATTGTGATGCGGTCGTTGGGCTACTTCTCAACCGCAGACTCGCTCGTCGCGAATAACTTGGTGTTGGGTATTTATCGACTCATTACCAACCCAGAGTGCCGCCAGTACCTCCTGCGTCAGGCATTTGAGGAAGCCATCCACACACACGCCTACCAGTACTGCATTGAGTCACTGGGCATGGACGAGGGTGAAGTCTTTAACATGTACCGTGAAGTACCGTCCGTCGCTAAGAAGGCTTCCTGGTCATTAAACAAGACCCAAGCGCTCTCAGACCCTAACTTCAAAACGGGCACCGTTGAGGACGACCAGCAGGTCTTGCGAAATCTGATCGGCTTCTATGGCGTCACTGAGGGGATTTTCTTCTACTGTGGCTTTACGCAAATCCTTTCAATGGGTCGCCGTAATAAGATGACCGGTGTTGCAGAGCAGTTCCAGTACATCCTGAGAGACGAGTCGATGCACCTCAACTTCGGTATCGATGTAATCAATCAGATCAAGCTCGAGAATCCACATTTGTGGACTGAGGAATTCCAGCAAGAAGCTATTCAAATGATTCTTGAGGGAACAGCGCTGGAAATCGAATACGCACGCGACACAATGCCACGTGGTGTACTCGGCATGAATGCCAGCATGATGGAAGAGTACCTGCAATTCATTGCAAACCGGCGTCTGACTCAACTTGGGCTGCCCGAGCAGTTCCCTGGTGCTCAGAATCCATTCCCGTGGATGTCAGAGATCATGGATCTACGAAAGGAGAAGAACTTTTTCGAGACCCGCGTCATTGAGTATCAAACAGGTGGCGCTCTTAGCTGGGACTAACCTGTCGATAAGTCTTAGAGAGCCTCGCACTTGCGGGGCTTTTTTTGTCACAACAGTTTGTCACCAAGCGTCTGACTACTGAACCTCGAACTGATATCGGGGCAAGGCATCCATAATCGCGCGTCCGTATCGCTTCGTGATGATTCGCCGATCCAAGAGCGTAATAACGCCTTCATCCGTCTCTGTGCGAAGCAGTCGACCGCAAGCTTGGAGTAATCTAAGCGAAGCTGAAGGCACAGTGAGCTCCATGAATGGATTGCGTCCAGCGGCCTCAAGTAGCTCCGCATGCGCAGCATCGATGGGGTCATCGGGTGCTGCAAATGGCAGCTTTGCAATAATTACATGGCTGCAGTAATCGCCAGGCAAATCAACGCCCTCAGCGAAGCTGGCGAGTCCGAATATGATCGACGAATCACCGCGATCGATTCTTCTTCGGTGTTCCTGCAGTATGTCTGCTTTACTCATTTGTCCTTGAACGAGAAGCCGTGACTCATACGTGGGCTCGAGCGCCTCAACCAGTTCTTGTAACTGACGCTTAGAGCTGAAGAGCACCAGCGTGCCTCGATGACGCTCCAGTAAGCTCGGAAATAGATTAATCAACTCATCCGAATGCGCCGCGGGCTCGCTTGGATCAGTCGCCATGTCGGGCACAACAAATCGGCCACGAGATGCTTCAAAGGGACTTTCAACCCGCGCTAACTTGGTGTCACTCGGTAAGCCAGTCTGCTGCATTAAATGATCAAACGACCCGAGCGCAGTCAGTGTCGCAGAGGTCATTACGGCACCCGCAACGCGCTCCCAAACATGCTCAGACAGAATATCTCGCGCGTAAATCGGGCTCGCGTAGCACTCGATTGAGCTTTCGTCCCCATAGTGCCGCATCCATCGTGCCCATGGCGTGCTCGATTCTTCATCGGATGAAGCATAGCTGTCCCATAACGCAATCTGACCCTCAGCGCGTGCCAATATAACTTGCAGATCATTGAGATTACTCTCCCAGATCTCCCGCTGATCAGCGTCGTCCTCCTCCACCAAAGCCTCAATCAAACTCAGGACTGGCGAAAGCTTTTGCCGGTGCAGCCTCCACAGATCTCGAAGCGCGCGCGATGCATCGCGCAACTCTTCATCAACAACACCAAACGGGAAACGCAAGTCAGCACGATCATCGACACGCCCACTCAAAGCGGTCCAGCACAGCGCATAGGTATCGCGGCTTGCTTGAATAAGGTCATCCGTACTGATGGACAGGGCCGACAGCGCTTCGGGACGTACCTCGTACTCAATTAACAGCTCACGCTTGGCATCTAACCACTGCTGGGTCTCTGCCAGGTTGTTGTACGTCCGTCCACTTCGAGAAAAACACGCAAAGTGCTCCAAACACTTTTCGGCTAACTGGTGACCCTCATCGAAGATGTAATAACTCTCCTCGGGCTCCGAGAGAATTCGCCCCCCTCCCAATCTAAAGTCGGCTAGCACCAAGTCGTGATTGGTCACAATGATGTCTGTCTCCTCGAGCCCTTCCCGAGCTCGAAAAAAACTACAACCTGTAATGTGCGGGCACCGACGCCCCAAGCACTGCGAGTGATCAGTAGTAATCGATCGGATAACGCCCACATCGAGCGCCTCAGGCCAGGCATCGAGGTCTCCGTCCCACGAATCGTCGCTCACCGCGGTCAGCATAGCGTCATAGGTCCGCTGTACCTCTTCCCCTTCGGGAAGCTCAACCTCATCAGGGTACATCGACAACATAGGTGACTCTGCGTAGCCCTGAATCAACTGATCGAGCTTATATAAGCAAAGATAGCGGCTGCGTCCCTTGGCAAGCTGATAGCTAAAATCGATACCGCTGTGGCGCTTGATCTCTGGCAGGTCCTTAAAAATCAGTTGCTCCTGTAGAGCGACTGTGGCAGTAGCGATGATCAGTTTTTTCGACTGTGCCTTTGCCACAGGCAATGCAGCCATGATGTAAGCAATGGTTTTGCCAGTACCTGTGCCCGCCTCGATCGCAAGAAACGGCGATGTGTCAGGGTCGCCCAACGCATTGGCAACCTCGGCAATCATTTGACGCTGGCCCCAGCGAGGCTTTAAATCTTTCGCCTCGGTCAGCGTAAAAAAAGCCGCTCGAATTTCTTCTCTTAAGGCATCTGCTAACAAGGATGCTTACACCCTATCCTTACTTGCCATCACATTAAGAACCGGTCTTGCATACATTTCGAGCGCTTGCTGACGTTCCGCTTTAGACAGTTCATCAAACCGGGCAAGGAACGCTGATTGAGTGATGCTCGCCTCTGCTGCATCGCACTCTGATTCATCGATGGCGTAGCCCAGTGCTTCGCATGCCCAAAAATTGGTTTTGAACAGTCGGTAATTGGCCACCATAGCGTCATCAATAAGCGACACGGCATCAGGTACCGACAGTGATGCTTGATTCAGCGGTATGCCGAAATGAATATGGACATGTCCTTTTTGTCCCTGAATACCTTGCGCGATACTTTCCAGATCTTCAAAGGGCGCCTTTTCGTACCCAGCCCCGTAAGCCAACTCCCGCGCTTTCATAACATCGCATGGATCTATTTCATAAGAAATCGTTAGCGGCACTATGTTGAGCTTGCCCAAAACCTCATCCGGCGACTCGGTGGCTTTGTCACGCGACAGCGTCAACATTTTTAAAACAGCGGCCTCCGTTCGGTCATTCCCATCCTTTGCCCGACCTTCCCGCTGCGCAATCCACAACGGTCCCTGATTTTCGACAATCGCCTCACGCATAAAATTGGCCAGCTGCTTGGAGGCTGCGAGCTGTTGCTTCGGGCCGCTCAAACTACGCTTCACAATGAAACTCTTGTTAATACGCATCAGGTGTGACACCCATGGCTTCTGCAACAGATTATCGCCGATAGCAATTTGCGCCGTACGATGACCCTCAACAACCAAGACACTGTTGGCGTACGCAGAATCCATAACAATATCGCGATGATTACTGATGAAGAGATACGACGCTTCGGTATCTAGTTGTTCGATACCTGAATAAGAAAAGTACGAAGTCGCTTCTACCACCCGATCGAGGCTCGGCTTGACTAACGCCTGAAAGCCGTCAACGGTGCTAACCCCGGCGAGCTGTGACTTCATGGTCCTCCGCGCAAATAAACGCACGAGCCCCGGCACCCATTTGGCAATACGATTACCGCGCAAGGCGATCAGCGTATCGATAAACTCATTATCCGACAGTAGTGTATCGACCACTGAACTGACCTCATGGTCGCGGTAGGGTCGAATGTCGTTGTAAAGATCTGTCATTGCTAAAAACGCTAATTAATTAGACTGTTATCTTCGAGAAAATTGCGGGTTTTACCGAGTGCATCATTTTAAGCGTGAAGAATCCGACTATTACCTCATAAATGCTTTGATACGGCTCGCAATCTGGTAGCATCGCGTCCCGTCGTGAACCCTACCTGCGGAGAAGAAGAGATGGAAGCGTACAGTGCGTATTTGATGTTTTTGGGGGTGTCCTGCCTGTTGGTTAGCTGGTGCCTATTGCTCATCACAGCGTGGAAAGAAGACTACGCCTGGGGAATGTTTTCACTGCTGTTGCCACCCGTTGGCTACGGCTATGCACTCTTCCGGTTAGATTCAGCTAAAGAGACGCTTCTCCTTGCTGTAATCGGCTGGTTGCTGGTGATTCTCGGGCTCTAAATTAGACATTATCACTATATGGGCTCTGAGCGGTTGACATCACTCTCGACGTCACCCAATATCGGCGCCCTTTAAATTCTGGAGAGAATTCGTGGCGAACTCACCACAAGCTCGCAAGAGAGCGAAGCAGAACGACAAGCAACGTGCGCACAACGCAAGTCTGCGCTCACTCGTTCGCACCAAGATGAAGCAAGTACTCGCAGCGGTTAACGCGGGCGAGCACGGCCCCGCGCAAGAAGCTTACAATGCAGCTGTTCCAGTCATCGACCGTATGGCGAACAAAGGCATCATCAAAAAGAACAAAGCAGCTCGTCACAAGAGCCGTCTCAACGCGAAAGTAAAGGCGCTCGCTGCTAGCTAAACTCAAGCCGCCATCCAGCGGCTTGATTGTGAATATTCTATGCTAGTTTCACATCGCTCCACTGAGTGAGCTTGTTAAACTAGCAACATGCCGAAGTACCCCACCAATGACGATAGTTACCGTTTTCTTTTTGAAGGCGCGGACATTCGTGGTGAGACCGTTATTCTCGATAACGTGCTAAAAGACCTGATTAGAACCCACGCCTACGGACCCGGTGTTCAAAAACTGCTCGGTGAATTTGCGGCGGCAACTGTAGTCATTTCAAACAACCTCAAGTTTGACGGCCGTGTGGTCTTGCAGGGCCGCAGTGATGGCCCGATCTCGCTGGTCATGGTCGAGTGCTCCAGCGATGGTGACATCAGAGGCATTGCACGCGGCGAGCTAGAGTCGCCAGAAGGCCCTATGAAGAGCCATCTACCCAATGGCGTTTTGACGCTCACCATCGAGCCAGAGGTTGGGCAGCGCTATCAAGGCATCATCGCAGTGCAGCGAGATGAGTTAGCCGATGTGCTCAGCGACTACTTCGAGCAAAGCGAACAACTTGCCACCAAATTTTGGCTATCCACGCGCGCTGGATCGTCCGCAGGCCTGATGCTCCAACAGCTGCCAAAACAGCTCATCGAAGACGAGGACGAGCGGCTAGATCAGTGGCAGACTCTGTGTGCGCTCGCTGACACAGTGACGCCCGACGAGCTGATTGATACTGATACCGATCAATTGTTGTTCAAGCTTTTTAATGAATGGGACGTGAAGCGCTTTGAACCCAAGCGCATCCGTTTCTCCTGCAATTGTTCGAGAGATCGCAGTTTGAATGCGATCCGTTTACTACCTAAACATGAGATCACCGAGCTCTTTGAGGAGCAACAGACGGTGACAATGAATTGCGAAATGTGTGGCGATAGCTACCACTTTACGCGTAACGATGTAGATCAATCAGAGGAGCCTACGATCCACTGATTGGTTAACTGTATCTCCACACTCACACTGGAAGCATATACCAATGACAGTTGAACAGAGTGCCAAAGCACCGATTAAACACACTGACAACACTGCAGCCCAACTCATTGAGATGGCATTAGACCGGAAAGAGGGTTGTTTGACAGATACCGGCGCACTTCGCGTCGAAACAGGACACAGGACGGGTCGTTCTCCAGCGGACCGATACATCGTTCGAGAGCCCTCGAGCGAAGAAGCAATCGAGTGGGGCAGCGTCAACCGCGAGTTCGATACAGCAGCCTTTGATGCGCTGTGGGATCGTGTGAAGGCGCATCTCGCCACCGGTGAGCAATGGGTGCAGCATCTCCACGTAGGAGAGCATCACGACCATTACATACCGGTGAAGGTTATGACGGGCACCGCATGGCAAAGTCTGTTTGGTCGCAACATGTTCATTCGGCCCGAGAACTACAACCCCTCGGAAAAGCCGGAATGGCAAATTATGAATGTCGCCGACTTTGTCTGTGATCCTGAGCGGGACGGAACCAACTCGGACGGCACTGTCATCATTAACTTTGGTCAGCGCAAAGTGCTCATTGCAGGTATGCGCTATGCCGGCGAGATGAAGAAAGCGATGTTCTCGGTGCAGAACTTCCTTCTTCCTGAAAAAGATGTGCTTCCCATGCACTGCTCAGCAAACATTGGCGACGAAGGCGATACAACTCTCTTCTTTGGTCTCTCTGGCACGGGAAAAACCACCCTTTCGGCAGACCCCGCGCGCTACCTGATTGGTGACGATGAGCACGGCTGGGCGCAAGGCTCGGTTTTTAACATCGAGGGCGGCTGCTACGCGAAGACCATCGACTTAAGTCAGAAAAACGAACCTATCATTTGGGATGCCATCCGGTTTGGTGCGATCGTCGAGAACGTCGCGCTTAATGAGGCGCGGCAAGCTGATTACTCGGACACGACCCTCACCGAAAATGGCCGCTGCTGCTACCCGCTCTATCACGTTGAGAAGCGGTCAGCGACGAACATGGGCGGCGAACCTAAGTGTGTGATCTTCCTCACTTGCGACGTGTCTGGCGTGCTTCCACCGGTCAGCTTACTCTCGAAAGAGGCAGCAGCCTTCCATTTCCTCTCTGGCTACACAGCGCGGGTCGGCTCAACTGAGCTTGGAGCCGAAGCTGGTATCCATCCTACCTTTAGCACCTGTTTTGGCGCTCCATTTATGCCTCGCCCAGCTCAAGACTACGCTGACCTGCTAATGAAGCGTATTGAAGATTTCGGGTCGCAGGTATACCTCATTAACACAGGTTGGACCGGTGGCTCAGGGGGCGCAGATGGCAAAGGAAATCGCTTCCCAATCCCAGTGACTCGTGCCGTAGTTGCCGCTGCTCAAAGCGGCGCCTTGCTCAATGTGGAGACAAAACACATCGATTCGCTGAATCTGGATTTCCCGGTCACTATCCCCGGTGTTGCGGACGAATACATCGACCCTAAAGCCAGCTGGGGAGATGATGATGCCTATGAGGAGCAGGCCAAGAAACTGGCCACCCTATTCAAAGGCAACATTGAGAAATTTGACGTCAGCGATGACATTGTTGCCGCCGGGCCTCAGTTGTAAGCACGATCAACACGCCACAAAAAAAGGGGCTATTGCCCCTTTTTTAATGTCTATTTTTTATCACAGTTCGCTTTGAAGAGACCTTCGCAGGAAAGCGTGGTATGGCCTTGTCCTTGACCGCTTTAAGTCTTTACCCCTTTTAAACCAGAGGTGGCGATACGTCTCCATCCTGCCGCTCTAGTTCGCGCTTTGTCACGATCGATAGAAACTTACCAATATCATCGCCCAGCAGGTAGAGCGCAGGCACCAACACCAGCGTCACGCCTGTGGCAAACATCACCCCAAATGACAAAGACACCACCATGGGAATAAGGAACTGAGCCTGAACACTGGTTTCCAGCATGATTGGTACGAGACCCACAAAGGTCGTCACTGACGTCAGGATAATCGGTCGGAAACGATCGGTCGCTCCTTGCAACAGCGCATCAACCAGATCCATCCCCTCATCTCGAAGATTATTGATCCGATCAATCAACACGAGATTGTCGTTTACAACGACACCCGCACAGGCGATCACGCCCATAATGGAAAACATACTGACCTGCCAACCGAGCATCCAATGACCAAAGATCGCGCCCATGAGTCCAAAAGGTACGGCTGTGAGAACCAAGAAGGGTTGCCAATAGGACTTAAACGCGATTGCCATTAATCCGAAGATAATCAGCATTGAGAGCGAGCCCATGTAGACCATTGCCTGCTGAAACTCGATCTCCTCCTGAAGCTCACCATCCATGTTAATGGTCAACCCGGGGTACCGTTGCAACCACACAGGCCCGTCATTTCGAAGTACCGACTCCACAATAGCTCGCGGTGGTGCGCCATCTTCGGACACATCGGCACTGACTTCCAGAGTTCTCAGGCGATCCAGCCGCTCGATCGACTGATAACCGGTTTCAACACGGTAAGTGGCGACAGTCGAAAAAGGAACTTCGGCGCCATCACGGGTACGGATATACATCGAATTGATATTGGCGATCGCTCGGCGCTCTGACTCTGGATACCGAATCATCACACGAACGTCTTCACCGTCCCGGGGTATGCGCTGAACCTCTTCACCATAAAACGCCTGACGTATCTGCGTCGCCACATCAGCGAGCGAGACGCCAAGCGTTTCAGCTGCTGGCTTCAACGACAGCACGAGCTCCTCTAGCGGCGCATCAAAACTATCCGTGATATCAAAGACGCCCGGGTAGCGCTCGAGTGCTCCGCGCACTTCCTGCGCAAGCACCTCAAGATCGGCGATGCTGTCGGAGGCAAATAACAAGGAAATGGGCTTTCCTGGATCGCGAATGGTGTAATCAAACCGCACGTCCTTGGCCTGAGACAAATCGCCAAGGCTCTGTCGCAGGCGTTTGGTCATTTCTTCCGTATCCAGATCATCGTTGACTGTTTGAACCAATAGGTCGACTTTATTTCCACCGGCGACGCCCAAGATGTTGTCTATAGCTGGCGTCTGCTGATAGCGAGGCTGACTGTTGTAATCCGTCTTAATGGCCTCTGCCGCAGTGACCAAGCGGTCGCGCATGGCCTGCGAATCCGCAAAAGCACCACCCTGAGGCAGTTCGACAGTGCCCACGACGAAATCTGAATTCACGCGAGGGAAGAAGGCGCTCTTCAGGTAACCGCCGCCGAACAGTGCCAAACTCAAACACAGTAAAACTAGGAAGAAGCCACCCACCGACGCGTGATTACGCAAGCACTTCTCGAGGAACGGGCGATAGCGTTCGTTAGCAAAGCGCGCGAGCCAACTTGCGCAAGCCATGCGAGTGCGCGTTAACCAACCGGAATCGGGCACCTCTGGCTCAGGCTTCATGTGCGCTAGATGCGAAGGAAGAATAAGTAAGCTCTCAATCAATGAGAACGCCAGCGCTAGGCAGACTACAACGGGGATTCCTTTTGATGCAGGCCCCCACTCACCGGGCAAGAAGAACATGGGGGCGAAGAACACCATCGTGCTGATGACGGCGAACACCACTGGCTTCACCACCTGGCGCGTCCCCACCAGGGCGCCATGAACACCGCTCAAACCGCGGGACTGAGCTGAGTGCACCGACTCTCCGACGATAATGGCATCGTCAACGACAATACCGAGTGTCAGCAGGAAAGCGAACAGGCTGATCATATTCAGTCCCTGCCCTGTGTAAGGCAGAAGGAAGAGCGTGCCCATGTAGGCGACGACAATGCCGACAGACACCCAAAAGGCCAGCATGGGACGCAGGAACAACATCAGAACTATGATGACCAGTACCAAGCCGCCAAGACCATTGCTCACCAGAGTTCGAACTCGCTCCTTAAAGGACTTAGAGGGATCCTGCCAGAATTCCAGCGATACGCCCTCGGGTAAGGACAACTCGCGCTCCTTGACCCAGGCTTTCACCGTATCCGTGGTCAAAATAACGTCTGGTGACGTTGTGACATATACATTGAGACCCAGCGAGCGCTTGCCATTGAACTCGATATCAACGTCGATATCCTCAAAGGTATCCCTCACCGCAGCGACATCACTCAACAGCAGTTCCTGCCCTGAGAAGTCACTTCTCAGGACAATAGACTCAAAGTCAGCTCTGTCGTATGCCTGACCTCGAGTTTGAATCAGCAGATCACCGCTGTCTCGCTGGACTGCGCCAGCCGGCAGGTTAATAGAGGCGGAGCGGACAGCAGCTGCGACCTGATCAAAGGTCAGTTGATAACGTTGGAGGCTCTCTTCGGATACCTCAATCGATACTTCGTAGGGGCGCGCCGTCTGGAGTTCGACAATGGATACCCAGGGCTGGCGCACAAGCTCATCACGCAACGTCTCGCCGAGCTCTTTCATCTCACGCTCATTCAGGTCCCCGAAAATCTGAACGCGACCCATCTGGTGTCGGTAGGTGATTTCAGTGACGGTTGGCCGCTCCGCATCTGACGGGAAACTTCTAATCGCATCGACTCGGGTATTGATGTCATTGGTCAGCTTCTGGGTTGGGTAATCGCTTTCCACCTCGACCAGGACAACGCCAACCCCCTCTCTAGAGGTCGACCGGAGCTCCTCGATCCCGTTGAGGTCGTGAATTGCCTCCTCGATGCGAACCGAAATTTGTTCTTCAACTTCTCGAGGACTCGCGCCGCGAAACTCCATACGAATCTCGATCTGATTGATTTCAGGTGTAGGGAAGAACTGCTTATCCAGCTTCGGAATACTGGTGTACCCGCCAATAATGAGAAGCACCATGAGCAGATTAGCCGCAATGGGGTTCTTAATGAACCACGTGATAGGTCCACTCATATCAGTTAACCGCTACCTCTGTTGCAACACGTAATCCTGGGAAGAGCGTGTTGTTAAGTTGCGCCACCACCAAGTCACCAGCAACTAAACCGGACACCCAAACCGATCGACCTTCGCGGTTAATAACAGCAACATCACGGCGCTCTAACTTCGACTCCTCGTTGACGATCAGCACGTGACCATCGGGACTCAATGCGGCATTCGTAAGTTCGATCACGCCATCGACAGGTCGGCCAATGATTTCTGCGCGCGCAAACATTCCGGGCGTCAAAGCGGGTCTTCCGTTTTCCAGATCGGGACTACCAGGGAACTCAGCAATCACCGTCGCAACGCGACTTCGACGATCAAGCTCTGCCTCAGATCGCTTGATATCAGCAGGAAATTGCCATGCTCGACCACCAATATTGACCGAAACAGACGAACTAGATCCGACCAAACCTCCCGAGGAAGTCAGTAACTGCTCGGGCAACAGGGCAAGCTGAGCGTCCGACAAAGGCAGCCGCAGCTCCAGTGCCTCAAGTGCGTAAATCTGTGCGAGCGGCATGCCGTTTCCAACAAACTGCCCGATATCGACGCGCTTCTGTTGAACGCGTCCATCAAAAGGTGCCTTGATAATGGTGCGATCAAGCGCAAGCTCAGCAGCCGCAACATCCGCTTGAGCAGCCTTCACCGCCAATTCTGCTGCTCGCAACTGCGGCTTCCTTAGGAAAAGATCGTTGGCTTCATCCGAACCCAGCTCTCGCCATTCGCGACGCGCCTGCCGGCTGCGCCCTCGCTCTTCAGCCAGACGTTGCTCGGCCTGTGCAAGCGCGGACTCGGCCCGCGCCAGCGCAAACTCGTAGTCATCACGTTCAATGGTTAACAGAACGTCGTCTTTTTCGAAAAATCCACCGTCTGCGAAGGCATCACTCACCTCCACCACCTTACCCGCCACCTGAGCCACAAGATCCACTCGTCGCTTAGCATCGATAGTACCTTGCGTGTGGACCAATAATTGGTGTGTTGAAGGCACTGCCTCGATTACAGCCACCATCGGTGCGGGACGATCGGGTGGTGGCCCAGCCTGCGGCTCCGATTTGGCTGTCAGAACCACCCAAGTGAGAGCAAGACCAGTAAGAGTGGCCACAGTGGCGATAAATAACTTTCTCAGTGACAAGCGATTAGCCACTGTAGAAACCTCGGGGGTATCAGACATGTTTTGTTCCGTCTCGGAAGGCAGTCGACTTAATGGGGACGCATCAGCCCGAACTCAAGCCTTGTGTCCGGCTTTTGTCACAGGTGCACCTGAACATTATACGGCGCCGGGTCAGTTACCCGTTTAAAAACTTGTCACATTTTTAGGGCAATACCCAAACGTCGCCGAAGAAAATGGCCTTCGCTGGAAATTCAGGTCAATCGCCCCTTGCCTAGTGAGGGAGTTTTCGCGGACTATTTGCGGCTCAAACAAAACCATTTGGAGTTTTTCATGGCGCTTACCACTGGGGACAAAGTCCCATCTTGCACACTGTCTGTTATGGGCGAATCAGGTCCCGCACCGCTCTCTACTGATGATCTTTTCGGAGGTAAGCGCGTGCTGCTGTTTGCACTACCAGGCGCTTTCACACCGGGCTGTTCCATGGCTCACCTACCAGGTTACGTCGCCAATGCTGACAAGATTAAAGCTGCTGGCGTAGATTCAATCGCCTGCCTCTCGGTCAATGATGCATTTGTAATGGGCGCATGGGGCGAGGCTCAAAATGCCAGCGAAATCATCATGGTCGCTGATGGTAACGCACAATTTACTGACGCCATGGGACTCGCACTCGACGCAACCGGATTCGGGATGGGCAAACGCAGTCAGCGCTATGCCATGTTGGTTGATGACGGCGTCATTACCCATATCAACGTTGAAGAGGGGCCAGGCGTGGAAGCGAGCTCTGCAGAAACAATGATGGCGCTGCTCTGACAGATAACTTGATTACTGCTGCGGTTAAGCCGCAGTAGTAACCACGTAAACCACGGATGTAATGATCAGCGCGCCAAGAAGGTTTACCCAAATTCCCCAGCGCACCATCGTGCGAATGTCGATCTGATCTGTTCCAAAAACAACCGCATTGGGTGCAGTGGCAACTGGAAGCATAAACGCACAACTAGCGCTCATCGCCGCGGGCACCATCAATATCAGGGGATCAATATCGGCTGCCATGGAGGCTGCTGCTAAAATCGGCATGAGCAGTGCGGTTGTCGCTGTATTCGATGTAGCCTCGGTTAAAGCAGTTACCAACAACGCCACCGCCGCTATCGCGATAAGCGTCGGTACCAGGGCAAGACTGGCGAGAAGTTCTCCCACCTGACCACTCAAGCCCGAACTGACAAAGCCCTTAGCCAGCGTGATGCCACCTGCAAACAGTAACAGCACACCCCACGGTATATTGCTCGCCTGCTCCCAGGAGATAAGCGGCTCTCCCTCTCGGTCACGCGTTATGAACAGGGCCACAACAGCACAAAACGCGACGGCTGCATCATTGGCCATTGGCATATCGAGCCATGCGCGCCAACCACCAAACGGCTCGGTACGCGTCATCCATGCGAGCGCGGTTAGCCCGAAAATAATGAGTACCCGTTTTTCGGCGCTGCGCCAGGCACCAATATCTGGAAGATCCACAACGAGATCGGTCGGTACTTTCCTGGCCAGAGCTATCGCAATCAGCGGAATCATTAACGCTACGACCGGAATCCCCCATGACATCCACTGACTGAAACTGATCGCGGTGCCTGTAGTGTCCTCATAAACTTGCATGAAGATAAGCGTAGGCGGTGTTCCGATCGGCGTTCCCAACCCACCAATGCTGCAAGCCCAAGCGAGCCCTAACAGGAGGGGTGCTGCCAGCGCTTTCGGCGCACTCGAAGTGGCAATCACCGCGAGCGCAACCGGCAATAGCATCAATACGGTGGCGGTATTGGAAATCCACATGCTGAGTAAGGCTGCAGCGAGCATAAATCCCATGATTAAACGCTTCGGCTCGTCAGCGCCAACGAAGCGAACCACCGTCACCGCAATCCGCGTGTGAGCCCCCGTGGACTCCATACCCTTAGACAATAAAAACCCGCCCATCAGAAGAAGGATCAAGGGTGATCCATAGGCAGCGGCAACATCACCCGGGCTAATGACACCCAAGAGCGGCAGCACTGCCATGGGAATCAAGGAGGTGACCGGAATGGGGATGGGCTCAAAAATCCACCAGAACACGCACAGCACAGCGACGCCCGTCGTAACAGACGCGGCCTCTGACTGCCCCAGAAGAGCCGAGAGACATCCCGCCGCGAGCGCGACAACCAGTCCGGGAATCACCGATGCATTTAAATTTAGCCAATGCGATTTCAGCATTGCGTATTACCCATGGTTGTTCGTTACACTAGGTGCCATGAAATCTCAGGCATCCTCTCTTGTCGATACTTTCGATCGCCGGATCCGTTATCTACGGCTGTCGGTGACCGATCGGTGCGATTTTCGCTGCCAGTATTGCATGACTGAAGAAATGCGGTTTTTACCGCGCAAAGCCGTGCTATCCGCGGAAGAGATTATTCGGCTCGCAACACTGTTCGTGGATTTGGGTGTTCAGAAAATTCGACTGACCGGTGGCGAACCGTTGGTGCGTCCTGACATCGTTGATATCGCACGGGGGTTGTCCAACATCGAAGGGCTCAATGAGCTTGTAATGACAACCAATGGTAGCCAACTGCCAATGCTGGCAAAGCCTCTCGTCGAAGCAGGAGTCTCTCGTATCAATGTGAGTCTGGATACCTTGTGCGGCGATCAATTTGCCGAATTATCGCGAACCGGCGACCTAAGCAAGGTGCTCGCTGGATTGGATGCGGCTATTGATGCCGGGTTCGAACGGATTAGACTCAACACCGTCTTACTGACGGGTAAAAATGACACCCAGATAGAGCCACTCATCGATTATGCGCTCGATAAGGGTATTGATATTGCCTTCATCGAAGAGATGCCGATGGGACATATCACTCAAACCAACCGTGAATTGAGCCTCGTACCCTCCGCACAAGTGTTGGAGACGATTCGGCGCCGGTTCAAACTTGTAGCTATCGCAGGGTCTTTAACCGATGGACCCGCACGACGCTATTCGGTGGAGGGAACCAGCACCGAGGTCGGCGTTATCTCGCCGATTACCGATAACTTCTGTGATGCCTGCAATCGCCTCAGAATTACGCCGGACGGCAGATTGGTCCTGTGTTTAGGCCATGAAAATTCTCTGGATTTACGCCAGATGCTGCGAAGCGACATGGATTCGTCCAGCTTGAAACGTGCAATTGTCGCCGCTCTTGCGTATAAACCCGAGCGTCATGTGTTTGATCAGCCAGATGAACCTCAAGTTGTCCGTTTGATGAACGCCACTGGCGGATAACATCACACTAGGATTTATTTATGTCCCATTCCTTTCCAAAGCTGGAGAGCGTTGACAGCATCGTCGAGTCACTCGCTACCGCGGGTTACATTTGCAACGAGCAAATCGCCACGGTTGTCTATCTAGCCGCAGCACTAGAAAAGCCTATCTTAGTAGAGGGTCCGCCGGGTGTAGGGAAAACGGAACTCGCGAAAAGCTGTGCGCAGGTGACAGGTGCACCGCTGGTGCGCTTGCAGTGCTATGAAGGTCTCGATGAGTCAAAGGCGATTTACGAGTGGAAGTACGGAAAGCAACTGCTTTACACACAGCTTCTCAAGACACAGCTCTCCGAGGTAATGGAAGGGGCGCAGGGTTTACGCGCATCGGTTGAGCGACTGCACAGTTTTGATGATGTCTTCTTCTCAAAAGAGTTTTTGGAGCCAAGGCCCCTACTCCAGGCAATCGATGCCGAGGGCGGTGTTGTGCTTTTGGTGGACGAGATTGACAAGGCAGATTTTGAGTTTGAGTCGCTACTACTTGAAGTGCTCTCCGACTTTCAGGTTTCCATACCTGAACTCGGTACACTTAAGGGACGTTCAAAGCCACTTGTCTTCCTCACCAGTAACGATACCCGGGATCTGTCCGACGCGCTAAAACGCCGATGTCTGCACCTCCATATCGACTTTCCAACGACGGAGCTAGAGGGCCGCATCGTCAGAGCGCGCGTACCTCAGATCACTGAGGCTATGACAGATCATCTGGTCACCTTTGTCAGCAAGGTGCGCGAGATGGATCTCAAGAAACTTCCATCGGTTTCAGAAACCATCGACTGGGCAAAAAGTCTGGTCCTGTTACACGCAGACTCGTTGGATGAAGAGCTTGTGAAAAGCTCATTGAACGCACTCCTGAAGTATGAGGAAGACCTGACCAGTGTGGTCGAAAACTTGGTGGATCTCCTTAATACCGAAAAGCAGGCGGCCAACGCCTAAAACGTCATGGCACACGCTGAGCGATTCAGTCAGGACGCACCCACCGATCGACTATTGGCATTCATCGAGTTTCTGCGCGGTCGCGACATACTGATATCACCTGCCGATTCACTTGTGGCCATGGAAGTCGCTGGGCTCGTTGGCTACAACGACCGGACACTGCTTAAAAATGGTCTGGGCAGTGCACTGGCTAAATCAAAGTTCGAAATCGAGGTCTTCAACGAAGCCTTCGAGCAATACTTTGGCGCACCCTCGTCCGATAAATCCAAAAATGAAAACTCATCCACCAGTGCGGATGACAGCAGCGACGGCAGCCCATCCTCTCAGGAACTGGGCGAGCAACTCTCGCAGGCAATGCAGGCCCAGCCTGAACTGGCAAAGAATCTATCCAGCGAATTAGTGGATGCGCTGAAGAGCGGCGATGAGGCCGCAATTGCTATTGCCGTAGAAACGGCGGCACAACAGGTCGATGTGTCAGCAATCAAGCTGCTAACGCAACGAGGACAGTACATCCGCAAAATGCTCGATGCGCTTGGTGAGCAGGCCCTCCGCGATGCAGCGGTAGAACTTGAAAGCACTGAACCCGCTGCATTTGAAGCAGTACAGGCGCTGCGCGAGCAACTTCGCAACAAGGTCAGAGATCGGGTCGATAGAGCCTATATGGTTCACGCCAGTGGCGATGCAGAGGATATGCTTGACGAAGCACTGAGTAACATGTCGCTCGGTAATGTAGACCAGCACCACAGAGCGCGACTTAAGCGATTGCTGGAACGCATGACACGCAAGCTAGCCGCTCGTCACGGCCGCGTCCGAAAACGCGTCAAACGGGGTCAACTCGCGGTACCA